>NZ_JBGCBY010000008.1:0-326111 GCF_041262165.1 Streptacidiphilus sp. MAP12-16
CGCTGTGGTGGGCCTGGAGGGGCTGGTCGCGTCACGCACGTGAAAACCTCGGTGCTGTGCTGGTTCGGGGAGCCACTCCCCGGGCCCCTGGGTGATGCCGTGGTGGGCCTGGAGGGGCTGGTCGCGTCACGCACGTGAAAACCTCGGTGCTGTGCTGGTTCGGGGAGCCACTCCCCGGGCCCCTGGGTGACGCTGTGGTGGGCCTGGAGGGGCTGGTCGCGTCACGCACGTGAAAACCTCGGTAATCTGGGCGCCATGTCCGAACGCCGCACAGTCGCCCTTGTCACGCTTGGATGCGCCCGTAACGAGGTGGATTCCGAGGAACTCGCCGGGCGCCTGGAGGCTGACGGCTGGGAGTTGGTCCATGACGCCGCAGACGCCGATATCGCCGTCGTGAACACCTGCGGCTTCGTCGAGGCCGCCAAGAAGGACTCCGTCGACGCCCTGCTCGAGGCCTCCGACCTCAAGGGCCACGGCCGCACCCAGGCTGTGGTCGCTGTCGGCTGCATGGCCGAGCGCTACGGCAAGGAGCTCGCCGAGGCCCTGCCGGAGGCCGATGCCGTCCTCGGTTTCGACGACTACGCCGACATCACCGACCGCCTGCAGACCATCCTCTCCGGCGGCCACCACACCTCGCACGCCCCGCGCGACCGCCGCAAGCTGCTTCCGCTGAGCCCCGTGGAGCGCCAGCAGGCGGCCGAGAGCGGCGCTGTCGCCGTTCCGGGGCACGGACACTCCGACGCGACCGCAGCGGCGCCCGAGGCGCCCATCACGGACCTCCCTGACGGCGTCGCCCCGGTCTCCGGACCCCGCACCCTGCGCCGCCGCCTGGACGACAGTCCGGTCGCCTCGGTAAAGCTCGCCTCCGGCTGCGACCGCCGCTGCTCCTTCTGCGCCATCCCCGCCTTCCGCGGTTCCTTCCTCTCCCGGCGCCCCTCCGACGTGCTCAACGAGACCCGCTGGCTCGCCGAGCAGGGCGTCCGCGAGGTCATGCTGGTCAGCGAGAACAACACCTCGTACGGCAAGGACCTGGGTGACATTCGTCTCCTGGAGACCCTGCTGCCCGAACTCGCCGCGATCGAGGGCGTCGAGCGGGTCCGGGTCAGCTACCTCCAGCCGGCCGAGATGCGCCCCGGCCTGATCGAGGCGCTGACCAACACTCCCGGTGTGATGCCCTACTTCGACCTGTCGTTCCAGCACTCGGCCCCGAACGTGCTGCGCCGGATGCGCCGCTTCGGCGACACCGACCGCTTCCTCACCCTGCTGCACGAGATCCGCGCCAAGGCTCCAGAGGCCGGTGCCCGCTCCAACTTCATCGTGGGCTTCCCCGGCGAGACCGAGCAGGACCTGGCCGAGCTGGAACGGTTCCTCACCCACGCCCGCCTCGACGCCATCGGCGTGTTCGGCTACTCGGACGAGGACGGCACCGAGGCCGCGACCTACGAGGGCAAGCTGCCGGAGGACGTCGTAGCGGAGCGGCTGGCCAAGATCAGCCGGCTCGCCGAGGAGATGACCGCGCAGCGCGCGGAGGAGCGCCTCGGCAGCACGGTGACGGTCCTGGTCGAGTCGATCGACGAGGACGAGGACGGTTCGGTCATCGGACGGGCCGCGCACCAGGCGCCGGAGACCGACGGCATCACCTCGCTGACCGGAGCGCTGGACGGGGTGAGGGTCGGGGACCTGATCGAGGCCAAGGTCATGGCCAGCGAGGGCGTCGATCTGATCGCGGAGGCGTTCGCGGTTGGGGTGGGCGCGTGATCCAAGGCGCCGAGGGGGGAGCCAGAGGCGGCGTCGCCGGCGGCGCCGCAGAGCAGAACCCGCCCGCCCGCGGCGGCGACGGGCCCGTGGTGGAGGCGACGGCCGCTTCCCGACCCAGTCTCTGGAACATCCCGAACTACCTGACGATGCTGCGGCTGCTGATCGTGCCGGTCTTCGCCGCACTGCTGCTGGCGAACGGCGGCCACGATCCCAAGTGGCGTGCGGTCGCCTGGGCCTCCTTCGCGATCGCGATGATCACCGATCTCTTCGACGGGGAGCTCGCCCGGCGGATGGGACTGGTCAGCGACTTCGGCAAGATCGCGGACCCGATCGCCGACAAGGCGATCATGGGCACGGCGCTGGTCGCGCTGTCCGCGCTGGGGGACCTCCCCTGGTGGGTGACCATCGTCATCCTGACCCGTGAGATCGGGATCACACTGATGCGGTTCTGGGTGATCCGGCACGGGGTGATTCCGGCCAGCCGGGGCGGGAAGCTGAAGACCCTGACCCAGGGCATCGCCGTGGGCATGTACGTGCTGGTGCTGACCGGACCGCTGGCGAGCGCCCGGGCCTGGCTGATGGGTCTGGCCGTGCTGCTGACCGTGCTGACCGGCCTCGACTACGTACGGCAGGCCGTCGTGCTGCGCCGCGCGGGGCTCGCCAGGGAGCAGGGCGGCAGGTGAACTCGGCGGCGCTGCGGCTCCGGGAGCTGGAAGCCCTGGGGGCGACGGTCGCCGTCGCGGAGTCGCTGACCGGCGGCATGCTGGCTGCCGAGTTCGTGGCCGTGCCCGGCGCCTCGCGCTGCTTCCGCGGATCGGTGACCGCCTATGCGACCGACCTCAAGGCGTCGGTGCTCGGCGTGGACCGGGCCCTCCTCGCAGCACGGGGCGCGGTGGACCCGGAGGTTGCCGCGCAGATGGCCGAAGGAGTGCGCCGCCTCATGGGCGCGGACTACGGCCTGGCGACCACGGGCGTGGCCGGGCCCGAGCCCCAGGACGGGCAGCCGGTTGGCACCGTATACGTTGCCGTGGCCGGTCCGGACGGACTATCGACGAATTCGCTCGCACTGTCGGAGGGGCGTGCCAGAATCCGGCAAGGGTCCGTGGAGGGCGCGCTCGACCTGCTGGGAAGGGTCCTGTCACTGGCCGCCGGGAACGGCGTCGGGAACAGGAGTGAGGGTCGGGATGGTTAGCGAGGGTGGTCCGAACGGGCATAAGAACAAGTGATGGACAGGGAAGTTCCAGCGTCCATACCGCGAACAGCAGGGGAGGGGCCATGGATACAGCCCAGAGTGAACACGACCGGGCTCCCCGCACGCGACGCGGGCCAAGCGGTACGGTGGGGCAGTGACGTCTCGAGCCGCGGTCCAAGGAGGGAGCCACCGATGATCCTGCTCCGTCGTCTGTTGGGTGACGTGCTGCGTCGGCAGCGCCAGCGCCAGGGCCGCACCCTGCGCGAGGTCTCTGCCTCTGCGCGGGTCTCCCTCGGCTACCTGTCCGAGGTGGAACGCGGCCAGAAGGAAGCGTCCTCCGAACTCCTGTCCGCCATCTGTGACGCCTTGGACGTGCGAATGTCCGAGGTCATGCGCGAGGTCAGCGACGAGCTGTCCCTTGCCGAGCTGGCCGCCAGCGAGCCGGTACGCCCGGTCCTGGTCGAGCCGGTGCCGGTGCCTGCGGGCGCCCCCGACCGGATGCCGTCCCTGGTGCCCAAGGCCAGCGCGATGGATGTCGTCGCGGCCTGAACCCCGGTAAGGATCCACCTGATGACCCCTCCCCTGCGGAGGGGTCATCGTTGCGTTCAGGTCACATTCGCCTGTCTGAAATGTCACGGAATAGCTACGATGGTGCTTCTGCCTACGATGGAGCTTCTGCTCTGCCGCCGCGGGGATCGCGAGGTGACGTCTCTTGAAATGGCCCTCGACATCGCTGAGGCTTCCCCGCCGCAGCCCGCTCGGTTGGGTGGTGTCCCTACTGGTCACCGCTGCCTGCTGGTGGGGTCTGTTCTGGGGCGGGTTCGGCGCGGACACGCGCATCGGCCTGATGTTCGCCGGCGGCTGGACGTTGAGCCTGCTGCCGGTTCACAGCACGCGGCGTCGTCGACCCGTACGAGTGAAACCGGTGTCAACGGCGCAGGCGGAGGCCGCGGGGGGTGGGATGGAATCCGGCGGCTTCCAGGGGGGCGCTGAGCGGTGAGGTGAGCGCGGCCTCGCCGTTGATGCGCTCCACGGTGAGAGTGGGCAGCGCGCCCTCGTGGAGCGAGCGGGTGAGGGCGTCGGCGGCCAGGCGCAGGGCGTCGGTGTCCGCGGCCCAGGACAGCAGGGACTTGCCGCCGCGTTCCAGGTAGCAGACCAGTTCGCCGTCGACCAGGACGACCAGGGAGCCGGCCTTCCGGCCGGGTTTGTGCCCCGAGGAGGGGCCGGACGGGGCCTCCGGCCAGGGCAGGGCCGCGCCGTAGGCATTGGCGGGGTCGGCAGCCGCGAGGACCACCGCGCTCGGCGCGGTGTCCGGGGCGCCGTCGCGCTCGGCGGCACTGTGGACGGCACGGAGGCGGTCGATGGCGCCGTCGGTGGCGAACTGGGCCGCGCCCAGGCCCTCGACCACATAGCCGCGCCGGGTGCGGCCGTTCTCCTCGAAGGCCGTCAGCACCCGGTACACCCCGGCGAAGCCGCCCGGCGCGCGCTCCGCCTGCACCGCGCCCCTGGTGACCACGCCGTGACGGTCCAGCAGGGTCTGGGCCAGCGCGTGGGCGCGCTGGGTCGGGTCGGGCAGGGCCGCGGGCAGCATCGACCAGCGCCCGGCTGTCGTCGGCAGCGAGGCGGCCCGCCCGGCGCCCACCGCCGGACGGCCGGAGCCGTAGCGGGCACGGGGGGTCGCCCGGGGCGCGCGATGCGCGGTGGATCCCGCTGTGCGGCCCGAACCGAGCAGGGCGCGCATCGGCGCCAGGGTGTCATTGGTGAGATACCCCGCCCAGGCCAGGTCCCACAGGGCCGCGGCCAACTCGGGCGGAGTGGGCGTCAGATCCTGCTGCTGGGCGACCTGGTCCGCGATCTGACGGAAGAACAGGCCGTAGCCGGGAGCCAGCGCCGCCAGCACCGCCTGGTGCAGCGGGCTGAGCTCCAACGGCAGCGGAGCCGGGAGCAGCAGCGGCGCGGTGTCGGCGGGGCACAGCGTGACCCAGCCGTCCTTCCCGGGGAGCGCGCCGGCGCCGCACCACAGCACCTCGCCGGAGGCGGTGAGCTCGTCCAGCATCGCCGGGCTGTAGTCGGCGACACGGGACGGCAGCACCATCAGCTCCAGGGCAGAGGCCGGGACGAGCGACCCCTGCAGCTGTTCGACGGCTCGGAGCAGTCCGTCGATTCCCCGGAGCCGGTGGCTGCCGAGGTGCTGCCACTGCGGCAGGAAGGCGGCCAGGGCACGTGGCGGTACGGGTTCGACCTCGTGCCGCAGTGCCGCCAGCGAGCGCCGCCGCAGCCGTCGCAGCACCTCGGCGTCGCACCACTCGCTGCCCGCGCCGCCGGGGCGGAACTCGCCCTGGACCAGGCGCCCGGTCGCGGAGAGGCGCTGCAGGACGCCGTGGACGACGGCGGGGCCCAGGCCGAAGCGGGCGGCGGTGTCGGCGACGGTGAAGGGGCCGTGGGTACGGGCGTGCCGAGCCAGCAGGTCGCCGAGGGGGTCCTTGACGGGCTCGGTGAAGGCCTCCGGAACGCCGACGGGCATGGGGGTGCCGAGGGCGTCGCGCAGGCGGCCGGCGTCCTCGATCGAGGCCCAGCGCTGCTCGCCCGCGACCCGCACGTCGATGATCCGGCGGGAGGCTTCGAGCTCGCCGGGCCAGTCGGGCTCGCAGCCGCGCAGGGCCAGCTCGTCGGCGTTGAGCGGGCCGAGCAGGCGCAGGGCGTCGGCGAGGCCCTCGGCGTCCTTGATCCGGCGCTCGGGGGTGAGCCGCTGCAACTCCCGCTCCAGCTCGTCCAGGACGGCGGGGTCGAGGAGTTCCCGCAGCTCCGCCTGGCCGAGGAGCTCGGCGAGCAGCCGGGAGTCCAGCGCCAGCGCGGCGGCGCGGCGTTCGGCGAGCGGCGAGTCGCCCTCGTAGAGGAACTGGGCGACGTAGCCGAAGAGCAGGGAGCGGGCGAAGGGCGACGGCTCGGGGGTGGTGACCTCGACCAGACGGACCCGGCGCGACTCGATGTCGCCCATCAGCTCGACCAGTCCCGGCACGTCGAAGACGTCCTGCAGGCACTCGCGGACCGCCTCCAGGACGATCGGGAAGGACCCGAACTCGCTGGCGACCTGCAGGAGTTGTGCGGAGCGCTGGCGCTGCTGCCAGAGCGGCGTGCGGCGTCCGGGGCTGCGCCGGGGGAGCAGCAGGGCGCGGGCCGCGCACTCGCGGAAGCGGGATGCGAACAGCGCGGACCCGCCCACCTGGTCGGTGACGGTCTGTTCGATCTGGGTCGGGTCGAACACGGCGGCGTCCGCGCCGATCGGCGCCTCGTCCGAGGCTGACGGCGGGCCGAGCGGCGCGTCGGGGTCCGGGAAGTCCATCAGGTCGGCGTCGGGCAGCCGCAGCACGATGCCGTCGTCGGCGTGCATCACCTGGGCGTCCAGGCCGTTCTTCTCGGCGAGGCGGGCGCCGAGCGCGAGCGCCCAGGGGGCGTGGACCTGCGCGCCGAAGGGGGAGTGGATGACGATCCGCCAGTCGCCGAGCTCGTCCCGGAAGCGCTCCACGACGATGGTGCGGTCGTCCGGGAGGTGGCCGGTCGCCTTCCGCTGCTCCGCGAGGTACCCGAGCAGGTTGGAGGCGGCCCAGGCGTCGAGACCGGCGCTGTGCAGGCGCTCGGTCGCGGTCTCCGGGGCCAGGCCGCTGAGCTCGCGCAGGAAGCCGCCGACGGCGCGGCCCAGTTCCAGCGGGCGGCCGAGGGAGTCGCCGTGCCAGAACGGCAGCTTGCCGGGGACGCCGGGAGCCGGCGAGACGAGGACCTTGTCGTGGGTGATGTCCTCGATCCGCCAGGAGGAGGTGCCGAGGGTGAAGACGTCGCCGACCCGCGACTCGTACACCATCTCCTCGTCGAGTTCGCCGACCCTGCCGCCGCCCTTCTTCGGGTCATGACCGGCCAGGAACACGCCGAACAGGCCCCGGTCGGGGATGGTGCCGCCGGAGGTGACGGCGAGGCGCTGGGCGCCGGGGCGCCCGGTGACGGTGCCGGCGACGCGGTCCCAGACGACGCGGGGACGCAGCTCCGCGAAGGCGTCCGACGGGTAGCGCCCGGCGAGCATGTCGAGCACGGCCTCGAACGCGGAGAGCGGTAGCGCGGAGAACGGCGCGGCCCGGCGGACCATCGCCAGCAGCTCGTCCACGTCCCAGCTGTCCATGGCCGTGATCGCGACGATCTGCTGGGCGAGGACGTCCAGCGGGTTGCGCGGGATGCGCAGGGACTCGATGGAGCCGCTGCGCATCCGTTCGACCACCACGGCGGCCTGCACCAGGTCGCCGCGGTACTTGGGGAACACCACGCCGGTCGAAACCGCGCCGACCTGGTGCCCGGCGCGACCGACCCGCTGCAGCCCGGAGGCGACCGAGGGCGGTGACTCGACCTGGACGACGAGGTCGACCGCCCCCATGTCGATGCCCAGCTCCAGACTGGAGGTGGCGACGACGGCCGGGAGCAGGCCGGACTTCAGCTGCTCCTCGACGTCGGCGCGCTGCTCCTTGGAGACGGAGCCGTGGTGGGCCCTGGCCAGCACCGGCGGGGCCGCCCTGTTGACCCCGGCCTGGGCCATGAGCTGGGCGGGGGCGTGCACATCCGCGAGGGACTCGCCGGTGGCGCGCTCGTGGGCGACCTCGTTGAGGCGGCCGCAGAGGCGCTCGGCGAGCCGGCGCGAGTTGGCGAAGACGATCGTGGAGCGATGCGCCTGGACCAGGTCGGTGATCCGCTCCTCGACATGCGGCCAGATGGAGGAGTTGTTCTCCGGCTGCTCCGCGCCCGGGCGGCCACCCGAGAGCTCCCCGAGATCCTCGACCGGGACGACGACGGACAGCTCGAAGCGCTTCTCGGACGGCGGCTGAACGATCGTCACCTTGCGCTGCGGGCTGAGGAACCTGGCGACCTCGTCCACCGGGCGCACGGTCGCGGACAGGCCGATGCGGCGGGCGGGGGCGGGCAGCAGCTGGTCGAGCCGTTCCAGAGTGAGCGCCAGGTGCGCGCCGCGTTTGGTCCCGGCGACGGCGTGGACCTCGTCCAGGATGACCGTCTCCACGCCGCGCAGGGCCTCGCGGGCGGCGGAGGTGAGGATCAGGAACAGCGACTCGGGGGTGGTGATCAGGATGTCCGGCGGGTGGGTGGCGAAGCGCCGCCGTTCGGCCGCGGGGGTGTCACCCGAGCGGATGCCGACCTCGATCTCCGGCTCGGGCAGGCCCAGGCGCTGGGCGGCCTGGCGCAGCCCGGCGAGGGGCGCGCGGAGGTTGCGCTGGACGTCCACGGCCAGGGCCTTGAGCGGCGACACGTAGAGGACCCGGCAGCGCTTCCTGTTCTCGGCGGGCGGCGGGGTGACGGAGAGCCGGTCGAGCGAGGAGAGGAAGGCCGCAAGGGTCTTCCCCGAGCCGGTGGGGGCGACGACCAGGACGTCGGAGCCCTCGCCGATGGCCCGCCAGGCCCCCGCCTGGGCGGCGGTGGGGGCGGGGAACGCGGCCGTGAACCAGGCCCGCGCGGGCGCGCCGAACCCCGCCAGCGGGTCCTGCCCGTCGGCGGTCGCGGCCGCGGCGGCCGCGGCGCGTGCCGCGGCGGCGGAACGGGAGCGGGGGCTCTTGGGTTCGGCCATGTCCCCAATGGTGCACCGCGCCACTGACAGTCCTGCGAACGGTCGCCCGTTCCGGCTCGGCAGAGCGTGGGAGCGGCACCGGAGCGGTTGGCTCGGTGACCGGAAATGCGAGCGGGCGCGATCCGATATCCGCTCATATCGTATTAATATCCCCGCTTGGGTTCCCGGGGTTCCCGAGCGGTGGAGGCGTCGGTGCGGCGGAATCAGGCGGGTCGTACCGCCGGGCTTGCCCGCTGCGTCGTCGTGCTCTCAGTGGCGGGGCTGCTGCTCGGCGGGGCGGTTCCCTATGTCGGCGGATCGTCGCCGATGTATCTCAGCTATCTGGTGGTGGGTCGGCAGGCGGACGCGGCGGGCGTGCCCGCGGCCGACCAGGCCGTGCGGCAGAGCGGCGGCCGGGTGGTGCAGGAGTATCCGCAGATCGGAGTGGTGCTGGCGTACAGCGCCGGCGGGGACTTCGCCGCCCGGGTGCGCCGGGCACCGGGCGTGCTCGCCGTCGGCGCGAGCCGTACCGCGCCCGTCACCGATCCGGCGGTGGGGTCAGGGCTCAAGCCCGAGGCGCTGTCGCCCCGCGGCAAGGGCGGTCGCGGCGACGCGGTCCACGGCATCGCGGTCCACGGCATCGCGGTCCACGGCATCGCGGTCCACGGCATCGCGGCAGTCCACGGTCTGACGGCAGGGCAGGAGGGCGGGGCGCGCGACGACGTCCCGCCGGCGGCGGACCCGCACGGTCGGGCGCAGTGGAACCAGCGGATGGTGGGTGTCGCCGCCGCCCGTCCGGCGAAGCTCCACGACGTCGTCGTCGCCGTGCTCGACTCCGGGGTCGACGACACCCACCCGGATCTGCGCTCGGCCGTCGACCCCGGCCGCTCCGCCTCCTGCTCCACCGGCAGCCCGGACAGCAGCCCCGGCGCCTGGCGCCCCGACCCCCGGGTGGGGGAGAGCGGCCACGGCACCCACGTCAGCGGCATCATCGGCGCGAACCGCCCTGGTGACGGTGTGGCAGGCGTGGCCCCCGGCGTACGGATCGCCGCCGTGCGGCTGCTCGGCGCGGTCGGGCAGTACTACGGCGAGAACCTGGTCTGCGGCTTCCTCTGGGCCGCCGACCACGGCGCAAGGGTGATCAATGACAGCTACTTCGGCGACCCGTGGAAGTACAACTGCCCGGAGGATCCCGACCAGGCGGCAGTGACCGCCGCCGTGGGCCGCGCGGTGAGCTACGCCCAGGCGAAGGGCGCGGTGGTGGTCGCCTCGGCCGGGAACGACGCGCAGGACCTGGGCGGGGTGCGCACCGACGACCGCAGCCCCAACGACCGGGTCGACGGCACGCCCCCGGTCAGCAGGCGCCTGGGCGCCGAGTGCATCCGGCTGCCGGGCGGACTGCCCGGGGTGCTGGACGTGACCGCCCTGGACCCGGACGGCAGCCTCGCCGGCTACTCCAACTGGGGTGCCGGCAGAGTGCAGTTGGCGGCGCCGGGTGGAGATCCGGACGGCGGTCCTGACCGGGCGGTCGTGTCCGACTGGCCGGGTGGCGGCTACGCCGCCCTGGCCGGGACCTCGATGGCGGCGGCACACGTCAGCGGCGTGGCGGCGGTGGAGGCGGCGCAGCACCCCGGCGCGGGCGGCGCGGAGCTCGCGCGGCTGCTGGAGCGGGCGGCGCGGCCCGAGGAGTGCCCGTCCGGGCAGGTCGGCGGCGACGGTTGCCCCGGGGCGGCCTACTACGGGTACGGGCTGGTGGAGCTGCCGACCCCGTGACGGTGCGTCAGCCGCGCCCGATCAGCACGGTGAAGTAGCCGAGGAACATCGTCTTGATCTCCTCCACCAGCGCGGGGAGTTCCGCCGGGGGAGTGGTGACCAGCAGCGGCAGTACGCCCTTGAACATGTGCAGCGCCACCGCCGCGCTGCGCTGCAGCTCGTCGGGCTGCAGCTGCGGGGCGAGCGCCCCGAGCAGGTCCGCCACTCCGGCCAGCAACGACGCCTGCAGCGGTGCGTGCACGTCCGCGAGGCGCTGCGGCACGTCCGGGCCCATGAACAGCACCGGGCAGGCCGGGTTCTCCAACTGGAAGCGGAGCATGGGGTCGAGCACCCGGGAGAGCAGTTCGTCCAGCGGCAGCGCGGCGAGGTCCGGCACCAGGAGCCGTTGCAGCGTCTCCAGCTCGGCGGCGAACCGCTCGGCGAGGGCGTCCGCGATGGCGTCCTTGTTGGGGAAGTACTGGTAGAGGGTGCCCGGGGAGACGCCCGCGCGGGCAGCGATGGCGTTGGTCGTCGTCGCCGAGTAGCCGGACTCCGCGAAGACCTGGCCGGCCGCTTCCAGGAGCTCGGCGATGCGGCGCTCGCCGCGCGCCTGCCGCCGCTTCGGGGCGGCCACCGCGCCCTCGACCTGCTGTGCCACGCCCGCCTCCGTCGCCGCCGCCGACCGTCGTCGACCCCGGCCAGTCTAGGCCCGTTGACTAATGCGAGCAAAGGCTCGTATTCTCGGACCAGTAAATGCGAGCAATGACTCGCGTTCATGTTCGTGGCCCATTGCCGCACACCCGCCGACTCACCGTCAAGGGGACAGCCATGTCTACCGCCGTCGAAACCATGCACGTACCGGACGGAGCGGCGGCCGATCGCAACCCCGCCGTCAACCGCTGGTGGACCCTCGCGATCGTCTCGATCGCCACTTTCATGCTGATGCTTGACCTCACGGTCGTGAACGTCGCCCTGCCCGACCTGCGCACCACGCTCCACGCGGGCTTCTCCGACCTGCAGTGGGTCCTGGACGCCTACGCGCTGACCCTCGCCGCCTTCCTGCTCACCGGCGGCTCGCTCGCCGACCGGCTCGGCCGCAAGCGGGTGTTCATCACCGGATTCGCGATCTTCACACTCTCGTCGCTGGCTGCGGGCGCGGCGCCGGGCATCCTCGCCCTCAACCTCGCCCGAGGCGCTCAGGGCGTCGGCGCCGCCGTCCTGTTCGCGGTCGGCCCGGCGCTGCTGGGGCAGGAGTTCCGGGGCAAGGACCGGGCCATGGCGTTCGGCGTCTTCGGCGGGGTCTCCGGGCTCGCCATCGCCTTCGGCCCGCTGATCGGCGGCGGCCTCACCGACGGCCTCAGCTGGCGCTGGATCTTCCTGGTCAACGTGCCGATCGGGATCGTCGCGATGGTCCTCGGCGCGCTGCGGATCCGCGAGTCGGCCGAACCCGGCGCGCACCGCGTCGACTGGGCCGGCCTGGTCCTCTTCTCCACCGCGCTGACCCTGCTGGTGCTGGGCTTCCTGCGCGGCGAGGCCCAGGGCTGGACCAGCGCGCCGATCCTCGCCATGTTCGCCGGGTCCGCCGCCCTGTTGGTGCTGTTCGTGGCCATCGAGCGCCGGGCCGGCGCCGACGCCATGCTCGACCTGACGCTGTTCCGGATCAGGACGTTCAACGGGATCTCCGCCGCGACGCTGCTCGCCAACGCCGCCGGGATGTCCGCGATCTTCCTGCAGGTCTCCTACATGCAGAACGTCCTCGGCTACTCGCCCTGGGCCACCGGCCTACGGTTCCTGCCGCTGACGCTCACGCTGTTCGTGGTCGCGGCGATCACCGGCAGCCTCACCGTCGCCGTCCCGCCGCGGATCCTGGTGGGCACGTCGCTCACCCTGATCGCGGTCGGTCTCTCCCTGGTCTCCCTGGTCGATGTGCACAGCACCTGGACCGCGCTGCTGCCCAGCATGGTCGTCACCGGCGCGGGGATGGGCATGTTCAACCCTCCGCGCGCCTCGCTGTCCATCGCGGTCGTCGAGCCGGGGCGCGCCGGGATGGCGGCCGGGATGGGCGAGACCTTCCAGCAGGTCGGCATCGCCATCGGCATCGCCGGGTTCGGCGCGATGTTCCAGCACCGCGTCGTCAACTCCTTCGCCTCCTCCGCCGCTGGAAGCCGGCTCGGCCCGCAGGCGCACCAGTTCGGCAAGGGCGTGGCCGCGGGGGCGGGCGACCAGCTCGCCGGTGCGCTGCCCAAGGGCCTGGCCCAGCCGGTTGCCGAGGCCGCGCGGACGGCGTTCGTGCACGGCCTGGACCAGGTCCTGCTGGCCGGCGGCGCGGTCGCCGCCGTCAGCGCGTTGATCGGCTTCACCCTGATCCGGCGCGGTGACCTGCATGAGAGCGCGCTCGCCGGAGCGGAGGTCGCCCACGCCGGGTGAACCCGCGAGTCGACAGCAGTGGGCCGTCCCGACCGGCGTCGGGACGGCCCACTGCTGTCCGATACTGGAACCCATGCGGCTGACGGAGTTCTGGAAGAGGATGAACGCCCACTTCGGGGCGGTGTACGCGGACAGCTTCGCGCGGGACCACGTGATGACCGAGCTCGGCGGGCGAACGGTGCACCAGGCCCTCGACGCGGGCTGGGAGGCGAAGGACGTGTGGCGCGCTGTGTGCAGCGCGGTGGACGTGCCGGCCTCGCAGCGCTGACCGGGACGGTCTGGTGGGGAAGTCTGGTGGGGAGGGCTGGCGGGGAAGGGCTGATGGGGAGGGTGGGTCCGGCCGAAACGGGAGTGCCGCCAGTGAATCGAACTGGCGTTCCCTATACTGAGCCGCAGCGAGTTATCCACAGGCGTACGCCCGGTCAGGGGCCGATTGTCAGTGGTGCGCGCTAGCGTCTTGCGTGATGAAGCGCTCAGCACAGACCCCCAGGACGGAATCCATGGCAGCGAACGACCGCGAGCGGGCCCTTGAGACCGCGCTCGCCCAGATTGAACGGCAGTTCGGCAAGGGCTCGGTGATGCGCCTCGGCGACGAGGCGCGCGCCCCGATCGAGGTCATCCCGACCGGCTCGATCGCGCTGGACATCGCCCTCGGCGTCGGCGGGCTGCCGCGCGGCCGCGTGGTCGAGGTCTACGGTCCGGAGTCCTCCGGAAAGACCACCCTCACCCTGCACGCGGTGGCGAACGCCCAGAAGGCCGGCGGCATCGTCGCCTTCATCGACGCCGAGCACGCGCTCGACCCCGACTACGCCAAGAAGCTCGGCGTGGACACCGACGCCCTGTTGGTCTCCCAGCCGGACACCGGTGAGCAGGCACTGGAGATCACGGACATGCTGATCCGCTCCGGCGCGGTCGACCTGATCGTGATCGACTCGGTGGCCGCGCTGGTGCCCCGCGCCGAGATCGAGGGCGAGATGGGCGACTCCCACGTCGGCCTGCAGGCCCGGCTGATGAGCCAGGCCCTGCGCAAGATCACCGGTGCGCTGAGCCAGTCCAAGACCACCGCCATCTTCATCAACCAGCTTCGCGAGAAGGTGGGCGTGATGTTCGGTTCGCCGGAGACCACGACCGGTGGCCGGGCGCTGAAGTTCTATGCCTCGGTGCGCCTGGACATCCGCCGGATCGAGACCCTCAAGGACGGCACCGAGGCGGTCGGCAACCGCACCCGCGTCAAGGTGGTCAAAAACAAGGTCGCCTCGCCGTTCAAGCAGGCCGAGTTCGACATCATCTACGGCCAGGGCATCAGCCGCGAGGGCGGCCTGATCGACATGGGCGTGGAGCAGGGCTTCGTCCGCAAGGCCGGCGCCTGGTACACGTACGAGGGCGACCAACTGGGCCAGGGCAAGGAGAACGCCCGCAACTTCCTCCGGGACAACCCGGACCTGGCCGACGAGATCGAGACGAAGATCAAGGAGAAGCTGGGCGTCGGACCGCGCAAGGTCGAGGGCGGTGCCGAGCCCGCGGTCAAGGAGATCATCCCCGTGGTCAAGTCGGTGACCACCCGCGCGAGCAAGGCGAAGGCGGCGGCTGCGGCCGCGGCGACCCCCGCGGCTCCTGTGGCTGCGGAGGCTCCGGTGGTGCCGACTCCGGCCGTTGCGGCTGAGCCGGTGACGGCGAACAAGTCCTGACCGTGACAGGCCGGCCCGATCAGCAGACACCGGCGCGCGACGCCTGGGGGCCGCGCGACTGGTGCGCCAACGGCATCGGCGGGGAGGAGTACGCCCTCCCCGCCGACCGGCCGGACCGTGAAGCGGATCCGGTGCCGGACCTTGAACCGGACGGTGAAGCGGGTCCCGAACCGGATCTCGAACCGGCATTCGAACCGGGCCCTGGATCACGCCGTCGTGGCCGGGCGCGCCGACGCGGTTGGGGCGGTGAATCGACGCCCGACCGGGAGGACGCGCCTCCGGGGGAACCGGCCGACCCAGCCGCACAGGCTCGCGCGCTCTGCCTGCGCCTGCTCACCGGATCGCCCCGGACCCGCAGGCAACTCGCCGACGCGATGCGCAAGCGCGGCCTGCCGGAGGAGGTGGCCGAGGAGGTCCTCTCCCGCTTCGAGGAGGTCGGGCTCATCGACGACGCCGCCTTCGCTGGCGCCTGGGTGGAGTCCCGCCACCGCGGTCGGGGCCTGGCGCGGCGAGCCCTGGCGATGGAACTGCGCAGTCGCGGCGTCGACAACACGGTTGTCGCCGAGGCGGTGTCCCAGCTCGACCCCGAGCAGGAGGCGGACACGGCGCGCGAGCTGGTGGAACGCAAGCTCCGCTCGACCAGCGGCCTGGACCGGCAGGTCCGCATCCGCCGTCTCGCCGGGATGCTCGCCCGGCGCGGTTACTCGGAGGGGTTGGCACTGCGCGTGGTGCGGGCTGCACTGGACGCCGAGCAGGTCATGGAGCCCGAGGAGGACGAGTGAACCGGTTGATGGCGAACGGACAGATTCGATCGCTATCTTGACCGTTTCGTAACCTGGACTTAGCCTCACAAGCAGTGAGGGATCACTGCGGGCGCATCCGAACGGGCTCAGCGGTTCGATGATCTGACGACCTGTCTCCTGCGGGCAAAGGGTGCCTTTGGCGTTCCCGCACACCGGTCGGTCGGTGCCCGGACGGTCCCTCACCGCGTGTTGCGGAGCAGGGCAGCCTGCAGGGGAGGACCGATGGAGATCGCGCTTTTCGTGTTGGCCGGTCTGGTCCTGGCAGGTGCGCTGCTGACAGCCCGCACCCAGCTGCACCGCCAGCGCGAGGAGCTGGTCCGGCTGCGCGCGGAGTGGGAACGCCGTGAGCTGCGCAGCACCGAGCGCGAGAGCCGGCTGGAGGCCGAGCAGCGGCGGTTGAACGCCTGCGCGGTCGAGGCCGCCGAGGCCCAGGCCGTGCTCGTCCGGCAGCGCGAGGAGTTGCGCGCTCAGGCGGTGCTCGCGGAGGCCGAGCAGCGGCTGGCGCTGGAGCGCGCCGCCGGGCTGAGCGCGGCCCAGGCCCGCGCCGAGATCGTGCGCGGCGCCGAGGAGCAGGCGAAGCGTGAGGCGGTGCGTACCGTACGCGAGATCGAGCGGCGGGCGCGTACCGAGGGCGAGTCGAGGGCGCGGGAGATCGTCGCGACGGCGGTCCAGCGGGTTGCCGCCGAGCAGACCGCGGAGTCGGTGGTGACCGTGCTCCGGCTGCCCGGCGACGAGATGAAGGGCCGGATCATCGGCCGCGAGGGCCGCAACATCCGCTCCTTCGAGAGCGTCACCGGCGTCAACCTGATCATCGACGACACTCCCGCCTCGGTGCTGCTGTCCTGCTTCGACCCGGTGCGCCGGGAGGTCGGCCGGCTCACGCTGGAGGCGCTGGTCGCCGACGGCCGGATCCATCCGCTCCGGATAGAGGAGGAGTACGAGCGCAGCCTGATCGAGGTGGAGCGGATGTGCGCCCGTGCGGCCGAGGACGCGCTCGCTGAGGTCGGAGTCGCCGAGCTGCACCCCGAGCTGCTGCGCCTGCTCGGCCGACTGCGCTACCGCACCTCGTACGGACAGAACGTGCTGGGCCACCTGGTGGAGTCCGCGCACATCGCCGGGATGATGGCCTCCGAGCTGCGGGTCGACCCGGCGCTGGTGAAGCGCTGCACCCTGCTCCACGACGTCGGCAAGGCGCTCACCCACGAGGTCGAGGGCAGCCACGCCCTGATCGGCGCGGAACTGGCACGGCGCTACGGGGAGGCGGAGGAGGTCGTCCACGCCATAGAGGCGCACCACAACGAGGTGGAACCGCAGACCGTCGAGGCCGTACTGACGCAGGCGGCGGACGCCTGCTCCGGTGGCCGTCCGGGGGCACGCCGCGAGTCGCTCGAACTCTTCGCGCGCCGGCTGGAACGGCTGGAGCAGATCGCCGCCCGCCATGAGGGCGTACACAAGGTCTTCGCGATGCAGGCGGGCCGGGAGGTCAGGGTGATGGTGCTGCCGGAGGCCGTCGACGACCTCCAGGCACAGGTCATCGCCCGGGATGTGGCGAAACAGGTCGAGGAGGAGCTGACCTACCCCGGGCAGATCCGGATCACCGTGATCCGGGAGAGCCGGGCGACGGAGTACGCCCGCTGATCCCGTCCTCGCCTCCCTTGCCCCGACCCGCGGGGGGCTGTACTGGAAGCCCGGCGGCTGCCCAGGCCTGGAAACCGCCGATCAGGTCGGTGGCCCGACTCAGCCCGAGTGCCTGCAGCGAGCGCGCCGCCAGGCTGGAGGCGTAGCCCTCGTTGCAGAACACGATGATCTGCAGGTCGTGCCCGGTGGCCTCGGGCAGCCGGTAGTCGCACTGCGGGTCGAGCCGCCACTCCAGTTCGTTGCGTTCCACGATCAGCGCGCCGGGGACCGTGCCGTCCCGGTCGCGCAGCGCGGCGTAGCGGATGTCCACCAGCAACGCCCCGGCGTCGGCTATGGCGTCCGCTGCCTGATCAGGCGTCAGGCGATCGAGGTGCCCTCGCTCCCGGTCCAGCAGCTCGTCGATTCCCACCGGCAGCGGCGTCGGCAGCGGCGCCGGCGCCAAGGAGGGCGAGGGCGTCGTGGGTGGTGTGGCCAGGGTCACGGTCACCACTCCTCGGGCATCTCGACCAGCGCGAGCCGCAGGACGTCGCCGGTGCGGGCGTAGCGGCGCACCTTGGGCAGCGGCGGGTAGTAGCAGTGCACCGACACCGCGTGCTGCTGCTCCGAAGGGTTGATCACCTGGTGGACGTGGTGCGGGCCGAAGGACCGGCCCCGGCCTGCCGGCAGGGCCCGTCGGCGGTCGACGCCCTCGGCGAGTTCCAGGCTGCGCCAGCCGTCGGTCGGGATGGGCAGTCCCAGCGACAACTCGCTGAGCTCGCCGCTCGCGGTGACGAAGGCGCCGCTCGATCCGCCGTGGTCGTGCCAGCCGGTCTCGGACTCGGGCGGCCAGCCGATCAGCCATGCCTCGCTGCCCATCGGCCCTTCGAGTCGCACCCAGGTGCGCTCCTCCGGATTGATGGCGAGCTGGGCCAGCGCGAGCGGGTCCGCGGCGGTCGCTCTGGCGAACGCGAGCAGGTCGCCGAGCGTGGGGATCGGGGAGTCGCTGCGGGTGCGTGTGCGGGTGCGGGTGAGCGGCAAGGGGGCATCCTGAGGTGTGGAGGCGACCGGGTACGCGGAAGCCGTGCGCGGCGCTGCGCAAGGGGAGCGAGGGCGGTTCGCGGTCGTGCGAGGCGGTTCGGCGTACGGCTCAACGCGTCGGGAGGCTCAGCGAAGCGAGCGGAGTCCGACGCGGGCACGCACGAGGGAGCGGCGATCGCCGCAGACATCAGTGGAGCGGGATGGGACGGCTGCTAGCCGGGTGTACAGAGCGCGCCCATGTACCGGACCAGGTCCAGGTGGGCGCGGCGCACCAGGTGCACGCCGGTCATCGACATGGTGGACAGCGCTCCGACGTCTCGGGGGGCGACACCCGAGCCCTCAGCCGAAACTCCGAGTGGCCGAAGCCACCTGCACTGCTGCCACATGGGCGCCAGTGAAGCACGGGGTGTAGTGATCGTCAAGGCTGATCTCCCGTCAGCTCCGCCGGACGGGACCGCCGATCAGGCACGGGCCCGGTCGGCCGGAACACGACTCCCAGCCGTGGCGGCGCGGTCGCGGGGGCTCGGCAGCTCGGCGGAGCCGCCCCTGGCGCGGTCGGCCAGCGTCCACAGGTCGTCCGGACGGCAGCCGTGCAGGGCGGCGACGAGGTGCCCGTCCGGCCGGATCAGCAGCACGGTGTGCGGAACCGCCGTCGGATAGGCCTCGGTGACCAGCAGCTCGGCCGGTAGCGGCAGGGCCTCGGTGGCCTCGGTGAGCTGGGGCATGAGCCCCGCGCCGAGCCAGTGCTCGCTGGCCCACACGGTGGTGCCGGGCGCGACCAGGACGACCAGGAAGCCCCGGCCGAGGCGGGCCCGCAACCGGTCTGAGGCGCCGTCCGTGGTCACCACGGGCACGTCAGGGACGAGCACGCCGGGGCTGGTGGGGGAGAGCGCCGGGCTGAGCGAAGGGCGGGTGCGCCCGGGATAGGCGGGAGCCGCGCCGAGGCGTCCCCGACCGAGCGTGCCGTCGGACAACAGGGTGGCGTTGCGCCGAAGCGAGCCGGAGAGCACGCTGCGGCGCGCCTCCAGCAGGGGAGTGCTGGGCTGCAGCAGCGGCATGGCCTGGTCCACGGCGCGCAGCCGGGCGATCACCGAGCCCCGGCGCTCCTGCTGGTAGGTGGTCAGGAGGCGCTCGGTGGCGCAGTTGTGCCACACCAGCGCGAGCTTCCAGGCCAGGTTGTCGGCGTCGCGCAGACCCTCGTCGAGGTTCTGCATCCCGAGCGAGCCGAGCAGGTGCGCGGCGTCCCCGGCGAGGAAGACCCGGCCGACCTGGAACCGGGTGGCCAGCCGTTGCTGGACGACGTGGTCGGCCGTCGTGATCAGCTCGTAGGCGGGAACCGTGCCCCCGTTCCACCCGGACAGGGTCGCCCGCAGCTGCTCGACCACGGCATCGGGCGTGAGCGCGGGACGTTGTACCGGCAGCCGCCAGTCGAGCCGCCAGACGCTGTCGGGGAGGGGCCGGGCGGTCACCTCGCGGCTACCGGTGCCCCGGCTCTCCATGGGCTGCGGCGCGTCGCGGTGCAGCCGGGCCTCGCCTGGGAACGGCAGGTCGACCCTGACCGTGGCGACGGCGTAGTGGTCGGCGGCGGCGCGCCCGGGGAAGCGCAGTTGCAGTTGCTTGCGCACGGTCGAGCGCGGCCCGTCGCAACCGACCAGATGGCTGCCGCGCCACCAGGTCTTCCCGCTGTGGACGCTCACACCGTCGGCGTCCTGCTCGACCTCGGTGACGGCCGAGTGCTGGACGAGGTCGATCAGCGGGGTGGCGGACACCGCGTCGCGCAGCCCGCGCTGGAGCCGGTGCTGGGCCAGGTGCAGCACCTCGTCGGCCGGCAGCGGGAGGTGCAGCAGCTCGCGGCCGCGCCGCAGGGTCCGCCAGGAGGTCCAACCGCGCCCGTCGGCGGCGACCCGGCCGTAGCCGACTCGGGCGAGGAACTCGGTGGTGTCGGCACGCAGCACGGTCGACCGTGCCCCCTCCGGGGAGACACCGGCGCCGTCGTCCAGAACCACGGAGGGAACCTGGTGGCGTGCCAGCGCCAGCGCCAGCGCCAGGCCCACCGGACCGGCCCCGGCGATGATCACGGGGTCCACGGGCGCCCTGCCGAGGGTGCGGCTCTTCCGGTACGGGCTGGGCCAGTCATGAGGTCACTGCAACAGATCGCCTGGCGCGGCGTCAAGCAGTCTCAGGTGTACGCCGGTTCGTGGCGCGCCCGGTCCCGCGCCGGTCCTGCGCGCCGCACCGCCCCGCGGCTCGCCGGGAGCGTCGCACGGCGACCGTGGGACGCTCAGCGGTTCTGCCCTCCGGCGAGGAAGTCCTTGGCCCGTGCCGTCCGCGGCCTGGTGAAGAACTCGTCCGGCGGACCCTGCTCGATGATGCGTCCGCCCGCCATGAACACGACCCGGTCGGCCGTCGAACGGGCGAAGGCCGCGTCGCGGGTGGCGACCAGGGTCGCCATTCCCTCCGCCGCCAGGCTGCGCAGCACCTTCGTCACGTCGTCGGCCGGCGACGGGACGGGCGACACGGCCGGTTCGTCGAACACCATCAGCTTGGGACCGCTCACCAGAGCGCGGGCGATGGCAACCCGCTGCTGCAGGCCGTCGGAGAGCTCCCACGGGTAGCGGGCGGCGTGCTCGGCCATGCCGACGCGCTCCAGCAGTGCGAGCGCCCTCCGCTCCGCGTCCGACGCCGCGAGACGCCGGATCCAGGACTGCCCGAGCGTCACGTTCTGCAGCACGGTGCGGTGGGCGAACAGGCTGAACGACTGGACGACCGGCCCGATACCCGCGATGTCGGCCCCTACCCGGGACAGCCTCCGGGACAGCGCCCGGCGGCGGCTTCGCAGCGGCTGCCCCTCCATGGTGATGGTGCCGGAGTCGATCCGTTCCAGGCCGTTGACGGCCCGGCAGAGCGTGGACTTCCCGCAGCCGGCGGGACCGAGCACCGCGACGATCTCCCCGCGCGCCAGGTCGAGGTCTATCTCGTGGAGCACCTGCACCAGCCCGGAGCGCTTGCTGACGCCGCGTAGCGCGACCAGGCTCTCGGCCGAGCCGCCCTGTTGCACGGCTTCGGGCACGTTCGCGCTCCTTCGGTTCGGGTGGCGGCCCCGCGCGGACGATCACGGGGCCTTCCCAAGACGATATGCCTGCTCCGAGGGGCTGAAGTGTTTTCTGAGGGGGATTTGAGGATCGCCGCCCGCTGTGATGATCATCGCAGCTCGGTAACGGTCCGTTCGCCTGGCGGGACAGGGCTTGACCGGGAGGGCTCAACCGGGATGGGGTGCACTCCACAGGAGTGCCCGCCGCAAGGAGGAGACGACATGCGCCTGCTCCTCGTCGAGGACGACGACCATGTGGCCGCCGCGCTGGTCACGGTGCTGAGCAAGCACGGCTTCGACGTACGGCACGCCCGCACCGGGAACGAGGCGCTGGACGCCCTGGTGCCGGACGGGCGCGGACCCTACCGGGTGGTGCTGCTCGATCTCGGGCTGCCCGACCGCGACGGCTTCGAGGTCTGCGGCCAGATCCGGCGCCGGGTCGGCATCCCTGTGATCATGGTCACTGCGCGTTCCGACATCAGCTCCCGGATCCACGGCCTGAACCTCGGCGCCGACGACTACGTCGTCAAGCCCTACGACATGGGCGAGCTGCTGGCCCGGATCCACGCCGTGGCCAGGCGGGGCTCCGGTCCGCCGCCACCCGCCGCCGACCCGGCCCGCCCGGCGGAGACCACCGCCGACCGGCTCAGCCGCTCCTGGGGCCTGCACCTGGACCCCGCCGCCCGCAGGGCCCTGGTCCACGACCGCGATGTGCCGCTCACCCGCAAGGAGTACGACCTGCTCGCCCTGCTCGCGCAGAACCCCGGCGTGGTGATCCGCCGCGAGCAGATCATCAGCGAGGTCTGGCGCAGCAGTTGGGAGGGCACCGCGCGCACCCTCGAAGTCCACATCGCCTCGCTGCGGCACAAGCTCGCCGTCCCCGCCCTGATCGAGACCGTCCGCGGCATCGGCTACCGGCTGGTCCTCCCGCAGGACGGCGGCACCCCGGATACCGTTCCCACGGCTGTCCCCGTGACCGGCGTCGACCCGGCAGCTGGTTGATGCGTACTCGCCTGCTCGGCATCCTGCTCGCCCTCATGGCCTGCGTGCTCGTCGCGCTCGGATTTCCGCTGGCGATCAGCGAGGCAGCGGCGGAGCAGCAGCGCCTGGTGGTGGACCGGATCGACGACACCGCCCGCTTTGCCGCTCTCGCCCAGAACCCGATCGGCCAGTCGGGCACGCCGACCGCGGACGAGCAGCTCCGCACGCTGGTCACCGAGGTGCGGCGCTACTACGAGGTCTACGGCATCCCCGCCGGGGTGTTCAACCTCAGCGGCAAGCCCATCACCGCCGACCCCGGCGGCTGGACCGACGCCACCCAGGGCGACTCCGCGCAGCCGTTCCGTGAGGCGCTGGACGGGCGGCGTAGCCACGACCCGGCGCAGGCCTGGCCGTGGCAGTCGGATCGGCGGCTGGTCGTGGCCTCGCCCGTGGTCTGGGACGGCGACGTCGTCGCGGTGGTCGTCACCGAGTCGCCCACCGGGGCGTTGGGCGCGCGCATCCTGCGCCGCTGGCTGCTGCTCGGCGGCGGGGAGGCGGTGGCCGTCCTGGTCGCCGTCGCCGCCGCCGTCCTGCTGACCGGGTGGGTGCTGCGCCCTGTGCAGGACCTGGACAAGGTGACCCACGACATCGCCACCGGGCGGCTCGCGTCCAGAGTGGCCCCCGCCGGTGGCCCACCTGAACTGCGGCGGCTGGCAAGGGCGTTCAACGAGATGGCGGACCACGTCGAGCGGGTGCTGGACCAGCAACGGGCCTTCGTCGCTGACGCCTCGCACCAGCTGCGCAACCCCCTGGCCGCGCTGATGCTGCGGGTTGAGGCGATGGGCATGGAACTGCCGGAGGGACACGAGGACGAACTCACCGGAGTACGGGTGGAGGGCCGGCGGCTGGCCCAGGTCCTCGACGACCTGCTCGGACTCGCTGTCGCCGAGCACGCCGGCCAGGGCGCAGAGCCGACCGATCTGGCCCGGCTCGCCGGCGATCGGGTCGAGGGCTGGTCCCGGTTGGCCCAGGACCGGGGCGTCGGCCTGGTCTACGACGCTCCGGAGCTGCCCATGCTCGGCCTGGCCGACCCGGTCGGGTTCGGCAGCGCGCTGGACGCGGTGATCGACAACGCGCTGAAGTTCACCCCGCGCGGCGAGCAGGTGCGGGTCGCCGTGAGCGCCACCGCGGGGCGCCTGGCCGTCTCGGTCTCGGACGCCGGGCCAGGCCTGACCGAGGAGGAGATGGACCGGGTCGGCGACCGCTTCTGGCGCAGCCCGCGACACCAGAACGTCGACGGTTCCGGTCTCGGTCTCTCCATCGCCCGCACCCTGCTCACCGCCTCGGGCGGCGAGCTGGAGTTCGGTCCCAACGAGCCCTGTGGGCTCACCGTCACCCTGGCCGTGCCCACGTCCTGAACCGGGTGGCGCGCCGGCCGCACCTCGGTGATGCTCTGACCATTGACCGCGCCAGTAACCACTGACACATTGACCGATGAGAATGTGGGCGCAGGTAGGGAGACCCGATGATCCCCGAAGCCAGGGAACACCGCGTGACTGCGGACGACGTCGAGCTCGCCGTCGTCGAGGCGGGTGACACCACCCGTCCCACCCTGCTCTTCCTGCACGGATATCCGGACTGCAAGCAGGTCTGGGAACCGGTGATGACCCGTCTCGCCGCCCGCTACCACGTCGTCGCCTACGACGTCCGGGGCGCGGGGCAGTCCTCCGCGCCCGAGCCCCGCGCCGAGAGCTATCTGCTGGAACGCCTGGAGGAGGACTTCCTCTCGGTGCTCGACGCACTCGCCCCGTACGGGCCGGTCCACCTCGTCGGACACGACTGGGGCTCGGTCCAGGGCTGGGAGTTCGCCACCTCGCCGCGGCTGCGCGGCGGCCTCGCCTCCTTCACCAGCATCTCCGGACCCTGTCTCGACCACTTCGGCTTCTGGCTGCGCGACCGCCTGCACCCGCCGACGGCCCGGAGCCTGCTGCAGGCCCTGGGCCAGGGACTGCGCTCCTGGTACGTCTACGCCTTCCAGGTACCCCGTGTTCCGGAAGCGCTGTGGCGCGGACCGCTGGGTCGGCGTTGGCCCGCCGTCCGCCGCGTCATGGAGCGGCTTCCCGTCGCGGACGACCGCCCCTCGGCGACCCTTCCCGAGGACGCAGCCAACGGCACGTGGCTGTACCGCGCCAACATGCGCGACCGGCTGCGCGACCCCCGACCCGACCGGATCGCCACCGTTCCGGTCCAACTCGTGGTCCCCACCGGCGATCCGTACCTCTCCCGGCACCTCTACGACGACCTCGACCGCTGGGCCCCGGTGCTGCGCCGCCGCACCGTCGACGCCGGGCACTGGCTGCCGCTCACCCGCCCCGACCAGCTCGCCGAGTGGATCAGCGAGTTCCTGGACGCGGTCCGCGACGGGAGCGTGCCCTCCGTCGGCTCCACCACCGCGTCCGCACACGTCCCGGCGGTACGCTCGGTGCCGCGCTGAGCTTTGCGTTCGGCAATCCGGGGAGTGGAGGAACACAACGTGACGACGGTGCCGAGGCAGCGCACGGAGTACCGGATCGACGACCTCGCCCGTGCGGCCGGCACCACCGTCCGCAACGTGCGCGCCTACCAGGACCGTGGCCTGCTGCCTCCGGCCGACCGGCGCGGCCGGGCCAACGTCTACCATCAGGCCCATCTGGAACGGCTCCGGCTGGTCGCCCAACTGCTGGACCGCGGCCACACGCTGGCCGGGATCAAGGAACTCCTGGACGCCTGGGAGAGCGGGCGCGGGCTCGGCGGGGTCCTCGGCCTGGTCGCCGAGGTCACCGCGCCGTGGACGGACGAGGAACCGGAGCGGCTCAGCCGGGCCGCGCTGATCGAGTCCTTCCACGGTGTGGAGGACGAGCAGGCCATCGCCGACGCGGTCCGCCTCGGCGTGCTGGAGCCGATCCAGGACGCCGACAGCGCTGCGGTGGACGGCGGGGCGGCGGTGGACGGCGCCGTGGCAGTGGACAGCGGGGCGGCCGGCGACAGCGGGGCGCCGGAGTTCATCGTCCCCAGCCCCGGCCTGCTCGCCGTCGCGGTCGAACTCCACGCGCTCGGTGTCCCGCTGCCCGCGATCATCGCGCACCTGGAGGAACTGCGCGGTGACATCGGCCACCTCGCCCGGCGCTTCGTCGAGTTCAGCGCCGTCCATATCTTCGTCCGTTACGCGGGACACCAGCTGACCGACGCCGAGGCCGCCGAAGCCGTCGGCACCGTCCGCCGCCTGCGGCCGCTGGCCCAGTCCGCGGTGGACGCGGAACTCGCCCGGTCGATGCGCCTGGAAGCCACCCGCATGCTCGACGCGGCCGTGTCCGGCCCGCTCCGCGGGTTGGTCCAGAACGAACTGACGGGACGTCCGTAGCGTCTGCCGCGCGGGCTCAGGCCCTGGGGCTGTCCGAAACCTGGAGCCGTCAGGGCTTCGCCGACACGTAGTACCGCCGCGCCCCCTCCGCCAGTGGCAGAGGATCGGTGTAGATCGCCGAACGGATGTCCACCATCTGCGCCGAGTGCACCTGCTCGCCGATCACGTCCCTGCTGGCGATGACCGCCCCCGTCATCCGCTGCACCAGGCCGAGCGGCACGTCGTCCCGGGTGACCATCAGGTTCGCCACGGCGATCGTGGACACCGCGGTGTCGGGAAACGTCCGCGGGTACGCGCTCGCCGGCATGGTCGAGCCGCGGTAGATCTGGGTGTTCCTCGCGCCCGGGTCCTCCTTCGCCGCGAGTGCGTCCAGCGCCGCCGCCAGCCCGCCCAGCGGCACCAGCCGCACCTGGGACTCGCCCGTGAGCGTGGTGACCCCTTGTGTAGGCAGCCCTCCGGACCAGAAGAACGCGTCGATGCGCCCGTCCCGCAACTGCTGCGGCGCCTCGTCGATGCCCAGCGGAACCGAGACCACATGGACCCCGGCGACCCCCAGCACCCGGTCGGCGATCAGCGCGACCCCCGAGCCGTGCTGCCCGGTCCCCACTCGCCGACCGCGCAGGTCCTGGACGGAGTGGATCGACGAGCCGCTCGGCACGACCAGTTGGACGTAGTCGTCGTACAGCCGTCCCATCGCCCGCAGCCGGGAGCCGTTCGGCCCCGCGTAGTGCGCCACCGCGTCCGCGGTCGCGATGCCGAAGGTGTCCCGGCCGTCGGCGATCCGGTGCAGGTTGTCCGGGCCGCCCACGCTCGCGTCCAGGCGCAGGGTGACCCCTGGGATGTCCCGGGTCACGTTCGGCTTGAGCAGCCGGCCGTACCGCTCGTACACGCCCCCGGCCGAGCCGGTCGCCATCCCGTAGGTGCCCCGCGGATACGCCACCCCGTCCGGTGAGCCGAGCCACCACCCCAGCCCGCCGGCGCCCAGCACCACCAGTGCCGTCACGGCCCGGACCACGCGCGAGCGCGCCCCTCGGGCGAGCAGCGTGCGCAGGTGCCAGGTTTCAGCCATGCGGGTGATCCTGCCAGCCCGACCGCGCCGGAGGAACCCCGGACGAACCCACGGAGGAGCCCGTGGAGGAACCCGCACGAGCCCGGCCCGACCTGCCCGTACCCTTGGGTGCGTGGGTACCGCAGAAGCTTCCAAGACCTCCGCACGGACATACGAGATCCGTACGCACGGCTGCCAGATGAACGTGCACGACTCCGAGCGCCTGTCCGGCCTGCTCGAGGACGCCGGCTACGCCAGGGCCGCCGCCGGGGCGAACGCCGACGTCGTCGTGTTCAACACCTGCGCGGTGCGCGAGAACGCCGACAACCGCCTCTACGGCAACCTCGGCCAGCTCGCCTCCGTGAAGGCGGTGCAGCCCGGGATGCAGATCGCCGTCGGCGGCTGCCTCGCCCAGAAGGACCGCGAGACCATCGTCAGGAAGGCGCCCTGGGTCGACGTGGTCTTCGGCACCCACAACATCGGCCACCTCCCCGCGCTGCTGGAACGCGCCCGGGTCCAGGAGGAGGCCCAGGTCGAGATCCTGGAGTCGCTGGAGGTCTTCCCTTCCACCCTCCCCACCCGCCGCGAGTCCGCCTATGCGGCGTGGGTGTCCATCTCGGTCGGCTGCAACAACACCTGCACCTTCTGCATCGTCCCGGCGCTGCGCGGGAAGGAGAAGGACCGCCGTACCGGCGACATCCTCGCCGAGGTCGAGGCGCTGGTCGCCGAGGGCGTGGTCGAGGTGACCCTGCTCGGTCAGAACGTCAACGCCTACGGGCAGGACATCGGCGACCGCCAGGCATTCGGCAAGCTGTTGCGCGCCTGCGGCTCGATCGACGGCCTGGAGCGGGTCCGCTTCACCTCGCCGCACCCCAAGGACTTCACCGACGACGTCATCGCGGCCATGGCCGAGACCCCGAACGTGATGCACCAGCTGCACATGCCGCTGCAGTCGGGCTCGGACACGGTGCTGCGCGCGATGAAGCGCTCCTACCGACAGGAGCGCTACCTCGGCATCATCGAGAAGGTCCGCGCGGCCATGCCCGACGCGGCCATCTCCACCGACATCATCGTCGGCTTCCCCGGCGAGACCGAGGAGGACTTCGAGCAGACCATGCACGTGGTCCGCGAGGCCCGCTTCGCACAGGCGTTCACCTTCCAGTACTCCAAGCGGCCCGGAACCCCCGCCGCCGAGATGGAGGGGCAGATCCCCAAGGCGGTCGTCCAGGAGCGCTACATGCGCCTGGTCGCACTCCAGGAGGAGATCTCCTGGGAGGAGAACAAGAAGCAGGTCGGACGCACCGTCGAGGTCCTGGTCGCCGAGGGCGAGGGCCGCAAGGACCAGCACACCGACCGCCTGTCCGGCCGCGCTCCGGACAGCCGCCTGGTCCACTTCACCCGCCCTGTGGAAGGCGTCCGCCCCGGCGACGTGGTCACGGTGGAGATCACCTACGCGGCCCCGCACCACCTGCTCGCGGAGGGCGCGCCGCTGGGCGTGCGCCGGACCCCAGCCGGTGACGCCTGGGAGAAGCGCCAGGCGGCTCCGGTCGGCACCAAGCCCGCAGGCGTGATGCTGGGCCTGCCGACCGTGGGCGTCCCCGCACCGCTTCCGACCGCCGACGTCCCGAGCTGCCGGTAGCCGCGCGGACGCCCGGTAGGGTCGACCCATGCTGGTCGCCGCCGCCGTCTGCCCCTGCCCGCCGATGCTCGTCCCCGAGATCGCCTCGGGTGCCGCACCCGAGCTGGACATCCTGCGGGCGGCCTGCGACCGGGCGGTGGGCGCGCTCCTCGCCGCGGCCCCGGACATGCTCTGGGTGGTCGGCCCGGACGCCGAGCACGGGAGCTTTGACGAGGGCGGTGTCGGTTCCTTCCGCCCCTACGGCGTCGATCTATCGGTGAGCCTGGGGCGCGGGGGACGGGACGGGGGCGAGCCGCTGCCGTCGTCGCTCGCGCTGGGCGCGTGGCTGCTGGAGCGTGCCGGCTGGGAGGGCCCCGCGCGGGGGCTCGCGGTACCCGACTACCTGGAGCCGGAGCTCTGCGCTGCCAACGGGGTTCGGCTCGCCGAGTCCGCGGCACGGGTCGCTCTGCTGGTGCTGGGGGAGGGCAGCGCGCGACGATCGGTGAAGGCGCCCGGGTACCTGGACGAGCGGGCCGAGGAGTTCGACGCCGTCGCGGCACGCGGCCTGGCCACGGCGGACGCCGGGCGCGAACTGGCGTCCATGGACGACGAGCTGGCCTTCGAGCTGATGGCCTCCGGGCGTGCGCCCTGGCAGGTGCTCGCGGCAGCGGCCGCGGGCGACCACCTCGCCGCTGAACTGCTGTACGAGGACGCGCCGTACGGCGTCGGGTACTTCGTCGCCGCCTGGATCTGACGGAGGGCACGGCCCTAGAGGTCCGCGCCCTCGTCCGTCCGCCGGTGTCGATGGAGGAGTTATCGCCCATAGCTACGCATAGGGTACGAGCCGCCGAGGCCGACTGCCGGGCGCGCCGGTCCGAACCGGCAGACTGGAGGTGTGCGCACCTCTTCTCTCACTCCCCGGGTCATCGCCGTCGTCGGCGCCACCGCCGCGGGCAAGTCCGACCTCGGCGTGGCCCTCGCCCAGCAACTCGGCGGCGAGGTGGTCAATACCGACTCCATGCAGCTCTACCGGGGCATGGACATCGGAACGGCGAAGTTGACGGTGGAGGAGCGGCAAGGGGTTCCGCACCACCTGCTGGACGTGTGGGACGTGACGGTCGCGGCCAGCGTCGCCGAGTACCAGCGGATGGCTCGCGAGGTCATCGATGTGCTGCTGGCGCAGGGGCGCACGCCGGTGCTCGTGGGCGGCTCGGGGCTGTACGTCCGCGCCGCCATCGACGAGCTCGACTTTCCCGGCACCGATCCCGAGGTACGGGCCCGGCTGGAGCGGGAGCTGGAGGCGGAGGGCCCCGTGGAGCTGCACCGCCGACTCGCCGAGGTCGACCCGCCCGCGGCGCAGGCGATCCTGGCGAGCAACGGGCGGCGCATCGTCCGGGCGCTGGAGGTCGTCGAGATCACCGGCAGGCCGTTCACAGCCAATCTGCCGAGCCACCAGTCGGTCTACGACGCCGTACAGATCGGCGTCCAGGTGCCCCGCCCGGAACTGGACCGGCGGATCACGGTGCGGGTGGACCGGATGTGGGAGGCGGGCCTGGTGAAGGAGGTCGAAGGGCTGGCCGCGGTTGGGCTGCGCGAGGGGCGTACGGCGGCGCGGGCACTCGGCTACCAGCAGGCGCTGGCCCAACTCGCGGGTGAGTGCGGCGAGCAGGAGGCGCGCGACGAGACGGTTCGCGCCACCAAGCGCTTCGCGCGCCGCCAGGAGTCCTGGTTCCGCCGCGACCCGCGGGTGAACTGGCTGACGCACGGGGACGGCAGCGACCCGGCCGAGCTGCTCAGGTGTTCGCTGGAACTGGTGGCTGCGGGGTCCTGACAACCCTCCGCGGCCACCGGTCGCGGGAGGGCCAGGGGGCGGGCGTGGAGAGCCGGCCGGGCCGGTGTGCACCGGTGTACACGGCGCGTTCCCGGGTACGCCACCCGCGTGCCACCGGCGCAGGGTAGGTGAGCGGTCACGGGCTGATCACGTCATGGCCACGGATCACTGATCGGGCCCAAGACGGCGTGGTCGGGCGCAGCGTGCATGCCATCATCAAGCATTGAGGGAGTCAGCAACTACCGCCAGGGAGGCCGCGTGTCGATGGATACCGGCCCCGAGACCCATCGTCTGTCCGAGGACCCGTTCGGTCCCGACGGGCTCCCGATCACGGAACTGACGCCCCTTCCGCCCGCCGACAGCATCGGCGAGGGCCACTTCCGGGAGCGCGAACTACGCCCGGAGGGGCGGCTGAGACTGTGGCAGATCATGCCCATCGTGGCTCTCGCGATCTTCGGCTCGCTGATGTTCGCCTTCCCGCTCGCCTTCGAGGCCGGCGGTGACGGCCTCGTGGTCGGGATGCTCGGACTGCTTCTCACCGCCGCCTCGGCGGGGTGGGGTGCGGTGGCCGCCCGCCGGGCCGGCTACGCCTGGCCGGGACTGCCGCGTCAGGGGTCGGGACGTCGCGCCGGCTGGCGCCCGCTGCTGATCTACACGGCGATCACCCTCTCGGTGCTGGCGCTCGGACTGTGGCGGGTGGCCCGCATAGGCGGGTGACCGGCCCGGGATCCGTGCTGCCGTGCTCCCTTACGATGGACGGGTGAGCGAGATCTTGAAGGGCCTGCGTTTCCTCAAGGGCCACGGCACGGAGAACGACTTCGTGATCGTGCCGGACCCGGACGGCATCCTGGAGGTTCCCCCCGCGCTGGTGGCGCGGCTCTGCGACCGGCGGGCAGGACTGGGCGGGGACGGCCTGCTGCGGGTGGTGCGCTCCGCCGCGCACCCCGAGGCCGCGGCGATGGCCGCGGAGGCCGAGTGGTTCATGGACTACCGCAACTCCGACGGCAGCATCGCCGAGATGTGCGGCAACGGCGTGCGGGTGTTCGCCAGGTACCTGGTGCTGGCGGGGCTGGCGGAGGTCGGCGACCTGGCCGTGGCCACCCGGGCCGGCGTCCGGCGGGCGCATGTCGCCGCTGACGGGCCCGAGGGGGCGGGCGAGGTGACCGTGCAGATGGGTCAGGCGTCGCTGCCGGGCCCGGAGACCATCGAGGTCACGGTCGGGGACCGTTCCTGGCCGGCGCTCAACGTCAACATGGGCAATCCGCACGCCGTCGCGTTCGTCGACGATCTCGCGCACGCCGGCGATCTGCTGGCCGCGCCTGCGGTCGCTCCGGCGTCGGCGTACCCGACCGGCGTGAACGTCGAGTTCGTGGTGGACCGGGGGCCGCGACATGTGGCTGTGCGGGTGCACGAGCGCGGCTCCGGGGAGACCCGCTCCTGCGGTACGGGCGCCTGCGCCGTGATGGTGGCCGCGGCTCGGAGGGACGGGGCGGACCCCGCGGTGACGGGGCAGCCGGTGACCTACACCGTGGACGTGCCCGGCGGCCGGCTGGTGATCACCGAGCGGGTGGACGGCGTGATCGAGATGACCGGGCCCGCGGTGATCCTCGCGGACGGTGAGCTCGACGCGGGGTGGCTGGCCGGCTGACCGGCCGGCCCGTCAGCCGGGCCGTACGGCGCCTGGCGGAGGCCAACCTAGGATTCTTGCCATTCCCGCGCCGCTTCAAATCCCCCGAACGGGTGATCAAGGTGACTTTGGGAGCACGTGGCATCGCCGAGCGTGTTGCACTGGCTAGCATGGACCATCGGGGTGCTGAGCCGCTCCGGTGATCGCTGCCGGAGGTGCGCATGAACGTCGATGCCGGTGATCTTCCAGCTGTTCCCCTGGGCGGTCGCAGAACCGTCTCACCACCTATAGCCCCAGCGGCCGCTGCCGAGTCGGGCGGCGGGCTGCGCCGCGCGCGGGCGCGCTCCGGGCTCGGCCGGGCCGGCTTCGCCGCACTGCTGGCCGGCGGCCGGGCCCAGTTCGCGGACGCCCTGGAACCGGTGATCCGCGCCCACCGTGCGCACCACCCCCGGGCCGACTTCGCGCTGCTCGACCGCGCCTACCAGGTCGCCGAGGCGTCCCATCGAGGCCAGACCCGCAAGAGCGGCGAGCCCTACATCACCCATCCGCTCGCCGTCACGATGATCCTTGCGCAGCTCGGAGCGGAGACCACGACCCTGGTCGCCGCCCTGCTCCACGACACGGTCGAGGACACGGCGGTGACGCTCGATCAGGTCCGTGACGGCTTCGGCGACGAGGTCGCCTACCTGGTCGACGGGGTCACCAAACTGGAGAAGGTCGACTTCGGCGCCGCGGCCGAGGCGGAGACCTTCCGCAAGATGCTGCTCGCCACCGGCGAGGACGTCCGGGTGATGGTCATCAAGCTGGCCGACCGGCTGCACAACATGCGCACCATCCGTCATATGAAGCCCGCCAGCCGGATCAGGATTGCCAAGGTCACCCGGGACGTGCTGATCCCGCTGGCCGAGCGGCTCGGCATCCAGGTCGTCAAGACCGAGCTCGAGGACATCGTCTTCGCCACCCTCCACTCCGAGGAGTACTCCGAGACCAGGGCCCTGGTTGCGGCCAGGGAGGCGGCGCAGGAGCAGGGCGTCGACCCGCTGGCGGAGTTCGCCGGGGCGCTGCGGCGACAGCTGCGGGAGGCCCGGATCCAGGCCGAGGTGACGGTCCGTCCCCGGCACTGCGTGTCGGTGCACCGGGCCCGGCTCCGGCGCACCGAGCTGGGGCCGTGCGACTTCGGACGGCTGCTGGTGGTGGTCGAGGAGAACGCCGACTGCTACGCGGTCCTCGGCGAGCTGCACACCTGCTGGACGCCCTTTCCCGGGGAGTTCAAGGACTTCATCGCCGCTCCCAAGTTCAACCTGTACCAGTCGCTGCACACCGCCGTGGCCTCCGCGCAGTCCGAGGTCGTGGAGGTGCTGGTCCGCACCGAGCGGATGCACGCGGTCGCGGAGTTCGGCGTGGTGGCCCTGGACAGTCCCGGGGCGCCCGCGGACGAGGGCGTCCGCGACGAGCTCGACCGCACCGACCCGGCCCGGCCCGGCTGGCTCTCCCGGCTGCTCGAGTGGCAGCGGGAGACCCCGGACGCCGACACCTTCTGGTCCACGCTCACCGCGGACCTGTCCGGGGACGGCGAGCTGACCGTCGTCACCGAGGACGGCCGGACGTTGCAGCTTCCGGTCGGTGCGAGCTGCGTGGACGCCGCCTACGCGCTGGGCGAGGACGTCGGCCATCGATGTATCGGAGTGCGCCTGGGCGGCCGCCTCGCCGCACTCTCCACCCAGCTGCACGACGGCGACGTGGTGGACGTGCTCACCGAGTCGGGGGAGCCGGGCGGTCCGTCCCCGGAGTGGCTCGGTCACGCGCGGACAGCTGTCGCCCGGCTGGCGATCGAACGCTGGCTGGTCCGACATCCGGTCGAGCCCGAGGGGGAGTCGCCGGACGGGGAGCGGCCCGAGTCCGACCGACTGGAGTCCGACCGCCCAGCGCCCGACCGTCCGGGGTCCGACCGCCCAGGGTTCGACCGCCCGGAGTCGGACCGCCGCGATTTCGACCCGGCCGTCTTCGATCCGGAGACCGCCCGCGAGCCGGTCAGGGAGCAGCCGGTCGTCACCGCCGCGGGCATGCCCGACGCCCCGGTACGGCTGGCGCGCTGCTGCACGCCGGTGCCGCCGGACCCGCTGATCGGATTCGCGGTCAAGGGCGGCGTCGCCGTGCACCGCCAGGGCTGCCCGACCGGGAGCGGCATGGCCGGCGGAGGGCGGGCCCCGGTGGAGGTCGCCTGGGTCCAGGGGGCGGAACCGGCCGGCTACATGGTCACGGTCCAGGCTGACGCGCTGGGACGGCCCCGGCTGCTCACCGACCTGACCGCCGCGATGTCGGCCCTGGGGGTGGACATCGTCTCAGCCTCCGTGGAGCCGCCGCAGGAGCTCCGGGTACGGCACACGTACACCGTGGAGCTGCCGGACCCGAGCGTCCTGCCGGAGCTGATGCGCGCCATGCTGCGGGTGCCGGGCGTGTACGACGTGTACCGAGCCGGGCCTCTGGGCAGAGAAAATACGGGTGACCGTTCCGGAGCGCCCGTGCGACCATCGTCGGGAATCCGCAGCGGGTCTGCGGCGTTCACTGAGTAAGGGGCGGACAGTTCGCCCCCTTCCGAGCTGCACGGCTGTGCAGCCCGACCCCGGCCTAAGGATGCAATGACCTCCACGTACGAAACCCGCGACGCTTCCGCGCAGCAGGACCGGCGCCGTCCGGCGGACCTGCGAGCAGACGCACTGATGGACGAGGACCTCGCGGGATTCGACGAGGGCCTCGGCGGCGGATACCGCAGCAACGACTACGACGGCGACCAGTACGACCGAAGTGACCGCGCCTCGCTGCGCAGGGTCTCCGGGCTCTCCACCGAGCTGCAGGATGTCACCGAGGTCGAGTACCGCCAGCTCCGTCTGGAGCGGGTGGTCCTGGTCGGCGTATGGACCGACGGAACCGTCGAGGAGGCCGAGAACTCCCTCGCGGAGCTCGCGGCCCTCGCCGAGACGGCGGGTTCCGAGGTGCTGGACGGCGTGATCCAGCGCCGCGACCGACCCGACCCGGCCACCTACATCGGCTCCGGCAAAGCCCGGGAACTTCGCGACATCGTCCAGTCCACCGGCGCGGACACGGTGGTCTGCGACGGAGAGCTCAGCCCCGGCCAGCTGATCCACCTGGAGGACGTGGTCAAGGTCAAGGTGGTCGACCGCACCGCCCTGATCCTGGACATCTTCGCCCAGCACGCCAAGTCCCGGGAGGGCAAGGCGCAGGTTTCGCTGGCCCAGATGCAGTACATGCTGCCGCGCCTGCGCGGCTGGGGCGCTTCGCTGTCCCGGCAGATGGGTGGTGGCAGCGGTTCCTCCGCCGGTGGCGGCGGCGGTATGGCCACCCGTGGTCCCGGTGAGACCAAGATCGAGACGGACCGTCGGCGGATCCGCGAGAAGATGGCGAAGCTCCGCAGGGAGATCGCCGACATGAAGAAGGGCCGTGACACCAAGCGGCAGGAGCGCCGCCGTCACCAGGTCCCCTCGGTGGCTATCGCCGGCTACACCAACGCGGGCAAGTCCTCTCTGCTCAACCGGCTCACCGGGGCCGGGGTGCTGGTCGAGAACTCCCTCTTCGCCACCCTGGACCCCACGGTCCGGCGCGCGGAGACCCCCGGCGGCCGGGTCTACACCCTGGCCGACACCGTCGGCTTCGTCCGACACCTGCCGCACCACCTGGTCGAGGCCTTCCGCTCCACCATGGAGGAGGTCGGCGACGCCGACCTGATCCTCCATGTCGTCGACGGTTCGCACCCCGAGCCGGAGGCGCAGCTCGCCGCCGTCCGCGAGGTCATCGTGGAGGTCGACGCGCAGCGCGTGCCGGAGATCGTGGTGATCAACAAGGCGGACGCGGCGGACCCCGAGGTGCTGCGGCGGCTGCTGCGCCGCGAGCCGCACGCCATCGTGGTCTCGGCGCGTACCGGGCAGGGCATCGAGGAACTGCTTCGGCTGATCGAGGAGCAGCTGCCCCGGCCGGCGGTCGAGGTGTTCGCGATGGTCCCCTACACCAGGGGCGATCTGGTCTCCCGGGTGCACCGCGACGGCGAGGTGCTCTCCGAGGAGCACACCGGCGAGGGCACCGTGCTCAAGGCCCGGGTGCTGCCCGATCTCGCGGCCGAGCTGGATCGCTACAGCCTTGTGGTACAGGTGAACTGACAGCACATCATGCTCGGCCGGAGGCCGGCTGCCCCCTCTCGGGAGGGGGCAGTCGGCCTTCGCTGCTGTTCAGGGATATGTGCAGGGAGTGTGTTCTACCGCCGTGGTGCGTGATTGGCACGGTCCTTGGTCGTTAGACCAATGGGCGTCGCCCGAGGGGGCGCACGCCTTGGCTCAGGCGTTGCCGGTACGGGTGCGCCGGGCCAGGGACCGCCCTGACCAGCCAGGAGGAACCGAGGCCGTGCAGCTGACCGTCCAGCCACCAGCCGTCGGGCCCGAGGCGATCCTCGGTCGACAGGCCGCCCGCGAGTCCGCAGCCCGCACCTACGCCCGCTCACTGCCGATCGTCCCGGTGCGGGCGAGGGGGATGACGGTGGAGGGCGCGGACGGGAGACGCTACCTGGACTGCCTTTCCGGGGCGGGGGCGCTCGCCTTGGGCCACAACCATCCGGTCGTACTGCAGGCCATCCGCCAGGTGCTGGACTCCGGGGCGCCGCTGCACATCCTGGACCTGGCGACACCGGTCAAGGACGAGTTCACGACTGAGCTGTTCGCCTCGTTGCCGCCGGAGTTCGCCCGCGACGCCAGGATCCAGTTCTGCGGCCCGGCCGGAACGGACGCCGTCGAGGCGGCGCTGAAACTGGTCCGCACCGCCACCGGGCGCAGCGGACTGCTGGCCTTCACGGGGGCGTACCACGGCATGACGGCGGGCGCGCTCGCCGCAGGCGGCGACACCGCCGCCAGGGCCGGCCTCGGCGGCACCGTGCAGCAGCCGGTACGACTGCCGTTCCCGTTCGACTACCGCTGCCCCTTCGGGGTCGGCGGGGAGGAGGGCGCGCGGATCTCCGCACGCTGGGCTGCCTCGCTGCTGGCGGATCCCCAAGGGGGAGTGGAGCAGCCCGCAGGCATGATCGTCGAGCCCGTCCAGGGCGAGGGCGGCGTCATTCCAGCCCCCGACGCGTGGCTCCGGGAGATGCGCCGGATCACCGGGGTGCACGGCATCCCCTTGATCGTCGACGAGGTGCAGACCGGGGTGGGACGGACCGGGGCGTTCTGGGCCGTGCAGCACTCCGGGGTGATCCCCGACGTCATGGTGGTGTCCAAGGCGGTCGGCGGCAGCCTGCCGCTCGCGGCGATCGTCTACCGCAGCGAGCTCGACGTGTGGGCGCCCGGCGCCCACGCCGGGACGTTCAGGGGCAACCAGCTCGCCATGGCCGCCGGCACCGCGACGCTGCGCTTCGTCCGGAAGGAGCGGCTGGCCGAACGCGCCGCCGTGCTCGGCGAGCGGATGCTCGCCCGGCTGCGGGCGCTGCGGTGCCTGCTGCCCGCGATGGGGGACGTCAGGGGCCGGGGGCTGATGCTCGGCGTCGAGCTGGTGGACCCGCGGGCGGACGCCGACCGACTCGGTGCCCGACCGGCCGCGCCCGTCCTGGCCGCTGCCGTGCGCGAGGAGGCCCTGCGCCGGGGGCTGATCGTGGAACTCGGCGGACGCCACGACAGCGTGGTCCGACTGCTGCCGCCGCTGACCATGACCGACGAGCAGTCAGAGGCCGTGCTGGAACGCTTCGGCGAGGCCGTGCACGCGGCTTCGGCGGCCCATCGCGAGCCGCTCGCCGAGTCCGGCGACCGGAAACCCGCTGGAGCGAGACCGAGTCAGGAACCGTCGGAGAACGCCGCCGGAGGCGCGTGGTGAGCGGACTCGACGGCGCAGCCGACAGCTCCCTGGCCGGGGGATCGACGGGTCCTGACGCCCTGGAGCCGCTGCTCGCCGTGGTCCTCGACGCGCTGCGCTCCGGCGCGGCCAGGCGCGGCGGGCCGCTGCCCGCAGGCGGGCCGGCGGCCGTCGCCGCGGACCTGGCCGAACTGCTGGAGCCCCGGGCGCTGCTTCCCGAGCGCGGCGATGCGCAGGCCCTGCGGCTGCTGGCCGAAGCGCTTGCCGCCACCGCAGCTGACCCCGCCGATCCGGCCTGCGCCGGGCACCTCCATGTGCCTCCGCTCGCCCTGGCGGTCGCCGCGGACCTGGCGGCCTCCGCTCTGAACCCCTCCCTGGACTCCTGGGACCAGGCGCCCGGCAGCACCTCGGTCGAGCTCGCCGTGCTGCGCGCCCTGGCCGAACTCGTCGGCTTCCCCAGGCCCGAGGCCGCCGCAGGGGTCCTCACCACCGGCGGCACCGAGTCCAACCTGATGGGCCTGTTGCTCGCCCGCGACGCGGTGCCCCGAGCGGACTTCAGCGCCGGACGGCTCACCGTCCACTGTTCGGCCGCCGCGCACTTCTCGATCGCCCGCGCCGCCGCCGTACTCGGACTGGGCCCCGACGCCGTGGTGGCGGTGGACACCACGACGGACGGCAGGCTCGACCCGCGCCTGCTGGACTGGGCCCTCTCCGATGCGCGCACGGCCGGTCGGACCCCGATGTGCGTCGTCGCCACCGCGGGAACCACCGACCTCGGCGCGATCGACCCGCTTCCGGCCGTCGCCACGATCGCCCGGCGGCACGGCGTACGGCTGCACGTCGACGCCGCCTACGGCGGCGGGGCACTGTTCTCTCGGCGGCTCGCGCCGCTCCTCGACGGTCTCGAGCTCGCCGACACCGTCGGGCTCGACCTGCACAAGCTGGGCTGGCAGCCGGTTGCCGCCGGGGTGCTGCTGGCCCGTGACGCCGAGCTGCTGGAACCCCTCGCGCAACGGGTGGCCTACCTCAACCCCGAGGACGACGAGGACGCCGGATACACCTCCCTGCTCGGCCGCTCCCTGCGCACCACCCGCAGGGCCGACGCGTTCAAGGTCGCGGTGACACTGCGCGCCCTCGGACGTGAGGGCCTCGGCGCCCTCGTCGACCGCTGCCACGAACTCGCCCGCTACGCCGCCGAGCGGATCGCCGCCGAGCCGAGGCTCGAACTCACCGCCGAACCCGTGCTCACCACGGTGCTCTTCCGCTATCTGCCAGTGAAGGGCGGGTCCGACCGGGTGAACGCCTCGCTGCGGCGCCGCCTGCTGGCGGAGGGCCGCGCCGTCGTCGGCCGCACCTCCCTCGGCGACGGCCCGGGCGCCGTCCGGCTGAAGTTCACCCTGCTCAACCCGCACGCGACCCGAGCGGATGTCGACCGCCTGCTGGGGCTGGTCCTCGCCGCAGGAGCAGAAGAAGATCAGGAGATGCATCCGTGAGCACTGCTGCCGCCGGCGGGCTCCCCGCGCAGACCTACGCAACCCACGACCACGCAACCTACGACCATGCAGTCCACGACCACGCAGTCCACGACCAGGCAGCCCACGACCAGGCGGCGCATGCTCCGGCGGCGCAGAGCGATGCGTCACGTGCGATCGCCGTGCCCGAGACCGACGACCCGCTCCTGCACCCCGACGCCACCGTCGCCGCGGACTGCGCCGCCACCGAGAGCCTGCTGCGCTGCTGGGTGCGGGAGACCGACCTCGGTGAACCCCCCGGCGGCGTGCTCCGGCTCGCCCTCGGCGACGGCCTGCTCCTCGCCGTCCCGGTCCGGTACTGGTCGGCGAGCGGCTGGCACCGCTTCGGCCGAGCCCGCCTGGTCCCCGGGGCGTCAGAGCATCCAGGTCACCCCGTGGACGCCGTCACGGTGGCCGCCCTGCTCGCGCGCGGCAGCGCACCGGCCACGAGCCTCGACGGAGCTGTTCCGCGGCACATCGCCGATCTGGCCGGTCGCGTCGCCGACTCCGTGCGCCGCACCGCCGGTTTCATCGCCGACAGGAGGAGGGCTCCCGAGCCGGCTCTCGGCACCACCCCGTTCCTCACCCCGTTCCTCGACAGCGAACAGGCGCTGCTCCTCGGCCATCCGCTGCATCCCACGCCCAAAAGCCGGGAGGGCCTGAGCGAGGCCGAGTCCGCCGCCTACTCGCCGGAACTGCGCGGCGCACACCTCCTGCACTGGTTCGCCGTCGACCAGGACCTCGCCGCTGCCGACTCCGCGCTGCCCGAGGACGCTGCAGCGATCACCGCCTCGCTGCGCGGCGAGGACGGGCCGCCGCTCCCGCCGGGGACCGTTGCTCTCCCTCTGCATCCCTGGCAGGCACGGGAGCTGACGCACCGTCGAGCTGTTCGCGAACTCCTCGACGCGGGTCGGCTGCACGACCTCGGCCCGTCCGGCAGCCCCTGGTATCCCACGTCGTCGCTGCGTACGGTCCATCAGCCCGGCACCCGCTACATGCTGAAGCTGTCCCTCGGCCTGCGGATCACCAACTCCCGCCGGGAGAACCTCCGCAAGGAGCTCCATCGGGGCCTGGAGGTCCACCGCCTGCTCAGCGGCGGGCTCGGGCAGGAGTGGCAGGCCGCGCATCCGGGATTCGACGTCGTCCGCGACCCGGCCTGGATCGGCGTGGACCTGCCGGGAGCGGACCCGGCGGCGGCCAACGGCGTCGACGCCGTCATCCGGCAGTGCCCCTTCGGCCCGGGCGACCAGGCGCACTGCGTCGCCGGGCTGGTCGCCGAGCGCCCGCACAGCACCGCTGCGGGCACCCCCGCGCGCTCGCGCCTGGGCGACCTGATCCACACCCTCGCCGCCCGCAGCGGACGCCCCACCCCGACCGTCGCCGCCGAGTGGTTCCTCCGCTACCTCGACGCCGCCGTCCTGCCGGTCCTCTGGCTCGACGGGCACGCCGGGATCGCCCTGGAGGCACACCAGCAGAACAGCCTCGTCCTGCTGGACGCCCACGGCCTGCCCACCGGCGGCCGCTACCGCGACAACCAGGGCTTCTACTTCCGCGAGTCCCGCGCCGGTGCCCTCGAGGCCCGGCTCCCGGGCATCGGCAGGGCCAGTGGCACCTTCGTCCCTGATGCCGTCGCCGACGAGCGTTTCGCCTACTACCTCGGCATCAACCACCTGCTCGGCCTCGTCGGCGCCTTCGGCTCCCAGCGCCTCGCCGACGAGAGCGTCCTGCTGGCCGCCCTGCGCGGCTTCCTCGCCGGGCCGTCGGCGGCCGCCACCCGGTCCACCCTGCCCGCGCTGCTGCTGGACGCTCCCACGCTGCGCTGCAAGGCCAACCTGATGACCCGACTGCACGGCCTGGACGAACTCGTCGGCCCGGTCGAGTCCCAGTCGGTGTACGTCACCATCGACAACCCCCTCGCGGTCGTCGGCGGCGCCTCGTCGGGCCCGGTCCGTACTCACCAGACCTCAGGAGCCCCCCAGTGAGCCGCCCGACCCCGCCCGGCCCCGGCGGCCCCAGGCGCACTCTGGGCGACCGCCACAACGCCATCCCCGCGCAACAGGCCGTCTCCCCGCCGCCCGGACCGCGTCCGCTGCCGCATCGGCAGCCGAGTGCCGACCTGCTCGACGGTGTCGGAAGCTGGGGCGTGATGGACACGCGTTTCGGCCCGTTCCGGCTGCGGCCGGTTCGCCTGCCGCGCGATCTCACCCTCGTCGCCGCCTGGATGAACGATCCCGTCGTCACCGCCTTCTGGGAACTCGCAGGCCCGGCGGAACTGACCGAGCATCATATCCGGACCCAACTGGACGGCGACGGGCGCAGCGTCCCCTGCCTCGGCCTGCTGGACGGAGTCCCGATCGGCTACTGGGAGATCTACCGCGCCGACCTCGACCCGCTGGCCCGGCACTACCCGGCCCGCCCCCACGACACGGGTGTGCACCTGCTGCTCGGCCCTGCGGAGTGCCGGGGCAGGGGCCTCGGCCCGGTCCTCCTCCGTGCCGTGGCCGAACGTGCGCTGCGGGAGCGCCAGGCCGCCCGCCGGATCGTCGCCGAGCCGGACGTGCGCAACGTTCCCTCACTCCAGGCGTTCCTGCGCGCCGGGTTCCACCACGACCGGGACCTCGTGCTCGCCGACAAACACGCCGCTCTGCTGATCTACGCCCGCCGCTGAGTCTCCTCCCCGACTCTCTCTCCCCACTCTCCTGTCGCCGAAAGCAACTCCTGCCGTGGACCTCACCTCCCCGCTCCCGCCCCGTACTCCCCACGATCTGATCGGCGTCGGCCTCGGGCCGTTCAACCTCTCCCTGGCCGCCCTCGCCGACGCCGTACCGGGGCTGCGCACCCTCTTCCTCGACGCCAAGCCGGAGTTCCGCTGGCATCCGGGCCTGATGGTCGACGGGGCGAGGATGCAGGTCCCCTTCCTCGCCGACCTGGTCTCGCTGGTCGACCCGACCAGCCCGTGGTCGTTCCTGGCCTATCTGCGGGCCCACGACCGGCTGTTCCCCTTCTACTTCGCCGAGCAGTCGCACCTGACCCGGCGGGAGTACGAGCACTACTGCCGCTGGGCCGCCGAACGCCTCCCCAACTGCCGTTTCGCCAGCCCGGTCCGCGCCGTCAGCTGGGATGCCAGGACGCGGCTCTTCCAGGTCTCACTGCCCGGCGGCAGGACCGTCCCCGCCCGCAACGTGGTCCTGGGCGTCGGAACCGCGCCGGTCGTACCGGCGGCCTTCACGGCGCTCCACACGGCAGGCTCCGTCCACCACGCGGAGGAGTACCTCGGCGTGCGCCATTCGCTGTCGGGAGCGAGCGATGTCACCGTCGTCGGCTCCGGGCAGTCCGGTGCCGAGATCTTCCTCGACCTGCTGCGCAGGCGCGGCGACGCCCCCGGGCCGCAACTGCGCTGGATCACCCGGAGCCAGGCCCTCGCGCCGATGGAGTACTCCAAACTCGGCCTGGAGCACTTCACCCCGGACTACACCCGCTACTTCCACGGCCTGCCCGAGGGGGTGCGGGAACGCCTCGTCCCGGCCCAGTGGCAGCTCTACAAGGCCGCCAGTGCCGACACCCTCGCCGAGATCCACGCCGCCCTCTACGACCGGACCCTCGGCGGCGCGCCGGCCGATGCGGTGATCCTGCCCGGCACCGAGATCGAGGCCGCCCGCCCCGGCCCCTGCGGCGGCCTCGAACTGCACTGCCGCCACCTGCAGACCGGCTCCGCCCACACCGTGCGCACGGACGCGACGATCCTCGCCACGGGCTACTCCGCACGCCGCCCGGCCCTGCTCGACCCGCTGGCCGACCTCGTGGACTGGGACCAGCAGGGGCGTTACCGCGTCGACCTCGACCACCGGGTGGGCCTGCGCCCCGACGTCACCGCCGGCCTCTACGTCCAGAACGCCGAACTGCACACGCACGGCGTCGGGACCCCCGACCTCGGCCTCGGTGCGCACCGCGCCGCCACCATTCTCAACGCCGTGGCCGGCCGCACCATTCACCGCCTTCCCGCCCGCACGGCCTGGACCACCTTCGGCGTTCCCCGGCAGTCGAGCGCATGGTCCGAGGCGTCCGCCCTGGCCCTGACACCCGAGCCGTGACCGGCGACCTGGGGAGCGACGGGGCTCGGGCGCACGCCGCCAGGCACCTCCGCTTGCCGCTTCGGCGGCCCTGACATCAGCGGCCGGCGCCGGGGCCCCAATAGCTCCGCTACAAGGGCGTCCCCGCGCGCTGCCATCGAGGGCCACGCTGCGGAGCCGCACAGTGTCACTGCGACGGCGTGCGCCGACCCGAGCCCTATCGCCCCCAGGTCGTAAGCTCGCAGTCCATGGACGCACTCCTGACGACCCCGATCGCCGCCCCGCTCCCCGCCGCTCCGCTCACCGTCACCGCCGCTCAGGCGGCTTGCGTCGGGCTGGACGTCACAGCCAACACCGCGACCGCGACCGCCCTGCTAAGGCGTGCCGCGGACGAGGGCGCGGACCTGCTGCTCCTGCCGGAACTCTTCCTCACCGGCTATGAGCTGCCCGGCATCAGCGGCGACCCGGGGAAGTACGCGCTCGCCCCCGACGACCCGCGGCTGGACCCGCTCGCCGCCGCCTGCGCCGAGACCCGCACCGCCGTCGTGGTGGGTGCGCCGACCCGGGACGTCGACACGGGCGCCCTGCGCATCTCCGCACTGGTCCTCGACCGGGCCGGACATACCGCCGCCCGGTACGACAAGCAGCACGTCACGCCGAACGAGCGGGCGGCGGGCGTCAGCGCGGGAAGCCGCGGCTGCACCCTCGACCTGGCGGGGTGGCGGCTCGGCCTCGGCATCTGCTGGGACTCGGGCTTCCCCGAGCACGCCAGGGCCGCCGCTCTCGACGGCTGCCACGCCTACCTGGTCGGGGCGATGTTCGGACGGGGGTCCGGAGCGCAGCAGCGCGGCACCGTCTTCCCGGCCCGCGCGCTCGACAACACGTCCTACGCCGTGCTCGCCAACCACTGCGCGCCGTCCGGCCCGTACCACGGCTGCGGTGGCAGCGCCGTCTGGAACCCGGACGGAACCCTCCTCGCTGATGCCGGCCCAGCCGACCCCGGCCTGGCCACTGCCCGGCTCGACCCCCGTCTGCTGGCCCGGGCCCGTGCCGAGGAGCCGGTCCTCATCGACCCCTCGTTGGTCGCGCCGAACCTGCCGCGCTCCCTCACCACCCTCGGCTGAACCTCCTGTTGTCAGTGCTGAGCCTTAGGCTGGGCAAGCCATGACTCAACTTTCCACGCCCGGCGAGGGCGCCATCGACGACACCCCATCGGCAGACCCCGCGGCGGACCCGCCGGCCTCCCGGATCGGGGAGCTTCTCCACGCCGCCGTCACCGCCGTCGGCGGCGTGGAACGTCCCGGTCAGGTCGCCATGGCCGAGGCCGTGGCCTCGGCGGTGGACTCCGCCGAGCACCTGCTGGTGCAGGCCGGCACCGGAACCGGCAAGTCCCTCGCCTACCTGGTGCCGGCCCTCGCGCACGGTGACCGCGTCGTCGTCGCCACCGCCACCCTCGCCCTGCAACGGCAACTGGTGGAGCGCGACCTGCCGCGCACCGTGGACGCGCTGCAGCCGCTGCTGCGCCGCCGACCGCAGTTCGCCATGCTCAAGGGCCGCTCCAACTACCTCTGCCTGCACCGGGTCCACGAAGGTGCCCCGAGTGACGAGGGCGAGGGCCTGTTCGATCCGGCAGTGGTGCTCGGCGGGCCGAGCAGCAAGCTGGGCCAGGACATCGTGCGGCTCAGGGACTGGGCCGACGAGACCGAGACCGGCGATCGTGACGATCTGACGCCGGGTGTGTCCGACAAGGCCTGGGCGCAGATGACCGTCAGCTCCAAGGAGTGCCTGGGCGCGAGCCGCTGCCCCTACGGGGGCGAGTGCTTCGCCGAGTCCGCCCGGGAGCGCGCCAAGCTCGCCGACGTGGTCGTCACCAACCACGCGCTGCTTGCCATCGACGCGCTCGAAGGCGCGCCCGTGCTCCCCGAACACGAGCTGCTGATCGTGGACGAGGCGCACGAACTGGTGTCCCGGGTGACCGGCATCGCCACCGCCGAGCTGACCACCGGAGCGGTCAACCGCGCGGTGAAGCGCGCCGCGAAGCTCGCCAACGAGAAGGCGGTGGACGCGCTCCAGGCCGCCGCCGAGAACTTCCACGGCCTGATGGAGATCGCCCAGCCGGGTCGGGTCGAGGAGCTCCCGGAGAACATCGCCTACGCCGTCGCCGCGATCCGCGAGGCCTGCCGTTCCGTCATCACCTCCCTGGGAGAGGTGCGGGACAAGGGCGTCACTGACGAGGACGCCGTGCGCAAGCAGGCCATGGCTTCGGTGGAGACCGTCCACGAGACCGCCGACCGGCTGCTCGAGGGCTCCCTCTACGACGTGGTGTGGATCGAGAACAACGACCGCTTCGGCAACGGGGCCTCCTCGCTCCGGGTCGCCCCGCTGAGCGTGTCCGGACTGCTGCGGGAGAACCTCTACAAGGAACGCTCGGTCGTTCTGACCTCGGCCACACTCAAACTGGGCGGCGACTTCAACGGGGTCGGCCTGTCGCTGGGCCTCGGCCCCGAAGGCCGCCTGCCCGACGAGCGCACCAGCCCGGCCGCGGCCTCCCCGCCGGCCCGGCTGGCGGCACCGGGACGGGACGACGTGGGGGAGTCACTGGAGGAGGCCACCCCGCCCTGGCGGGCCATGGATGTGGGCTCGCCCTTCGACTACCCCAAGCAGGGCATCCTCTACGTCGCCCGCCATCTGCCGCCGCCGGGTCGGGAACCGGACCGACCGGCCATGCTGGACGAGCTGGCGGAGCTGATCCAGGCGGCCGGCGGACGCACGCTCGGCCTGTTCTCGTCGATGCGCGCTGCCAAGGCCGCCGCCGAGGCGCTGCGCGAGCGCGTCCCCGGGGAGATCCTGCTCCAGGGCGAGGACACGCTGGGGGAGCTCATCCGCTCGTTCTCGGCCTCCACCGAGAGCTGTCTCTTCGGCACGCTGTCGCTGTGGCAGGGCGTGGACGTCCCGGGTTCCGCCTGCCAGCTCGTCGTGATGGACCGGATTCCCTTCCCGCGTCCCGACGATCCGCTGATGAGCGCCCGGCAGAAGGCGGTGGAGGAGCACGGTGGCAACGGCTTCATGGCGGTCGCGGCGACCCACGCGGCTCTGCTGATGGCACAGGGTGCGGGCCGTCTGATCCGGGCGGCGGACGACCGGGGGGTGGTCGCCGTCCTCGACTCGCGGCTCGCCACGGCCCGGTACGGCGGTTTCTTCCGCTCCTCGATGCCGGACTTCTGGTACACCACCGACCGCAACCAGGTTCGCCGTTCTCTGGCGGCGATTAACGCGGCCGCCGTTCCGCCCAGACCGATCAAGGCGCGCTGAACACCGAGGCCGGTTGGACACAGCCGGGCGCGCCGTCCACAGGACGGCGCGCCCGGCAGGTGCTGTGGTCGAATCCCGTCAGAGGCGGCGCAGTACGGCGACGACCTTGCCGAGAATGGTCGCACTGTCGCCTGGGATCGGCTCGTAGGCGGCGTTGTGCGGCATCAGCCAGATGTGGCCGTCCTCGCGCTTGAGCCGCTTCACCGTGGCCTCGCCGTCGATCATGGCGGCGACGATGTCACCGTTCTCCGCGACCGGCTGGCGGCGCACCGTGACCCAGTCGCCGTCGCAGATCGCTGCCTCGACCATCGAGTCGCCGCTCACCTTGAGTACGAACAGTTCGCCGTCGCCCACCAGCTGGCGCGGCAGTGGGAAGACGTCCTCGACCGACTGCTCGGCCAGGATCGGCCCACCAGCGGCGATGCGCCCGATCAGGGGCACATAGGACGTTGCGGGACGCCCGGTGGTGCTCTCGGGCACGGGGCGGACGACGTCCATCCCGCGCACCTCGTAGGCCCGCGGACGGTGCGGGTCGCGGCGCAGGAAGCCCTTGCGTTCCAGGGCCATCAGCTGATGGGCGACCGAGGAGGTGCTGGAGAGGCCCACCGACTGGCCGATCTCCCGCATGCTCGGCGGATATCCGCGCCGCTGCACGGAGTCCCTGATCACCTCGATGACCCGGCGCTGCCGTTCGGTCAGCCCGGCCTCGTCGGTGCGGATTCCGGGCGGGCGGCCGGGAAGCGACCGCGCGGGGCTTTCGCCCACGGTGCTTTCGGTTGCCGGGCTTTCAAGAGCGTCCAAGGAGTGTCCCGAGGAGTGCGGTGCGGAAGGGCCCGAAGCCTGCCCCGGAACGAGTCCGGAGGCGGCATTTCCGAGGTCTTCCCGGCTACGGGTTTGCGTGCTGGGCGTTGGGTCGATCCCGGCCGACGGGGCCATCGGATCAAAGGCGTGCTGGGAGCTTTCCTGCACCGGGACGGTGCTACTTTCTGCGGTGGTCACGGCGGCCCCTCTCGACGGACGTTCTCCCTTGAATAGGCCAACGGTATGGCCTATCGAAAGGTTGCGCCAAACACACGTTCGAGTGAATTATTGCCCAGTTGCCTGACGTGATCAAGGTTTCAGGTGTACTGCGCGCAATCCGATGCGATCGTTTGTTCGATCAGCAGGATCTCATGAATCGTCCCCGCGCGCGCCGTCCTCGCGCATCCCGGCGTCCCCTTCCCGGCCAACGAGCGGGGCGGGCAAGAGGCTCCCGGGCCATCCGGGTGAGTCCTCCGGGCGCCCCTCCGTTCTGACCTGCGGTGATCGCGGGGCGTGAGTCGGACACTACGACACGCGGTGGGCGAAGCTTGCCACTCACCCCAGATCTAGTGGTTACATTGGTCCTCGAAGCCCACAGGTTGTGGTCCCCCGGGGGGAACGACCGCCGGGCATCGCCTAGAATCATCGCCTGGGACCACGGCCGGAAACCGCGACCGCGGGCCCGTGTCCGGGCATGGGTTCGGGCCCGTGACCGGTACGCCGACGACAGGAGGGAACGGACATGCACTGCCCCTTCTGCAGGCACCCGGACAGCCGCGTCGTCGACTCCCGCACCACCGACGACGGCACCTCGATCCGCCGCCGCCGCCAGTGTCCGGACTGCAACCGCAGGTTCACCACGGTGGAGACCGCGGCACTGATGGTGGTCAAGCGGAGCGGAGTCACTGAACCGTTCAGCCGCGACAAGGTGATCAGCGGAGTCCGCAAGGCCTGCCAGGGCCGTCCGGTCGGCGAGGACGCACTCGCCGTCCTCGGCCAGCGGGTCGAGGAGACGGTCCGGGCGACCGGCAGCGCCGAGCTGTCCACCCATGACGTGGGTCTGGCCATACTCGGCCCACTCAAGCAGCTGGACGTGGTGGCCTATCTCAGGTTCGCCTCGGTGTACCGGGCGTACGAATCGCTGGAGGACTTCGAGGCCGCCATCGCGGAGCTCCGCGTGGATCGGCCTCCTGCGGCGGAGGAGGGCGTTCCCGTTCCCGCCCCCGCCCCCGCGTCGCAGTAGCCGCACCCGGCCGCCGACGCCCACGACTTTTTTCACGACCGACACGTAGGACCAGCACGCACGACCAGCACGACCGACACGTTTGCACGAGCTTCACGACGAACGCATGAGGGACCCCCGTGGGGTGCGCCCGCCTGCGCGGAATTGATTTGCGGACACGAAGGGCGTCCCCGGGAAGCAGCGGGGCGCTCAGGGCGTTTGCCCAGGAGGAGGCGGCAATGACAGACACCACCAGCGGTACCCGAGCAGGCAAGGGCGGTGCGGCCAAGGGCGGCAAGGCCGGTGCCGCAGGTTCCAAGGCGGGCGCGGGCCTCCGCATCGAGCGCATCTACACCACCCCCGGCGTGCACCCCTACGACGAGGTCACCTGGGAGCGTCGCGACGTCGTCATGACCAACTGGCGTGACGGCTCGGTCAACTTCGAGCAGCGCGGCGTCGAGTTCCCCGACTTCTGGTCGGTCAACGCCACCAACATCGTCACCAGCAAGTACTTCCGCGGCGCGCTCGGCACCCCGCAGCGCGAGTGGAGCCTGAAGCAGATCATCGACCGGGTGGTGCTGACCTACCGCGCGGCCGGCGAGAAGAACGGTTACTTCGCCTCCCCGGCCGACGGCGAGATCTTCGAGCACGAGCTGACCCACGCCCTCCTCCACCAGGTGTTCAGCTTCAACTCCCCGGTCTGGTTCAACGTCGGCACCCAGCAGCCGCAGCAGGTCAGCGCCTGCTTCATCCTGGCCGTGGACGACTCCATGGACTCGATCCTGGACTGGTACAAGGAAGAGGGGATGATCTTCAAGGGCGGCTCCGGCGCCGGCCTGAACCTCTCCCGGATCCGCTCCTCCAAGGAACTGCTGCGCTCCGGCGGAAACGCCTCCGGCCCGGTCTCCTTCATGCGCGGCGCGGACGCCTCCGCCGGAACGATCAAGTCCGGCGGCGCCACCCGCCGCGCGGCGAAGATGGTCGTCCTGGACGTGGACCACCCCGATGTCGAGGCCTTCATCGAGACCAAGGTGAAGGAGGAGGAGAAGATCCGCGCCCTGCGCGACGCGGGCTTCGACATGGACCTCGGCGGCGACGACATCACTTCGGTCCAGTACCAGAACGCCAACAACTCCGTCCGCGTCTCCGACGAGTTCATGGAGGCCGTCGAGAACGGCACCGAGTTCGGGCTGCGCGCCCGGCTCACCGGCGAGGTGATCGAGACGGTCGACGCCAAGAGCCTGTTCCGCAAGATGGCCGAGGCGGCCTGGGCCTGCGCCGACCCGGGCATCCAGTACGACTCCACGATCAACCACTGGCACACCTGCCCGGAGTCCGGCCGGATCAACGCGTCCAACCCCTGCTCCGAGTACATGCACCTGGACAACTCCAGCTGCAACCTCGCCTCGCTCAACCTGATGAAGTTCCTTCGCGACGACGACACTTTCGACGCGGTGACCTTCGCCAAGGTCGTCGAACTGGTCATCACCGCGATGGACATCTCCATCTGCTTCGCCGACTTCCCGACCGAGAAGATCGGCGAGACCACCCGCGCCTACCGCCAGCTCGGCATCGGCTACGCCAACCTCGGCGCGCTGCTGATGGCGACCGGTCACGCGTACGACTCCGAGGGCGGCCGCGCGCTCGCCGGCTCCATCACCTCGCTGATGACCGGTACCGCCTACAAGCGCGGCGCCGAACTGGCCGGCATCGTCGGCCCGTACGACGGCTACGCCCGCAACGCCGAGCCCCACCAGCGGGTCATGCGCCAGCACGCCGACGCCAACACCGCCGCCAAGCACGCCGACGACCTGGACAGCCCGATCTGGGCCGCTGCCACCGAGACCTGGCAGGACGTCCTCCGGCTTGGCGCGAAGAACGGTTTCCGCAACGCCCAGGCCAGCGTGCTCGCACCCACCGGCACCATCGGCCTGATGATGGACTGCGACACCACCGGGGTCGAGCCGGACCTGGCCCTGGTCAAGTTCAAGAAGCTCGTCGGCGGCGGCTCCATGCAGATCGTCAACGGCACGGTGCCGCGCGCGCTGCGCCGTCTCGGCTACCAGCCCGAGCAGGTCGAGGCGGTCGTCGCGCACATCGCCGACCACGGCATCGTCGTGGACGCCCCCGGACTCAAGCCGGAGCACTACTCGATCTTCGACTGCGCCATGGGCGAGCGGGTCATCTCCGCCATGGGCCATGTCCGGATGATGGCCGCGATCCAGCCCTGGATCTCCGGCGCGATCTCGAAGACCGTGAACATGCCCGAGGTCGCCACCGTCGAGGAGATCGAGGAGATCTACTTCGAGGCGTGGAAGCTGGGCGTGAAGGCCCTCGCCATCTACCGCGACAACTGCAAGGTCGGCCAGCCGCTCTCGGCGAAGACCAAGAACGACGGCAAGGCCGAGGGAACCCCGGCGGTCGTGGCCACCGTCCCTGCCGCGGTCGAGAAGGTCGTCGAGTACCGCCCGGTCCGCAAGCGCCTCCCCAAGGGTCGCCCGGGCATCACCACCTCCTTCACGGTGGGTGGCGCCGAGGGCTACATGACGGCCAACTCCTACCCGGACGACGGCCTCGGCGAGGTCTTCCTGAAGATGTCCAAGCAGGGTTCGACCCTCGCAGGCATGATGGACGCCTTCTCCATCGCGGTCTCGGTCGGCATGCAGTACGGCGTCCCGCTGGAGACCTACGTCTCGAAGTTCACCAACATGCGCTTCGAGCCGGCCGGTCTGACGGACGACCCGGACGTGCGGATGGCGCAGTCGATCGTGGACTACATCTTCCGCCGGCTGGCGCTGGACTTCCTTCCGTTCGAGACTCGCTCGGCGTTGGGCATCCACTCGGTCGAGGAGCGCCAGCGTCACCTGGAGACCGGCTCCTACGAGCCGACCGACGAGGACCTGGACGTCGAGGGCCTGGCCCAGTCCGCCCCCCGTGCGGTCGCCAAGCCCCACGTCGCGCCGAAGGCGGCCCCCGCCCCGGCCCCGACCGCGGTCCAGCCGCTGCCCACCCCGGTGGTCCACAACTCCACCGAGCTGCTCGAGCTCCAGCAGGGCATCAACTCCGACGCCCCGCTCTGTTTCTCCTGCGGCACCAAGATGCGCCGCGCGGGCAGCTGCTACCTCTGCGAGGGCTGCGGCTCCACCAGCGGCTGCAGCTGATCCGCCCGGATCAGTAGCCCAGCAGTAGGGGGTGCCGACCGCGACCGCGGTCGGCACCCTCCTCGCGTTGATCGTCCTCGAGTCGGGCTAGGGTGGCGGACATGGCACGTCCACGGCGCATTGTGCTGCTCAGGCATGGGGAGTCCCAGGGCAACATCGACGAGTCGATCTACGAGCGGGTACCCGACCATGCGTTGCAACTCACGGCGCGGGGGCGGGAGCAGGCCAGGGCCAACGGGCGGGAGTTGCGGGTCCTCTTCGGCGAGGAGCCCGTGCAGGCCTACGTGTCGCCGTACCTGCGGACCCGGCAGACCTTCGGGCTGCTCGGACTCGATCCCGCGCGTCTGCGGGCGATGGAGGAGCCCCGTCTGCGGGAGCAGGACTGGGGCAATCTCCAGGACGTGGAGGATATTCGTCGGCAGCGGAAGACCCGGGATGCCTACGGCCACTTCTTCTACCGTTTCACGCAGGGAGAGTCGGGAGCGGACGTCTACGACCGGGTGGGCGCCTTCTTCGAAACGCTGCACCGGAACTTCGAGCGCGCGGACTACCCGCCCAATGTGCTGCTGGTCACGCACGGGCTGATGATGCGTCTCTTCTGCATGCGCTGGTTCCACTGGACGGTGGAGGAGTTCGAGGCGCTGTCCAATCCGGGGAACGGGGAATTCCGGACGCTGCTGCTGGGTTCCGATGATCGCTACACCCTCGATCGACCGTTCGATCGCTGGGTCTGACCGAGTCACGGGAGTCGCTGATGTACGTCGTCACCCTCACCTACACCGCTCCGCTGGAGCAGATCGACGCGCTGGTGCCGGCGCACCGCGAGTGGCTGGACCGGAACTACGCGGACGGAGCGTTCCTCGCCTCCGGGGCGCAGATTCCCCGGGTCGGCGGTGTGGTGCTGGCGCGTGCCGAGAGCCGCGCCGCGCTGGACGCGGTGCTGGCCGGGGACCCGTTCCGGGTGGGCGGCGTGGCGACCTACCAGGTAGTGGAGTTCACCGCCACCAAGACGGCGCCTGAGCTGGCCTTCCTCAAGGAGTAGCCGCGTACCTCACGGCTCGCCGGTCCGCTCGCAGGGCGGGTGCGAGGGCCTCTTTGAGAGCGACGCTCAGGGTCGCCGTCAGCCCCGCGTCCGCGTCGAGCAGCGGCAGCCGGACCGGACCCGCGGGAAGGCCCTCGTGGCGGAGGAGTGCCTTCGCGGTCACCGCGCCGGGGGCGAGCGACATCATGGCCTCGACCAGCGGCAGGAGTTGCTGGTTGAGGCGGGTGGCGGCGCTGGCCGCGCCGCTGGTGTGGGCGTCGAGGATCGCGCGGGTGGCGTGGGGGGCGACGTTGGCGACTGTGCTGACCGCACCGACCGCGCCGAGGGCGTAGAGCGGAAGGTTGAGCTCGTCGGCGCCTGAGTAGTAGTCGAGCTCGGTGCGGGCGATGACCTGCGCGCTGCCGGCCAGGTCGTAGCTGGCGTCCTTCACGGCGGCGATGCGCGGGTGTTCGGCGAGGCGGAGCAGGGTCTCGCGTTCGAGGCGGGTTCCGGTCCGGCCGGGGATGTCGTAGATCATCACCGGCAGCGAGGCGCTGTCGGCCACTGCGGTGAAGTGCTGCCGGATGCCTTCCTGGGACGGCTTGCTGTAGTACGGAGTGACGATCAGCAGGCCGTGCGCGCCCGCCCGTTCCGCGGCGCGGGCCAGCTCCTGGGTGTGCCGGGTGTCACTGCTGCCGACTCCGGCGGTCACGATGGCCCGGTCGCCGACAGCCTCCAGGACGGCGCGCAGCAGGGCGTCCTTCTCCGCGTCGGTCGTGGTGGGGGACTCGCCGGTGGTGCCGCTCAGGACGAGCCCGTCGCATCCCTGCTCGACGAGGTGGCAGGCGAGCGCCTGGGCGCCCTCGGTGTCGAGGCTTCCGTCGGCGTGGAAGGGCGTGACCATGGCCGGGACGACGCGCCCGAAGACGGGATTCATGCTGGGCCACCTCTTCTTTGGTAGTCGGAGCTTGGGTGGTCGGAGCTGTGGGGGTCTGTGCCCGTTGTGCGTCGGGTCCCGATCAGCATGCCGTGGCTCATCGATGAAGCACCAGCGATCCCTTCTAAGGGAAACCGTTCAGTAAACGTCAACGACCGGCTCGGTCGCCGATTGTCAGACCCCGGCGGGACGATGGGCGCATGAGTACCTGGAGCGAGACCGAGGTTGTCGCGCCTGAGCTCGCCGCCGCTGTGCGGGGGCGGTTCGAGGCGCACGGGATGGGCCTGATGGCCACGCTGCGGCGGGACGGTTCGCCGCGGATCAGCGGGATCGAGCCGCTGTTCGCCCTGGGCGAGTTGTGGTTGGGCATGATGCCCGACTCGCTCAAGGGGGCGGATCTGCGGCGTGATCCCCGGCTGGCGCTGCACAGTGCCACGGAGGACAAGGACGTGAAGGAGGGCGACGCCAAGATCGCCGGCCGGGCGGTGGAGATCACCGAGGAGGGAATCCGGCAGGAGTACCTGGAGGCGCTGAGCGCGGCCACCGGGTTCGAGCCGGAGGGGTGTGACGTGTTCCGGGTGGAGGTCACCGGACTGTCGTTCGTCCGACCGGCCGGTGACCACCTGGACATCCACGCATGGAGCGAGGGTGGCGACGTCCGGCTGCTCGAGCGAAGCTGACAGCCGGAGGCCGGCAGCCGGGTCGGCGACCCGGCTCGCCGCCGTCAGGCGGCGATCGCCGGGGCGTCCTGGATGCCGGAACCGCCCGGTGTCGCCGCCGCCCGCTTTGTCTTGATCACGAAAACGGCGATGACTGCGGCCATGAGGGCGAAGACCAGTCCCATCTCGAACGCGCTGGAGATTCCCTGGGCGAGTACCTGGTTCGCGTACGGCTTGGGCAGTTGGCCGCTGTGCCGGAAGGCGGCGATCTGCTGCGGCGTCGCGTGGGCCAGGAACTGCGCGACCTGCTGCTTGCCCTCGTGACGGCTCGACGTGCCGAACACCGTGACCAGGATGGACAGACCGAGCGAGCCGCCGACCTGCTGGGTGGTGTTGAGGAGTCCGGCCGCGGACCCGGTCTCCTGCGGCGCGACCCCGGCCACGGCGGTCAGCATGATCGGGACGAAGACGCAGCCCATACCGAAACCGACCATCAGCGTGGGCCCGAGCACCCCCTCCGCATAGTTGCTGTTCACGCTGATCGTGGTCAACCAGGCGATACCACCGCTGACCAGCAGCGGTCCAGTGATCATGAACGGCCTGGGACCCAGTTTGACCTGGAGCCTGGCGGAGATCTGCGCAGCCGTGATGATCGCGGCGCTGATCGGCAGGAATGCCACCCCCGCGCGGAGCGGGCTGTATCCGAGGACGTCCTGGACGAACAGGGTGACGAAGAAGAAGACGCTGAACATCGCCGCGGCCAGGCAGAGCATGATTCCGTAACTGCCGGAGCGGTTCCGGTTGCGGAACAGCTTCAACGGGGTGATCGGCTCTGCTGTCCGCGACTCGATCAGCAGGAAGGACGTGAGCAGGAGGACGGCCAGCGCGAAGGCCCCGAGCGTCAGGCGGTCGGTCCAGCTGTACTGGGCGGCCCGGATGAATCCGTACACCAGGGAGACCATGCCCAGGGTCGAGGTCAGCGCGCCGGGGAGGTCGAAGCGGCCGGGGCGGCGCTCGGAGCCGTTGATGTACAGCGGTGCGAGCAGGGCGATGGCGATGCCGATCGGGACGTTCACGAAGAGGACCCAGCGCCAGGACAGCCAGGACGTGAGCATGCCGCCTGCGAGCAGGCCGATGGCCCCGCCGGCTCCGGCGACGGCGGAGAACACGCCGAAGGCGCGGTTGCGGGGCGGGCCTTCGGCGAAGTTGGTGGTGATCAGGGCGAGCGCGGTGGGTGAGGCGATGGCCGCGCCCACGCCTTGGAGCGCCCGGGCGGCCAGCAGCATCCACGATGCGGTGGCCAGGCCGCCGAGCAGGGAGGCGAGACTGAACAGCAGGACGCCGGTGATCAGCGTCCGACGGCGGCCGAGCACGTCGCCGATGCGTCCGCCGAGTAGCAGTAGGCCACCGAAAGTGAGGGCGTAGGCGTTGATGACCCACGAAAGGTTTGTGGTGGAGAGCTTCAGTGCCGTCTGGATGTGAGGCAGTGCGATGTTCACGATCGTCACGTCGAGGACCACCATCAGCTGGGTGGCGGCGATGACGGTGAGGGCGACGCCAGGGTGCTGACCTCGGCGCGCCTGGGGTGGGGCGGGTCTGCTCAGGATGCTTGGTATAGCCACGACAATCCCCCTGTGGACTATGAGTGAACGGTCGCGTTCACTAGAGTTTGACGGTAGTGCCGCTGGCATTGTGAACGCAATCGTTCACTAAAGATTTCTGGAGGCGGATTCCGTTGACGGCCACGACCAGCGGTGACGGCGCGAGGAACGATCCACTACCGCTGCGTCGACGTGGCCGAGTGCTCGAACAGGCGATCTTTGAGGCGACGCTGGACCAGTTGGTCAACACCGGCTACGCGAGGTTGAGCATGGAGGCGGTCGCCGTTGGCGCGCGTACCGGCAAGGCCGCGATCTACCGCCGCTGGGCGTCCAAGGAGGAACTGGTCCTGGACACGTTGCGGGCGACTCTGCCCCAACCCGGTCCCGCACCTGACCTCGGCAGTCTGCGTGACGATCTGCTGGAACTGGTCCTGCGGATGCGGGCGGCGATGGTCTCGGTCCCCGGCTGCGCCGGGCGCGCGATCATGAGCGAGCTGGACCACGAGCGGGCCCGCCCCTTCGTCGGACTGATGCACCAGCGCTTGATCGAGCCGAGTAAGGCACTGATGACCGAAGTGCTGCGGCGGGGCGTGGAGCGCGGCGAGGTGCGTCCGGGGGCGGCCACCCCGCTCATCGCCGACATCGCTCCGGCCCTGATGATGTACCGGTCCAAGATGCTGGGACCGCCGACGGAGCAGGACGCCGTCGCGGTCGTCGACCAGGTGCTGCTGCCCGCGGTCCGCGCGTGACGGGCAGGCCGTCCGTCTCATCGTCCGCTGCTCCCTTCTGCTGGGCAGGGAGGCCCCGAATTCCTGGGACACTGGAGCGGTGCACCTTCTACTGTGCACCCGACCACTGACACGTCCGGTGCCGAACCACCGCGCACCCCGAGCCACGGAGGGCAGCAGACATGCCGGTCGAACCCCCGACCCACGGTGTCGAGCGCGCGCTCCGCAGGGCGGGCGCCGACGTGGTCGCGGGCGTCGACGAGGTGGGACGAGGGGCCTGGGCCGGTCCGGTGACGGTCTGCGCCGCGGTCACCGGCCTGCGCCGCCCTCCGCTGGGGCTGACCGATTCCAAGCTGCTGTCGCCGCGTCGGCGAACCGAGCTCGCGCCGCTGCTCGCCGACTGGGTCACCGCCTACGCGCTCGGCCACGCCTCGCCACTGGAGTGCGACGAGCTGGGCATGACCGCCGCGCTGCGGCTCGCCGCCGTACGGGCCCTGGAGGCGCTGCCGGTCCGGCCCGACGCGGTCATCCTTGACGGGAAGCATGACTACCTGGGCGGTCCCTGGTGGGTCCGGACGGTGATCAAGGGCGACCAGTCGTGCGTCTCGGTCGCCGCCGCGTCCGTCATCGCCAAGGTGCAGCGGGACGGCTATATGGCCGAGCTGGGGTCGGACTGCCCTGACTACGCGTTCGCGGACAACGCCGGATACCCGTCCCCGGTGCACCGCGCGGCACTCACCGAGCATGGGCCGACCGCGCATCACCGGCTCTCCTGGGCCTACCTGGACGATCTGCCCGCCTGGAGCCATCTGCGCACCTCACGGCAGCGCGACGGCTCGGAGCAGTTGTCGCTAGGTTTCTGACGCCGCGTCGGGGCGCAGGAAGGGTGGCCGCAGACGCCGGAGCAGGCGGATTCAAAGGGAGGGCCGGTCCCCCTACCGGCTGTTCGACCGCACCGAGTAAGCTCTGGGGCGCTGTGCGACGCCATCCGGTGTGCCGCCAGATTCTGCCGAGGAGCTGGAGATCCACAAGACCGCCCCGGGCCCTCGTGTTCCATCCAACGACGAGACGGACGCGACAACCCGCATCATGCCTTCTGTGACACCGTCCGCTGGGACCACCGCCGCACACAGTCCGTCCGCCGCGTCGCGCCCGATTCCGCGTCCCGGGCCGCCGCGCATCCCCAAGCCGGGCCCGGCACCGCGCCGCCCGGCTGCCCCCCTGCACCCGCCCGCGTCTGCGCCTGCGCCTGCGCCTGCGCCTCAGGCTGCGCCGCCGGCCGCCGAGGTTCCGGCCGTGGCCATCCAGTCCATCCCCGTCGCCCCGGAGCACGCGCTGGACCGGGCGGACGACTCCGTCGACCTGCTGCTGGACTCGGGTCGACTCCCCGGCCAGGTCCTGGTGCTGACGACCGGTGAACACCACCCCTGGCAGTTGCACGAGGAGTCGTTCGGTGCCAACCACTACTGGGCGCAGCTGAGCGAAGGCGCTGACGTCTTCTATGCGGACGCGCTCCAGTGCCGCCCGGCCCGGCGCGAGGTCGTGGTACTGGCGGTGAACGGCGGCGACCCGGCGGATCTGCGCAGCGCGTTCAGCGCCGCAGTCGACCGGGCCACCCGCCTGGTCGTGGTCTGCGGCGAGGCAGGGAGCCTTCCCGCCCAGGACGGCTGAGCCCCGAGCGCTGTCCGGCGGTCAGCGGACGGCTGCCCGGGCCCGCTCCGAGGCGGTCTCCATGCCCGCCGGTTCCAAAACCCGTTCCAGAGCCGGTTCCAGGCCTCGCAGCGGTGTCGTCCGGTCACGAGCGGGCAGGGAGCTGACGGTCCGCAAGGTCTCCTCGGCCCAGGAGCCGGAGTGGGGGTGACGGCCGCCCCGGCGATCGCCGATGACCTGCCAGCCTGTGTCCGCGAGCGTGACATAGGCGCCGCAGCGAAGCCCGTGCAGCGCGCAGGCGTCCCGGAGACCCCACATCCAGGCTCCGTCGTCCTCGGTCCATTCGGCAGTGCCCCGACGGCAGAGCATCAGCACGGCGGTACGGACCGGGCGGGCCCGCCGCAGGTCGTGCGGGACGATCCGGCGCAGATGGGTGAGGATCGCGTTGCGGTACTGCCAGCCGTCGCCCTGGCCCAGGCGAGCGGGGAACGACGCCCCTGCCACCACCCGGCCCTCCTGTTCCAGCACGCCCACAACGGCGGTGCCCGGCTGCGGACGGTGCACCCGGTGCAGGTCGGTGACCAGTTCGCGAGGAGCGCGGAGCAGGGGAAGCCCGGACTGCGCCCAGGTCGCCTGGTCGATGGAGCGCTGCCCCGCCGTGCGCGGCACTGCCGCGCGCAGCAGTACGGGGGCGTTGGGCGTAGTTCGCGGACGTGCCGTTCCGGGGGGCCTGCGGCCGGCGGAGTCGATACTCAAGGCCCTCCTTCCCCGTGCCCGCGCGGGCACCTCCGCGTGTGGTGGCGAGGCTTTCGCCAGGCCGGGGCACGCGCCAATTCTCACGTCCCGGGGCCGGATGCGGCAACGGTCTTCCTTTCGGAAGTGTCCGAGATCAGCCAATCCGTAGCCTGTCTTCCCGCGCATTGCCGCAAACCAACATCGTGCATTCCAGCACTGACCTCGATGATGCGTCGGAAGGCGCGACAGCGCGCGCGGACGAAAGTTCGGCTGCTCCCCTCAGCTCTGCTGGGCCAGCACGAGGGGCAGCACGCCCGACGCCCCGGCGCGGCGCAGGAGCCTGGCCGCGACCGCGATCGTCCAGCCGCTGTCGGTGAAGTCGTCGACGAGGAGCACCGGGCCGTCGAGGGAGGGGAGTACCTCGGCGAGCGCGTCGGGGAGCCGGAAGGAGCCGTGCAGCGTCCGCAGCCGTTGCGCGCTGTTGCTGCGGGAGCCGCGCGGGAGATCCCCGGGGGCGTACTCGATCCGCCCGAGCAGCGGGAGCCGACCCACCCGTGCGATCCCCGCACCCAGGCTCTCGACCAGCAGCGGGCGGGTTCGGGATGCCAGGGTGACCACTCCGGCGGGACGTCCCTGCGCGTTGTCGGGGCCGGCCCAGCCGCCGGGACCGCGAGCCCAGTCGGCGAGAACCGTGACCACCGCATCCAGCACCTCCGGCGGGACGGGAACATCGGGCGCTCCCGGGGCGAGCAGGGTGCGCAGCCGGGTGCCCCAGCCGATGTCGGAGAGCCGGCCGAGGGCGCGCCCCGCCGCGGACTGCTCGCCCGGGGCGATCCGGCCCTTGAGGTCGATCCCGGCTGCGGCCAGGCCGGTGGGCCACTGCCGTCGGGGCTCCAGCTCGATCCCGGGCCGGCCCAGCGCGGCCCGCGCCGCCGCGAGGGCTTCGGCCGAGACCTCCGCCGAGTGCCTGGCCCCGGCGCAGTTGTCGCAACGACCGCAGGGCGCGGCCTGCTCGTCGTCGAGCTGGCGACGGAGGAAGTCCATCCGGCAGCCCTCGGTGGCGGCGTAGTCGAGCATCGACTGCTGCTCGAACTGACGGGTCTCGGCGACCCGCGCGTACCGCTCGCTGTCGTAGGACCAGGGGCGACCGGTGGACGTCCAGCCGCCGCGGACGCGCCTGACCGCGCCGTCGACGTCGAGGACCTTGAGCATGGTCTCCAGTCGGGTGCGCCGGAGGTCGACCCGCGCCTCCAGCGCCGGAGTGGACAGCGGGAGCGGGACGCCGTCGGCGTCGGTGTGTCCGGCCAGCGCTGCGAGGGTGCTCCTGACCTGCTCCTCGGGCGGGAAGGCGAGGCTGGCGAAGTAGCGCCAGATGGCCTGGTCCTCCGGGCCGGGCAGCAACAGTGCCTCCGCCCGCTCGATCCCGCGCCCCGCGCGGCCGACCTGCTGGTAGTACGCGATCGGCGACTGCGGGGAGCCGAGATGCACCACGAACCCCAGGTCCGGCTTGTCGAAGCCCATGCCCAGGGCCGACGTGGCGACCAGGGCCTTCACCCGGTTGGCCAGCAGGTCGGCCTCGGCGCTGCGCCGGTCGACGTCCTCGGTGCGGCCGGAGTAGGAGGCGACCGGGAAGCCGCGCTGCCGCAGGAACGCGGTGACCTCTTCGGCTGCGGCGACGGTCAGCGTGTAGATGATGCCGGAACCCGGCAGCTCCTGCAGATGGTCGGCGAGCCAGGCCAGCCGGTGCGCCGGGTCGCTCAGGGGCAGCACGCAGAGGGTCAGGCTCTCCCGGTCCAGCGGTCCGCGCAGAACCAGCGCCTCGCCGCCCCCGGTGCCGAGCTGCTCGGCGACGTCCGCGGTGACCCGGGCGTTCGCGGTGGCGGTGGTCGCCAGGACCGGGACCCCGGCGGGCAGTTCCGCGAGCATGGTGCGGAGCCTGCGGTAGTCCGGACGGAAGTCGTGGCCCCAGTCGGAGATGCAGTGGGCCTCGTCGACGACCAGGAGTCCGGTCGACGCCGCGAGCCGGGGCAGCACCTGGTCGCGGAAGTCGGGATTGTTGAGGCGCTCGGGGCTGACCAGCAGCACGTCCACGGATCCGGCTGTCACCTCGGCCTGGACGGACTCCCACTCGTCGGCGTTGGCGGAGTTGATGGTGCGTGCGGTGATCCCGGCCCGGGCGGCGGAGTCGATCTGGTTGCGCATCAGGGCGAGCAGCGGGGAGACGATGACCGTGGGTCCCGCCCCGGCGGCCCGGAGCAGGGCCGTGGCCACGAAGTACACCGCGGACTTGCCCCAGCCGGTGCGTTGCACCACCAGGGCGCGCCGATGGTCGACCACCAGGGCCTCGATGGCACGCCACTGGTCCTCGCGCAGCCGCGCGTCGCCGCCGGCCAGCTCGCGGAGCACGGCGTCGGCACGCTTCCGCACCAGCGCGCGGTCGCTGAGGTCCGCGGCGTCGGGGGCGTGCGGGCCGGTGGCCTGAGCACTGGGGGTTTTGTCCATGGTTCATTGATAGCCGGTGGGTCCGACAAACAGCGAACGGCAAGGGTGCAGGGCGGGGCTCGCCGGGGGCCGGTCGGCGTCCCTCCGGCGCAGGGACGATTCCGCTTCACCCGCACGGGTGGCGGAGTTTTCCACACCCCCCGATCTGTCCACAGCCCCTGGTCAGAGCATTCTCCGCGCTCGCGGCGGCGGCCATTCTCGAGTCATGAACGAACACGCACTTCCGTCGACGACCCCCTTCGAGCACCCCGTGGTGAAGATGCGCACCCCGGCCGACGTGGCGGACGCCCTTCCCTACCTTCTCGGCTTCTTCCCCAGCGACAGCATCGTGGCGCTGGGGCTGCAGGGGCCGCGCCGCCGCCAGGGCGGTACGGTCCGGATCGACATCCCCGATCCCGCCGCCTGGCCGGAGGCAGCCGAGGAGGTCGCCCGCTTCCTGGTGGCGCTCTCCGAGCACCGCGACCGCCGCCCCGACGCCGTGATCCTCTACCTCTGCCGCGATCCGGCCCCCGGCGAGGACGGACGCGCGGTCAGCGACCTGCTCAGGCCGCTCGCCACCGCCCTGGCCGTCGCCTTCCAGGCCGTGGGCATCCCCGTGCACGAGTCGCTCTGCGTCTCCGACGGCCGGTGGTGGTCGTACGCCTGCGGGGACGCCGAATGCTGCTCGGCGGACGGCACGCCGGTCGACCGGCCCGGCACCACCTCGCCGGTGGCCGCCGCAGCCGCCTACGCGGGCATCCAGGTACGCGGCAGCCTCAAGGAGCTGCAGCAGGAGCTCGATCCGGTGGGCGCACCGACCGCCGAGGCCCAGCTCCGAGCTTTCGAGGAGGCCGTGCCTGCGCTGGTCGAGGAGCTCCTGCGCTGCGGAGGCCGCGAGGCGGTCAGAGAGCGCACGGCCGAACTGGTGGATTCCGCAGTGGCCCGGTTCCGGGCCGGGGCACAGGAGATTCCGGCCGACGAGGCGGCTCGGTTGGTCCTCGGTCTCCAGGACCGGTTGGCCCGTGACCGGGCGGCCGAGTGGCTCGATCCACCCGATGTGGAGCACGCTCAGCGGCTGTGGCGCTTCCTGGCCCGACGCTGTGCCGTCCCCTTCGACAACCAGGCCGCGGCCCCGCTCTCCCTGCTCGGCTGGACCGCGTGGGTGACCGGCGACCACGTGACCGCGCGGATCGCCCTGGGTCGGGCGCTGTTGTCCGACCCGGACTACACCTTCGCCCAGCTGCTCTACGAGGCCGTCAACACTGGTGCTGAGCCCGGCTCTCTCTGTGCCACGCTTCGCGCGGAGCGCCGCTCCCGGGAGCGGCAGCGGTCCGGTCGCCGACCGGGCGCGCGCAGACGCACGCTACGCCGCAGGCGCTACTGCAGTGGTGGGGGTGTTTATCGTCAGTGAGACGACTATGATCACGGGCATGTCGCGCTACGATCCGTCGGCCTTCCCTCCGTTCGCGGTCACCGTCGACCTGGTGGTGTTGACTGTGCGCGATCACGCCCTGTGTGCGCTGATGGTCCGACGCGGGGAACCGCCCTTCCAGGGGTTCTGGGCGCTCCCCGGCGGGTTTGTGCGCCCTGACGAGGGGCTTATCGAGGCGGCGGCCCGAGAGCTGGCCGAGGAGACCGGACTCCGCACCCACGGCGCGGCCGGCCAGGGGCCGGGAGTCGGTGCGCACCTGGAACAACTGGCCACCTATGGCGACCCCCAGCGGGACCCGCGGATGCGGGTGGTGAGCGTCGCCCATCTGGCGCTCGCCCCCGACCTGCCCACCCCTCGCCCTGGCGGGGACGTCCGCAGCGCCCGCTGGGCCCCCGTCGAGGAGCTGCTCGGCCGCGGCAAGGACGACGGCTTGCTGCTGGCCTTCGACCACACCCGCATCCTCGCCGACGGCGTGGAGCGGGCCCGTTCGAAGATCGAGTACTCCTCGCTCGCCACCGCGTTCTGCCCGGCGGAGTTCACCGTCGGGGAGCTCCGCCAGGTCTACGAGTCCGTCTGGGGCGTGGCGCTCGACCCCCGCAACTTCCACCGCAAGGTCACCGGAACCCCCGGGTTCCTGGTGCCGGCCGGAGGGACGACGACCAGGCAGGGCGGTCGTCCCGCCCAGCTGTTCCGGGCGGGCGACGCGACCGTCCTCAACCCGCCCATGCTCCGCCCTGAAGCCTGAAGCCTGAAGCCTGAAGCCTGAAGCCTGAAGGCCGACGCCTGACGCGCGCACACGCCGTATCGCCAATGCCACGCAAAGTAACTATGTCGGTCTATCGTGCTGGCAACGGGCGGAGGAAGGCTGCGCACCGGCATCGCGAGGTGAAGCGCAATGTTCCAGGCGATCGGACTGACCAAGAGCTATCGCCGGGGGCGTCCCCCCGCGCTGTTCGACGTGTCCTTCGACGCGCGCGAAGGGCAGGTCACCGCACTGCTGGGCCCTGAGGACTCCGGGCGCTCGACCACGCTGAGGCTCGCCCTCGGCCTCGAGAGCGGTCAGGGCGTCGCGCTCTTCGACGGACGGACCTACCGCCGGATCCGCCGACCCGAGCGTGAAGTCGGCACCGTTCTCGGCGCACCGGGCCGTCCGGCCGGGCATCCCGGGCGACGGGCCCGCGCGCATCTGCGGATGATGGCCGCTGCGGCAGGCGTCCCCGCGCGGCGCGCCGACCAGTTGCTGGAGCAGACCAGGCTGGCTCCCGCCGCCGGGCACCGGCTGCGCACCTTCTCGCCCGGAATGACCAGACGGCTCGCACTGGCCGAGGCACTCCTCGGCGACCCCGGAACCCTGCTCCTGGACGAGCCCACCCACGGCCTCTCCCCGAAGAACACCGAGTGGTTCCACGCCTTCCTGCGGGCCTTCGCCGCAGGCGGCGGATCGGTCCTGGTCACCGTACGCAGCCCGCAGGAGGCCGCGGCACTGGCCGATCGGGTGGTCACCCTCGATGGCGGGAGACTCCTCGCTGACCAGCCGATCGCCGAGTTCCTCCGGACCAGGCTGCGCGCCGAGGTCTCCGTGTGCGGCCCCCAGGTGGGCCGCCTCGCGGACCTACTCGCCGAATCCGGGGCGCTGGTTCGCCGAGAGGGTGGCGCCAGGATCTCGGTGTCCGGTGCGACGCGCACCGAGATCGGCGAACTCGCCTTCCGGCACGGCATCCTGCTGCACGAGCTCGCCGACCACGTCGTCGAGGCGCCCCCGCAGCAGAGGGTCGCGCACGCGGCGGCTCCGGTCCCGCAGGCTGCTGGCAGAGTGACGCCCCATGTTGCGGCCCCGAAACCGGCTCCGAAACCGGCCCCGGAGGCGGATGCAGGCGCACGGGTGCGCAGCGACTCGGGCGAGACCGTCGTCGTCCTCACTCCGGGGACAGCCGTTTCCGCGTCGGTGGCGGGCCCCGCGACCACCTCGGTCCGAAACCGCCTCCCGGCGGGCTTCGCCTCGGTGAGTGGACCGCTCTACCGGGACGAGCCCGCCCCGCCCGACGATCGAATCGAGTGATCCCGTGCACGCACTGACCTATGAGCGGCGCAGGCTCACCGGCGTCCGGTCCACCTGGCTGGTCCTCCTCGCGGTGCTGGCGATCGACAGCGCCGTCGCCGTTCTGACGGTTCGCCAGCCCGCGCTCGCGGTCCCCGTCCGGGTGCTGACCGCGGGAGTCCCGTTGCTGCCCCTGCCGGTGGCCGCGCTCGGCGCGGGTGTCGTCGGTGCGTTCTCGTACGGGCAGGAGGTCCGCTACCCGGTGCTGCGGCCGCTGCTGCTCTCCGTCCGACGCCGGGTGGGCCTGCTGGTCGCCAAGCTGATCGTGATCGGTGCCTTCTCCGCGCTGCTCGCCGCCGCGACCCTGGCGCTGGACGGTGTCGTCTACGCGGCCGTGCTGCACCGGACGCCGCCGATCGTCCCCGCTCTCGGCGGATTCGTCGCGCTCGTGGTGACCGGAGGATGGATCGGTCTCCTCGCCGCCGGGCTGCTGCGCAGTGCCGCAGCCGGAATGCTGCTCCTGCTGACGATCCCGGTCATGGTCGAGCCCGTGGTGAGCCTGCTGCGCAGCCGGCAGCTCAGCGGAGGCCTGCCGGGGGTGTCGAGGTGGCACGCGCTGTTCCCCGTGGACACCGGCCATGCGTGGCTCTACGGGCCGCTGAGCGGGCTCCACAGCACAGCTGCGCTGCCACCGCGCGGCTTGCTCGCCCTGGTGGCCGGACCTGTGGTCCTGCTGCTCGCCTGCTACCTCCTGTCGCTGCCCCGACGGCGCGAGGTCTGAGCCCTCACGTCAGAGCCCTCACGTCTGAATGCCCCCACTGTTTGAGCCCCGAAGTCTGAGTTCCGGGCAGGTCGCAGCTGACGCTGAGTGACCGTCAGCGGTCGGGACGCCCCTTCTGGTTGCCATTTTGGTGCGATATACACCGATATGACGTCAATTGTACGGTGACGGGCGATCACCCTTTCGTGTGCTTTTCACGAAAGTCCTCAAGGCGCGGGCCGCCATCGCCGACAAAGGAGAGGTGAGTACCGTTGCGCATCCCCCGATGACCACCGCCCGCCTGTCCGAGACGGCCCGCCCAGGCGCCGGCGAACTGGACCGCTTCCCCGTCGGCGAACGCACCGCCGAGCGGGTCTTCCCCGAGCGCGGCGCACCCGGCCCCTCGCTCCACTGGGACAGTGCCGAACCCGAACTCAGCCGGGCCGGCCGCCGGGCTGCCGGCAGCCGTGGCCGGGGGCTGCACGGCCAACTCGTCCAGCAGCTCGGCCAGATGATCGTTTCCGGTGACCTGGGCGCCGACCGCCCGCTGGTGCCCGAGGAGATCGGCCAGCGTTTCGAGGTGTCCCGCACCGTCGTCCGCGAGTCGCTGCGCGTGCTCGAGGCCAAGGGCTTGGTCAGCGCCCGGCCCAACGTCGGCACCCGGGTGCGCCCGGTCGCCGACTGGAACCTGCTCGACCCCGACATCATCGAGTGGCGCGCCTACGGTCCCCAGCGGGACGACCAGCGCCGCGAGCTGTTCGAGCTGCGCTGGGCCATTGAACCGCTGGCCGCCCGGCTCGCCGCAGGGCACGGCCGGGACGAGATCCACCAGCGCATGGTCGACATGACCGAGATCATGGGGCACGCGGTCAGCCAGGCCGACCAGGTCACCTTCAGCCGCGCCGACAGCGAGTTCCACACGCTGCTGCTGGAGCTCGCCGGGAACCGCATGCTGGAGCACCTCGCGGGCATCGTCGGCTCCGCGCTCACCGTGTCCGGCAGCCCGGTGACCGCCTGCGAACGCCCCTCCGAGCCCTCGGTCGGTCTGCATGCGCGCCTGGTGGAGGCGCTGGGGACCGGCGACGGCACCGCTGCCGAGGCGGCGATGCGCGCGCTGCTCACCGTTCACCCCGAGGTCGACCATGTGGTGCCCGCGCCGCGGGAGCACTGAGCAGCCCGGAGCCTGCGCCAAGTCCGGACCCTGCGCCACAGCCCGGCCCTGCGCCACACCCCGGATCGCCACCGCCCGAACCTGCGACGCAGCCACAGGCCATGCGAGGAGGCCGCCGTCCCGACAAGGACGGCGGCCTCCGGCATGTGGCGCCGGGCAGCCGGCACGGTCAGCCCGGTGGCCCTCCGGGTCACTGGATCAGGCGACTGCCGGAATGACCGCTCATCTCTCGGCGTTCTCCGGGGTAGACGTCTTTCCGGAAGCCTGTCGCGGCCACTGTGACCTGCACCACGAAAGGAAGGCGTAACACTTCTCCGTGCGCAGCGATGTCTACGGAGGTAGCGGCACACCGGAAGTCATGAGCAGTCGCCGGTCGCTCCTTCGTCCCAAGCGCCAGAATGTCTAGTCCCGCAGTTTCCAGAACCCGCCCCTGACGGGTCGGTTTCTGTCCACTCACGTCCGAGAGGTTGTTCGTGTCGGCCAGCACATCCCGTTCGCTCCCCCCCGAAATCGCCGAGTCCACCGCGCTGATGGCACTCATCGAGCGGGGCAAGGCACAGGGGCAGATCGCCGGCGATGACGTGCGCCACGCCTTCGAGGTGGACCAGATCCCGGTCACCAAGTGGAAGAACGTCATGCGCAGCCTCAACCAGGTCCTCGACGAGGAGGGTGTGACGCTGATGGTGAGCGCGGCGGAGTCGTCCGCCCCCAAGCGCCCCCGCAAGAGCGTCGCGGCCAAGAGCACCGCGACCAAGGCGACCGCGACCAAGGCCGTGCCCTCGCGCGCTGCCGCCGCGGCCATCACGACCCGGGCAGCGGCACCCCGCGCCGCCGCCGTGACGACGACGACCAAGGCGGCTGCCGTGGTGAGCTCGGCGAATACGGTAGACGACCTTGACGAGGCGGTGCTGACCGTCGACGAGGTGGCAGCGCCGGCCAAGAAGGCCGTCGCGAAGAAGACGGTCGCCAAGAAGGCGGCCCCGGCGAAGAGGACCGCCGCCAAGAAGACCGCCGCCGGCAAGGCGGGCAAGGCCTCCGACGACGAGGTCGGCGAGGACGAGGCGGCCGAGGAGGCCGGTCCCGAGAAGGCCGACGGTGAGGCGGTCGAGGGCGAGGAGGAGTCGAAGGGCTTCGTCCTCTCCGACGACGACGAGGATGACGCCCCGGCGCAGCAGGTCGCCGTCGCCGGTGCCACCGCCGACCCGGTCAAGGACTACCTCAAGCAGATCGGCAAGGTCCCGCTGCTCAACGCAGAGCAGGAGGTCGAGCTCGCCAAGCGGATCGAGGCCGGTCTCTTCGCCGAGGACAAGCTGGCCGCTGCCGACAAGCTGGCCCCCAAGCTCAAGCGCGAGCTGGAGATCATCGCCGAGGACGGCCGCCGCGCCAAGAACCACCTGCTGGAGGCCAACCTCCGCCTGGTGGTCTCGCTGGCCAAGCGCTACACCGGCCGCGGCATGCTGTTCCTGGACCTGATCCAGGAGGGCAACCTGGGTCTGATCCGCGCGGTCGAGAAGTTCGACTACACCAAGGGCTACAAGTTCTCCACGTACGCCACCTGGTGGATCCGCCAGGCGATCACCCGCGCCATGGCGGACCAGGCCCGCACCATCCGCATCCCGGTGCACATGGTCGAGGTCATCAACAAGCTGGCCCGGGTCCAGCGCCAGATGCTCCAGGACCTGGGCCGCGAGCCCACCCCGGAGGAGCTGGCCAAGGAACTCGACATGACCCCGGAGAAGGTCGTCGAGGTCCAGAAGTACGGCCGCGAGCCCATCTCGCTGCACACCCCCCTCGGCGAGGACGGCGACAGCGAGTTCGGCGACCTCATCGAGGACTCCGAGGCCGTCGTGCCGGCCGACGCGGTCAGCTTCACCCTGCTCCAGGAGCAGCTGCACTCGGTGCTCGACACCTTGAGCGAGCGCGAGGCGGGCGTGGTCTCGATGCGCTTCGGCCTGACGGACGGTCAGCCGAAGACCCTGGACGAGATCGGCAAGGTCTACGGGGTGACCCGCGAGCGGATCCGCCAGATCGAGTCCAAGACCATGTCCAAGCTGCGCCACCCCTCGCGCTCGCAGGTCCTGCGCGACTACCTGGACTGATCCCGACCGGTTGGAGTGATTCCCACCGGCCGTACTGATCTCCACCGGGACGAGGCCGAGGCCCGGAGCGACGAGCTCCGGGCCTCGCCCGTTCCCGTGTACGGGTCGCCTCACACCTCGAAGGCATGTGCTCGACCCCGCTTCGGCGCGCCGACCAGGCACCGAGCGTGATGAAGCCAATACTCTGGGCGGCGCTCATGCGCCGCACGCACCGCGTCCGGCGGGCTGGACAGCGGCGAAAGGCGACGGGTGGCGGTCAAGAAGCGTGCGGTGGAGGAGGCCGGGGCGACCGGGGAGTCGCGGGGGAGGGGACGCAGAGCGCTGCTGGTCCTGCTTGCCGCGCTTCCCGCCGCGGTGGCGACCCTCCCCGCGCCGGCGTACGGGGAAGTGCGCATCGTCGGTGGTGGCACGGCGACCACGGAGCAGCACCCCTGGATGGTCGCTCTGGCCAGCCGCTCGGTGTACGGGGACTACCGGTCCGGCCAGTTCTGCGGTGGAACGCTGGTGTCGCCGACCAAGGTGGTCACCGCGGCGCACTGCCTCTACGACGAGGCGACGATGCGCCCCGCCGACCGCCCCGACCTGAAGGTGCTCGTGGGACGCACCGACCTCTCCAGCTCGGCCGGGGCGGAGGTGCCGGTGTCGCAGGTGTGGATCGACCCGGACTACTCCATGCACACCAACATGTGGGACGTCGCGGTTCTGACGCTCGCCGTGCCCCAGCCGGACCGTGAGGTGCTGCCCCTGGTGGCACAGGGGCAGACGGGCCCGTACCAGCCGGGCACCACGGCCACGGTCTACGGCTGGGGCGACGTCCAGGGAAACGGGCAGTACCCGACGAACCTGCACTCGGTGCAGGTGCCGGTGATCCGGGACACGACCTGCGCGCAGGACTACCCGGGTGGTCCGGACGGAGCCTTCCAGTCCAGCGCCATGGTCTGCGCGGGGGAGCAGAACGTCGGCGGCCGGGACGCGTGTCAGGGCGACAGCGGCGGCCCGCTGGTCGTCGCAGGTCGGCTCGCGGGCCTGGTCTCCTGGGGAACGGGCTGCGCGGAGCCGGGGCACCCCGGGGTGTACACACGAGTGGCCGCCATCGCGGACGCGGTGCGCGGGCAACTGTGACGCCTCACCTACGGGCTCGTTGCCGACCGTCCAGGTGAGCTGACGCAGTGTGAGTTCGGAACTGAAAGAGTGTGACATGCGACACATCAGCCCGGGCGGTGGCCTCTCGGCCACCGCCCGGGCTGATTCCGCTGTTCAGCTCGTCGTCAGAGCTGCCTCCGTCGCAGCCCGGTTGAGCGCCTCAGTGATCCTCTTCGCCCATGGAGGCGGGGACGGCCGTCAGCCGGCCGGTCTCGTCCTGTATGTCAGCTGCGATCTTCTTCAGCTCCGGCTCGAACTTGCGGCCGTGGTGAGCGCAGAAGAGCAGCTCGCCGCCGGATGCCAGCACAACGCGCAGGTAGGCCTGAGCGCCGCACCGGTCGCAGCGGTCTGCTGCGGTCAGCGGGCTCGCGGGGGTCAGAACTGTAGTCACGTCGCCTCTTCTCTAGCTCGACGAGCTGTCGTACCAGGGTCAACATCCAACCAGGCCGAAAACGTTCCCGCTCGCGGCTTTTCTTTTGTGAAGCTCGGGGGTGCGGGTCGGCCCGGCTGCTGAGCCGGGAAGGGGGTCCCCGTCCGGAGGGCGGGGGAGTTTTTCTGTTGTTGGAGAGGACGTGCCCCAAGGCCCAACGGTTCATGCCTGCTGCCGACTATGGCATGTGCCTCACCCGTTCGTGGCTATCGAACGCCCGTACGAGGTGCGCGTAGCATAAGCGCCTGTCAGGTCGGAGCAGAAGCCCCAGCCCAGACACCGGTAGCCTGCATCCCGGCAGCATTGACGCCATGGTGCACTGGTGGCCCGATCCGGAGCCAGGAAAAGAGCCCGTGTTCGCGCTCCGCGTAGCGCCGAACCGGCCCCGCCGGGGTCCGAGCCGGACCCGAGAACGAGGAGTAGTACGCGCGTGACCGCCGAAACGACCGTGCAGACCGCCGCCCTCCGGGGCGCCGGGGGTTCCAGCCACGACGGTTCCAACTACACCGCGCGGCACCTCCTCGTCCTCGAGGGTCTGGAGGCGGTACGCAAGCGGCCCGGCATGTACATCGGCTCCACCGACAGCCGCGGACTGATGCACTGCCTCTGGGAGATCATCGACAACTCCGTGGACGAGGCGCTCGGCGGCCACTGCGACCACATCGACGTCCTGCTGCACGCCGACAACTCGGTCGAGGTCAGGGACAACGGCCGGGGTATCCCGGTCGATGTCGAGCCCAAGACCGGACTGTCCGGTGTCGAGGTGGTGATGACCAAGCTGCACGCGGGCGGCAAGTTCGGCGGCGGCTCCTACGCGGCCTCCGGCGGCCTGCACGGCGTCGGCGCCTCCGTCGTCAACGCGCTCTCCGCGCGCCTGGACGTCGAGGTCGACCGGGTGGGCCACACCCACGCGATCAGCTTCCGCCGCGGCGCCCCCGGCAGCTTCGGCGGCGACGGTCCCGACGACGCCTTCACCCCTGCGGCCGGCTCCGAGGGCGGCCTCACCAAGGTCCGCAAGGCCCCGCGAGGCCGTACCGGTACGCGGGTCCGCTACTGGGCGGACCGGCAGATCTTCCTCAAGGATGCCCGGCTCTCCCTGGAGAACCTGCACGCCCGCGCCCGCCAGACCGCCTTCCTCGTCCCCGGCCTGACCATCGTGGTCCGCGACGAGCGCGCCGTCGACGGTGCCCCCGTCGACGAGCAGACCTTCCGCTTCGACGGCGGCATCGCCGAGTTCTGCGACTTCCTGGCTCCCGACAAGGCCGTCTGCGACACGGTGCGCCTCAACGGTACGGGCACCTTCAAGGAGACCGTGCCGGTTCTCGACGAGCTCGGGCACATGACCCCCACCGAGGTCACTCGCGAGCTGGGGGTGGACATCGCGCTGCGCTGGGGCACCGGCTACGACACGACCCTGCGCTCCTTCGTCAACATCATCGCCACCCCCAAGGGCGGCACCCATGTCGCCGGCTTCGAACGCTCGCTCACCAAGACCGTGGGCGAGGCACTGCGCTCGGCCAAGCTGCTCCGGGTCGCCGAGGACGACGTCACCAAGGACGACGTCACCGAGGGTCTCACCGCGGTCGTGACCGTCCGGCTCGCCGAGCCGCAGTTCGAGGGCCAGACCAAGGAGGTCCTGGGCACGTCCGCGGCGACCCGGATCGTCGCCGCCGTCGTCGCCAAGGAGCTCAAGGCGTTCCTCACCTCGGCGAAGCGCGACGACAAGGCACAGGCTCGCGCCGTCATGGAGAAGGTCGTCGCCGCGGCCCGCACCCGCGTCGCCGCCCGGCAGCACAAGGAGGCCCAGCGTCGGAAGACCGCGCTGGAGACCAGTTCGCTGCCCGCCAAGCTGGCCGACTGCCGCAGCGACGACGTGGACCGCAGCGAGCTGTTCATCGTCGAGGGGGACTCGGCGCTCGGCACCGCCAAGGTCGCGCGCAACTCCGAGTTCCAGGCGCTGCTGCCGATCCGGGGCAAGATCCTCAACGTCCAGAAGGCGTCCGTCTCGGACATGCTCAAGAACACCGAGTGCGCCGCGATCATCCAGGTGATAGGAGCGGGCTCGGGCCGGACCTTCGACATCGACCAGGCCCGCTACGGCAAGATCGTCCTGCTTGCGGACGCCGACGTCGACGGCGCCCACATCCGTACCCTGCTGCTCACCCTGTTCCAGCGGTACATGCGGCCGATGATCGAGGCCGGCCGGGTGTTCTCGGCGGTCCCGCCGCTGCACCGGATCGAGCTCTCCAACCCGCGCAAGGGCCAGGACAAGTACATCTACACCTACTCCGACAGCGAGCTGCGCAACGCGCTGCTCGAACTGCAGCGCAAGGGTCAGCGCTGGAAGGAGCCGGTGCAGCGTTACAAGGGCCTTGGCGAGATGGACGCCGACCAGCTCGCGGAGACCACGCTCGACCCGCGCCACCGGACCCTGCGCCGGATCAACGTCGGGGACCTGGAGGCGGCGGAGCGGGTCTTCGGGCTGCTGATGGGCAATGACGTCGCCCCGCGCAAGGAGTTCATCGTGGACTCGGCCGCTCTGCTCGACCGCTCCCGCATCGACGCCTGACCGGCACCCGAGCGGGCATCGGCCTCGGGCACGCGCCAACGGCCCTCCACCCTCGGGTGGAGGGCCGTCTCCATCTCCCGTTCCACCCCTGCGCCGAGGCTCTGAGCTGCGCGGATCCGTACCTTCGGGAGTGTCGGAGCGAGCCCACCACCTCGGAGCAGGCCATGAACAGCACAGCGAACGTCGCACTGATCATCGCGGTTGTCGGCTACGTCGTCGCCCGCCAGTTCAGCGCTCGGCAGGTCACCGGTGACACCCGGAGGATGCTGATCATCCCGGCGGTCCTCGCTTTCCTCGCCTTCAGGGACCACCACCTGGTGGACCGGGCCCACCCGGGAACCTCCATGACCCTGCTGGTCATCAGCATCGTGCTGGAGGTCGGCGTGGGCTTCGCCTGGGGCTTCACCACCCGGATCTGGCGCGACGAGTCCGGCGGCGTCTGGTCCAAGGGGACCAAGGCCACCCTGGCGGCCTGGATCGGCATGGTCGTCGTGCGGGTGCTGCTGGCCGTGATCGGCTCCGCGCTCGGCGTCGCCACCGGCCAGGGCGCGCTGCTGCTCTCGCTGGCGGCCGTGCTCCTGGTGCGGACCGCCGTGGTCAGCTGGAGGGCACGCGAGCTGCAGCCGTCGTACGGTGTCCCTGCCGCGGGCTGATGGCGACGCAGGACTCGGGTTAGGAACTCGGGGCAGGAACTCGGGGGCCGGAACGCGGGAACCGACGAGGAGCGGCGTGGACAACTGGACCGACTGGCCCTCCCGGGAGGCACTCAACCGGGAGGGCCTCGCGCCTGCCCGGCGCCGGGTGGCGATCGCTGCGCGATACCTCGGCATCGGCGCGGCGATCCTGGCGACCTTCGGGTCCGCGCATCTCCGCGGATGGTCGGTGTGGCTGGTCGCCGGCGCCTCCGTGCTCGGGATGGTCGGATTCTGGGGCTTCCTGGGCAGCGCTCCGAAGATGCGGATCGAGAGGTCGCTCGCCTGGCTGGCCCTGGTTCTGGCGATGGCGATGCTCGCCGTGGCCGTCGGCGCTCCGGTGATCGGGTTGATCTTCGTCTGCGGTATCGCCATGGGTACCGCCCAGCGGATGCCGCTGGTCGTGGCCGTCCCCACGACCGCGCTCGCGACGGTGCTCTTCCTGGTCCTGGTCCCGAAGCCCTCCTCCTGGCTCGGCAATGTCGGGCTCATCGTCGGCCTCGGTGTGATGGGCTATGTGATTCGGTTGGACTGGGAGGCCCGCGCCACCACACAGCGGCTGCTGACCCAGGAACGCGCGGCGCGCGCGGCGGAGGCCGAGTCGGCGGCCCTCGCGGAGCGGGCCAGGATCGCCCGCGAGATCCACGACGTCCTCGCCCACAGCCTCTCCGCTCAACTGGTGCACCTGGAGGCGGCGCGGCTGATGCTCGACGCCGGCGCGGACCGGGCGCAGTTGCGCGAACGAATCGTCGCGGCCCGGCGGATGGCGCAGGACGGCCTGGCCGAGACCCGGCAGGCGCTCTCGGCGCTGCGCGGCGAATTCGCTCCCGTCAGCGAGTTCCTGGAGTCCCTCGCCAGGAACGAGGGGGCTGCGCTGACCGTGGAGGGGGAGCCCCGTCCGCTGGCGGCGGAGGCCGGGGTCGCCGTGCGGCGCACGGTGCAGGAGGCGCTCACCAACGCGCGCAAGCACGCCCCTGGCGCGGTCTGCGCCATTCGGTTGTCGTACCTCGACGGCACGGTCGAGTTGGCAGTGCGCAACGGGGCGGTCGAGGGCCGGCCGATGAGCGAACTGGCTGAGAGCGGGAGCGGATTGGGCCTGCTCGGCATGCGTGAGCGGGCCGAACTGCTGGGCGGGACGCTGGACGCGGGGCCGGATGGCGACGGCTTCAAGGTGCTGCTCACTCTCCCGGTCTGAGGGCCCCGGCGGTTCATCTGATGATGCGTCACCCGGTCGAGGGTGGGCGCGCGCAACGTGCTGTTCTCGCGGCCTTCATGAGGCGTTGCGCAGAACGAGCAATAGGCCCGCTAACGCGGCTAACGCGAGATACAGGGGAAACAGTGACGTAACACGGGGTGACATCTAGCGTCGGTCTTCCTCGACCCCGAGGCAAGAAAGGAGACGGTTTCATGGCTGCGCGAAACATCGTCGCGACAAGCCCGACCGCCGACCGAACCGATCAGGAGAGCGCCCGGATTGAGATTTCCGGGCTCACCAAGCGGTTCCTGACACCCAGCGGTGAGGTGTTCACGGCTCTGCGGGACGTTTCGTTCACCGTGGAGCCGGGCCAGTTCTGCGCGGTGGTCGGTCCGACCGGCTGCGGCAAATCGACAACGCTGAGCATGGTGTCCGGGCTCGACCGGCCGAGCGAGGGCTCGGTCAAGGTCGGCGGCCGCGAAGTGGACGGCATCACGGACGGCGTCAGCTACATGTTCCAGGCCGACGCACTGCTGCCATGGAAGACCGTGCTGGCGAACGTGGCCATGGGCCCGGTCTTCCGCGGAGTCGCCAAGCGGGTGGCACTGGAGTCGGCGCGCGACTGGCTGCGCCGAGTGGGCCTGACCGGGTTCGAGGACCGGTATCCGCACCAACTCTCCGGCGGCATGCGCAAGCGCGTGGCGATGGCCGCGGCACTGATCAACGAGCCGAAGATCCTGCTGATGGACGAGCCGTTCGGCGCGCTCGACGTGCAGACCAAGGCGATCATGTCGAACGAGCTGCTCGGTCTTTGGGAGCAGAGCCGCCCGTCGGTCCTCTTCATCACCCACGACCTGGACGAGGCCGTGGCGCTCGCCGACCGGGTGGTCGTCATGACGTCGGGCCCGGGTTCTGTGAAGGCCGTCTACGACATCGACCTGCCTCGCCCGCGCGGTTCGGTCCAGGAGATCCGCTTCGAGCCCCGCTTCCTCGAACTGCAGCACCAGATCTGGGACACGCTGCGGGAGGAAGTGGAGCGCGCGTACGCACGCACCGCTGGAGGTAAGGCATGAGCACGGCACCCACTGTCCCCACCACATCCGCCGCTCCAGTCGCCGACCGTGCGCAGACATCGGCCGCAGCCGCGGCGAAGAGCGCCTTCCGACGGCGCATCGCCCTGGTCTGGGCTGCCCGTCTCGGCTTCGCGGCCGTGATTCTCGGTGGCTGGCAGGCATTCACCACCTGGGGGATCGTCGACCCGTTCTTCTTCGGGCAGCCCTCCGGTATCTGGTCGCGTCTGATCGACCTCTTCGAGCACGGCACCGAGTTCGGTTCCTTCTACCAGAACATCTGGGTCACGATCGAGGAAGCGCTCATCGGCTTCGCCCTCGGCGCGGTCACCGGCATCCTCCTCGGCGTCCTGTTGGGCCAGAGCCGGTTCCTCTCCGACGTGCTCGGCCCCTACATCAAGATCGTGAACGCGATCCCGCGTATCGTCCTCGGCTCGATCTTCGTGGTCGCCTTCGGTATCGGCCCGACACCGAAGATCCTGCTCGCCGCGGTACTCGTGTTCTTCGTGGTCTTCTTCAACGCCTTCCAGGGCGTCCGCGAGGTCGACCGCAACATCCTCGCCAACGCCAAGGTGCTCGGCGCCTCGCAGATGCAGATCGTCAAGCACGTCATCGTGCCCTCCGCGCTCACCTGGATCATCGCCAGCCTGCACACCGCGTTCGGCTTCGCCATCGTCGGTGCGCTGGTAGGCGAGGTGCTCGGTGCCCAGAACGGTCTCGGCCTCGTCATCAAGACCGCGCAGAACAACTTTGACCCCAACGGGGTGTTCGCGACGATGCTCGTCATCGCGGTCATCGTGCTCGCAGCGGAGTCCCTCATCACCAGGCTCGAGCGGCGGCTGCTCTCGTGGCGCCCGCCGTCGCCCTCCGAAGCCTCGAACGCCATCTGACCCACCGTTGCTCCCCGGCTCCACCCCCACCCCCCACCCGAAAGGAACGTGGCAAGCCATGTTCAAGCGCACCCTCACGGCGTCGTGCGTCGCCCTGCTCGCCCTCGGCACGGCCACCGCCTGTTCGTCCAGCAGTAGTTCCAAGAGCTCCGCCTCCGGCGCCAGTGTGCCGAAGGTGTCGCTGATGGTCGGCGGCATCGACAAGCAGATCTACCTGCCGTACCAGCTGGCCCAGAACCTCGGCTTCTACAAGAAGTACGGCGTCGACGTCACGCTGAGCACCGAGTCCGACGGCGGTGTCGGCGCGGAGGACGCGATGGCCTCGGGGCAGGTCGACATGGCCGGAGCCTGGTACAACCACACCATCGACTTCCAGGCGAAGGGCAAGGCGGTCGAGGACATCGTCCAGCTGTCCGGCGCCCCGGGCGAGCGCGTGATGTGCACCAACGGCAGCAACGTCCACTCGGCCGCCGACTTCAAGGGCAAGACGGTCGGCGTCACCGACCTGGGTTCCGGGACGGACACCCTGACCAAGCTGCTGGCCGCCCAGAAGGGCCTGAAGACCAGCGACTACAGCAGAATCGGCGTCGGCGCGGGTTCGACGGCTGTTGCCGCTCTGCAGAATGGCAAGACCGCCTGCGTCATGACGACGCAGCCGACGGTCACCGCGCTCGAGAAGAAGAACATCGCCTACTCGGCGATCGACCTGGCCACCACCGCGGGCGCCCAGGCCGCGCTCGGCGGCTCCTGGCCGGCGGCCGGCGTCCTCGCCCGGACCGACTGGGTGAACTCCCACAAGGACGCGGCCCAGAAGGTCGTCGACGCACTCGTCGCCACCATGCACTGGATCAACACCCACAGCGCGGCCGACATCGCCAACAACCTGCCGGCGTCGTTCGTGTCGAACACCCTGGTGACCAAGGACGACTACATCACCGCCCTGAACCAGGACAAGGGCCAGTTCCTCCCGGACGGCATCATGCCGGCCGGCGGCCCGAAGACCTCCCTCGCCACCGAGGTGCTGGTCGGCAACGCGACCTCGTCGATAAACCTCGGCACGACGTTCACCAACGACTTCGCTATCGCGGCCAACAAGCTCGAAGGCTTCACCACCACGACCACCCCCGCCGACTCGAACGGCTGAGCAGACTTAGACCGGCCGGCGAATGGGGGGTGGGTGAAGGAGCGGGTCGAGGGCCGAGTCTGGGCGGGGCGGAGGAAGGAGCCACTGCGGAGCACTGGCGACTGACGACAACCCGGCCAGGCGAGAGCCATCGGCCCGCGACGCCGCCCCCCATTCGCCGGTCGGTCTTACACACAGGGACGCCCGGGCGACAGTCGCCCGGGCGTCCCCGCGCGCGGCTAGGGTTGACGGGTGAGCGATAACGCCGTGCGGGTGCTGGTGGCGGACGACCAGAAGGTCGTGCGCGAGGGGATCGTGATGCTGCTCGGGCTGCTGCCGGGGATCGAGGTGGTAGGGGCCGCGGCCGACGGTGAGGAGGCCGTCGAGCTGGCTGCGACGCATCGGCCGGACGTGGTGCTCATGGACCTGCGGATGCCCCGGTGCGACGGGGTGCAGGCCACCCGGCGGATCCGTGCGGCGCACCCCTCGACCGAGGTCGTGGTGCTGACCACCTATGCGGACGACGGCTCGCTGTTCCCCGCGCTGGAGGCCGGCGCACGGGGCTATCTGACCAAGGACGCCGGGGCGGAGGAGATCGCCCGGGCGATCACCGACGTACGGGCGGGCGCAGGCGGTCTGTCGCCGCAGGTCCAGGCCCGGCTGCTGGAGCGGATCGCCGGGTCGGCGGCCCCTGCGGCGACCGCGGCGGCGACCCGCGCGGCCGATCCGCCTTCCGCACCTGCGCCGCCGTCCGCGCCGACGCTGCCGGACGGGTTGACGGCCCGTGAGGTGGAGGTGCTCGCGCTGATCGCCGACGGTCTGTCGAACACCGAGATCGCCACGCAACTGTTCGTCAGCATGGCCACGGTGAAGACCCACATCAACAACCTCTTCGCCAAAACCGGGGTTCGCGACCGGGCCCAGGCGGTCCGATACGCCTACCGGCATGGGCTCTCGGGTAACAGTTAGCCCCCATCACCTGATGGAGTGAACGTCCGCACACCGGACCACACGCGTTCCGGCTGCTCACCATGCTGGAGGCGACGGGTGGGGCTGAAGAGGGGGCTCCCGTCACTCCATCGACGCGGGAGCACAGTTGTTGAGACACCGGGAACGCACAGATACGCCCGCCCCCGACGCGCGTGCGGCCACGCCGCCGGCACAGTCGGAGGAGAAAGGTTTCGACTGGTGGTCGGCGCCGACGCGTCCACGGCCCGAGGAGCCGCCTGACCTGCTCGACGGCGCGCGACTCGCGACGGACTCTGAGGTCACGTCAGAGACCGTGCCGCTGGCTCGAAACGAGCCCGAGGCGGAGCTGGACGCCGGGCTGGACGCGGAGCCGCACCTCGACCTCGCCTGGGACCGGGACCGGGACCGGGAACCGGACCGGGACCAGGTCCAGGACACGGACTCCGAGCCCGAGCCCGATCCCGAGCCTCGCCGGGACCCTCCCTCGATGGTCGAGCCGGACACGGCCCCCAGCTCCGCCGAGATCTACCGCCATGTCCAGGCTGGCGAGGAGTTCCAGGAGATCCGTCGCGAGTACCGCCGCTTCGTCTTCCCGGCCTGCGCCGCCTTCCTCGCCTGGTATCTGCTCTACATCGTCGCCGCCGTCACGCTCCCGGGCCTGATGGGCCGCCAGGTCGCCGGCCCGCTCAACGTGGCCTGGCTGCTGGGCCTGCTGCAGTTCGCCAGCACCTTCCTGATCACCTGGCTGTACGCGAGGCACGCCCGTGACCGGCGTGACCGGGCCGCGCTCGGACTGCGCTGGGAGACCCAGGACCGGCTCCGATGAGTCTCGCACCCGTCTCCGTCAGCCGCCCCCGGGAAGTCGCCATGGCCTCGGGCAGTCACCAGACCCTGGCCACCGGCCTGTTCGTGGTGATCGTGATCGTCACCCTGGGCATCACCGTCTGGGCCGGTCGCCGTAGCCGCGCAGCGGAGGACTTCTACGCGGGGGGACGGGACTTCAGCCCTCTGCAGAACGGTTTCGCCATCTCCGGTGACTACATGTCGGCCGCCTCCTTCCTCGGCGTCACCGGTCTGATCGCCCTGTACGGCTACGACGGCCTGCTCTACACCATCGGCTTTCTGGTGGCCTGGCTGGTGGTGCTGATGCTGGTCGCCGAGCTGGTCCGGAACTGCGGCCGGTACACCCTCGCCGACGTACTGGCGATGCGGATGCGGCAACGCCCGGTACGCGCTGCGGCGGGCATCTCGTCCATCGTGGTGTCGCTGTTCTACCTGCTGGCGCAGATGGTCGGCGCGGGCAGTCTGGTCTCGCTGCTGCTCGGACTGCACTCCGGCCAGGCGCGGGCCTGGGCGATCATCGGCGTGGGAGCGCTGATGGTGGTGTACGTCACGGTCGGCGGGATGAAGGCCACCACCTGGATCCAGATCGTCAAGTGCGTCCTGCTCATCGCCGGCACGGCCATGCTCTGCGTCCTGGTACTGGTCCGCTTCCACGGCGACCTGGGCGCGCTGATGCGTTCGGCCGCCGCAGGCAGCGGCTACGGCGACCGCTACCTCGCGCCCGGTCTCAAGTACGGGGGCAGCGGCACCAACCGGCTCGACTTCGTCAGCCTCGGCCTGGCCCTGGTGCTCGGCACCGGCGGCCTGCCGCACATCCTGGCCCGCTTCTACACCGTTCCCACGGCGCGGGCCGCCCGGCGCTCGGCGATGTGGGCGATCGGCCTGGTCGGTTCGTTCTATCTGATGACCATCGTCCTGGGCCTGGGTGCCGCCGCTCTGGTGGGCTCCACCGCGGTACGGGCGTCGAACGCGGCGGGCAACACCGCCGTACCACTGCTCTCCGAGGTCCTCGGCGGCGGGACGGGCAGCAACGGCGGGGCGGTGCTGTTCGCGCTGACCTCGGCGGTGGCCTTCGCCACGATCCTGGCCGTCGTCGCCGGGCTGACCCTCGCCTCGTCGGCGTCCTTCGCCCATGACCTGTGGGCGCGGGCGTTCCGGCACCAGGACGAGGAGCCGCCGCCGGAGCGCCAGGAGGTCGTGGTCGCCCGGATCGCCGCCGTGGTCATCGGGGCCGTCGCGATCGTGCTGAGCCTGTACGCGCAGAAGCTGAACGTTGCCTTCCTGGTCGGAATCTCCTTCGCCGTCGCGGCCTCCGCGAATCTGCCGACGCTGCTGTTCAACCTCTTCTGGCGGCGCTTCACCACCCGCGGCGCGACCTGGGCGATCTACGGCGGGCTGATCCCGGCGCTGGTGCTGGTGGTGTTCTCACCGGTGGTGTCCGGCAGCCCGGCGGCGATCTTCCCCGACGTGGACTTCCACTGGTTCCCGCTGCAGAACCCCGGTATCGCCTCGATCCCCTGCGGCTTCTTCTTCGGCTGGCTGGGGACGGTCACCTCCCGGGAGAGGGCCGACCGGGATGCCTATGCCGAACTGGAGGTGCGGTCGCTGACCGGCGCCGGCGCGGTGTAGTCCACGGTGTACGCGCCACGTGGCAACCCGGACATGGCAAGGCCCCCGGGCGCGACGGGGGAGGCGCGCCCGGGGGACCGCTCCAGGCTAACCCGCACGGCGTCGGTTCCGTGAGATCTGCTCGTACTGAAGGTTCTGCTCGTTCTGCTCACCGGGGCGGGGGTAGGCAAAGCCGCTCCCACCAGGCACAATCGCCGACACGCGGGTTCGGCGATGGGGCCGGCCCCAAGTCCGGGAGGCCGTCGATGACGCTGCGCGCCAAGCGCCACAGGCTCTCCACTCGCATCCTGGCGGGCCAGCTCGCGATCCTCGCCATCACCAGCGTGATCGGCTTCGTGCTGTTCGCGGTGGCCCAGCGGGCCGAGCTGGACCGGGAGTACGAGCAGCGGGCTCTGGCCATCGCCCAGACCACCGCTGCCGACCCGCAGATCCGCAACGCCATGGAGTACGGCGGCGGGGGCGATGTGGTGCAGACCGTCGCCAACCGGATCGAACACGCGTCCGGAGCTCTCTATGTGGTCGTCGTCGACCTGCACGGGATCAGGCACTCGCACCCGCACCCGGACCTGATCGGGAAACGCGTCGCGGAGCCGATCGCCGACCTCAGCAATCCGGCGATCACCGGCATGGACGACGGTGCCACCGGCCGCTCCGCGAACGGCAGGGCGGCGCTGTTCGGACCGTCCGGCGCCCTCGTCGGCGAGGTCTCGGTCGGTATCGCCGAGAAGAACGTGGTCAGGCAACTGCTCCGGGAGCTGCCGACCTTCGCCCTCTACGCCTCGCTCGCCCTCGCCGTCGGCGCGACGGCCTCCTACCTGCTGGCGCGGCGGCTCAAGCGCAGCACCTTCGGCCTGGAACTGGACGAGATCGCCGGGCTGCTGCAGGACCGTGAGGCGATGCTGCACGGCATCAAGGAGGGCGTGATCGCGCTCGATCCCAAGGGCAGGATCAGCGTCGTCAACGACGAGGCCCGACGGCTGCTGGGCCTGGGCACGGCACTGGGCGCGCGCTTGGACCAGGTACTTCCCCCGGGGCGGCTGCTGCGCGCCCTCGACGGCTCCCTGGTCGGCGACGATCTCACCGTGCTGACCGACAGCCACTGCCTGGCCGTCAACCGGATGCCGGTGGTGCTGCACGGTCGCGAGCTGGGCGCGGTCGTCACCGTCCGCGACCGGACCGAGCTGGTGGGGCTGTTGCGCGAGCTCGACTCGGTGCGCGGCCTCACCGACGCGCTCCGGGCCCAGCAGCACGAGTTCGCCAACCGGATGCACACCCTCGCCGGGCTGCTGGAACTCGGCGAGCAGGAGTCCGCGCTGGAGTACGCCGTCGAGCTCGGCTCCGTCGAGCGGCTGCTGGCGGAGTCGGTGCGGTCCCGCATCGGCAACCCGTTGCTGGTGGGTCTGATCGTCGCCAAGACGGCGGTGGCCGCCGAGCGGGGAGTGCGGCTGATCCTGAGCGAGGACTCGCTGCTCGGGGACCAGCCCGCGCATCTGCGCCGACTGCTGACGATCGTCGGCAATCTGCTCGACAACGCCGTCGACGCGGCGGCGACCGGCCCCGGCCGCTCCGAGGTCCGGCTCGAACTGCTGGAGGGCCCGACGCAGATCACGGTCCGGGTCGCGGACAGCGGTCCCGGGGTCCCCAAGGGGTCCGCTGAGGCCATCTTCGAGGACGGCTGGTCCACTCGGCCCGATCGTGGCACGGCCCGCCGCGGCCTCGGACTGGCGCTGGTCCATCGACTGGTACAGCGCAACGGTGGCACGATCGAGGTGTCGGAAGGGCCGGGGGCCGTGTTCGAGGTGCGGCTGCCGCTGCCCGACGTCCGGCCGGTGCCGGAGGAGGCCGCGTGGGCGACCGGGCTGCCGCCGCTGGTCAGCATGGCAGGAGGAGGTGCTTTCCCGTGAACCGGTCCCTGACGATCCGCACCCTGGTGGTGGACGACGACTTCCGGGTCAGCGGTATCCATGCCGCCTATGTCAACAAGGTCCCCGGCTTCGAGGTGGTCGGTCAGGTCGCGACCGTCGAGGCCGCGCTGGAAGCGGTGCGCACGCAGCGTCCGCACCTGCTGCTGCTCGACGTCTACCTCCCCGACGGCACCGGGCACGACGTGCTGCGCAGGCTCACCACCGAGGCGGCGGCCGAACGTCCCGACGCCGTCATGATCACGGCCGCCCGCGACCTGGGCTCGGTCCGCGAGGCCATGCAGCTCGGTGCGGTCGGCTACCTGGTGAAGCCGTTCGGCTTCGCCGCGCTGTCGGAGAAGCTGGCGGCGTACCAGGACCTGCGGCACCGGATGGCGGCCCTCGGTCCCGCGGCGGAGACCGACCAGGCGGACGTCGACGCCCTCTTCAACGCCGGGCGGCCCGCGCCGCTCCCGGCGGTTCCGGCGAAGGGCCATTCCGCGCCCACCCTGGCGCTGGTCCGCGAGGCCGTCCGCTCCGCCCGCCGCGACCTGTCCGCGGCCGAGGTCGCCGAGCTCACCGGGGTGTCCCGGGCCACGGCGCAGCGCTACCTCTCCTACCTGGTGCGGGAGGGTGCGGCCCGGCTGGAGCTGCGCTACGGCACGACCGGACGGCCCGAGCACCGTTACCGCTCGGCGGGCTGACCTGCTCAGGAAGCCGATGTGAGCTTCCGCACCTCGAAGCGGTCCGGGTTGGTGGGCGACTTGAGGCAGCTCTCGGCGCGGGCGGGTTCGGCAGCGGTGCGGTGGACCTCCGCCGTCCAGCGGCGGCCGTCCTCGTGGGCGACCTGCACCGACCAGGCGTCGTCCGCGACCGTGGACTGACTGATCGTCAGTACCTCGGCGGCGGTCTCGCCGGTCGCCTCGCGCACCGCCAGCTCGGCCACCTGGCCCGGACGGTCCCAGAAGGAACGGCCCCGGCTCCACTCGGTCACCATCCGACCGTCGCGGGTCGCCTCCAGGATGTCCTTCGCGGTGTGCGCGGACAGCCGCCCGTAGGCGTAGCCGTAGGGCAGCACCAGCATGGTTGGGGCGAAGCGGTGGCCGCCGAGGTGGGTGACCTCCCAGACCTGGGCGTGGCCGCCGGCTGCCAACTCGGCGGCGAGCGGACGGCCGAGCAGCGCGCAGCAGCGGTCGCGACGGCCGTTGGTGCACACCAGCGCCAGCGGGTCGCCCTGGTACGCCGTCCCGACGCCGCCGTGCTCGCCCCGGCCCAGCGCGTCGAAGTCCAGGTCGAGCAGGTCGGTCGGGTCCGCCAGTACGTGTTCGCGGACCCAGGACCGCCCGGGGCGGGTGTGGGCCAGGTAGACCTGCCGGGTCGGCGCGGGCGGCGGGTCGGCGTGACGGCCGGGGCGACGGATCAGCGCGATGCGCAGATCCGTCCCGGCGGCGCGGGCTTCGAGGGTGCGGCCGAGGTCCGGATCGAGGTGGCTCTGAGTGAGCGCCCTGGCACCCCAGGGGCCCGGCTGCTCCAGGAGCAGCCAGCTGGCACCCGTGGCGGCTGTACCGCCCAGGGGCTCCGTCAACTCCCTCGAAAGGGTGGTGCATGTGCTCACCTGGCAAGGTTAGCCTTACCGCCCGGCCAACCCCGCCTCGGCCGCCGCGAGGGGGTTCGGCAGCAGCGTCCACCGGTCGCCCGGCGGTGCGCCGTCCAGGCGCATCAGGCTCAACGCCTTGACCGGCAGCGGCTCCTCCAGCAGTGCCCGGCGGTCACCGGGACGCAGCACCACAGCCGCCTTCCCTGCCTCCGCCGCGACGGCCCCCCAGAGGTCGGCCTCCAGCGGGCGGATGCCGCCGCCGAGCGCCGAGACCAGGCTGCTGAACATGCCGCCGACCAGCGACCCGAAGAGCTTGCGGCGCAGCACGGTCGGATCGCCGTCCAGGACGTGGCCGCCGAGGCCGGACAGCCGGACGCCGATCGAGGACAGCCGTTCCGCGCTGACCCGGACGTCGGCGAGGTCCCGGTAGACCAGGCGCACCGGACGGTCCGCCTGGTCCAGCACGACGAGCAGGTTCTGCCCGTGGGCCTCCAACGCGACGCCCCAGTCCAGCAGGCGCAGCAGCGGCGTCCAGACCAGTCCGGCCAGCGCTCCCAGCCACGCCACGGAGTCGGCCGTGTCGAGCGGGTGCTCGGCGAGCGCCGCGAGCGGCACGACCCGTTCGCCCGGACCGGCGTGGACCTCCGGCGACTCGCGCAGCAGCACGGCCAGGTCGGGGCTGGGAGCGCCGCCGACCAGGGCGCTCGCCGCGGCGATGTTGCGAGTGAGCCGCAGGCTGCCGTCCAGCCGGCGGAACAGGTCCTCCAGCAGGGCCGACAGCGGCGCGCTGTTCACCACCGACTCGCCGGAGATGTCGCGGACGGCCGAGGTCATCCGCAGTGACAGGGCGGTCTTGAGGTGCGGACCGCCGTCCACCGGGGCCAGCGTCCGCAGTGACATCAGCGGATGCGCCGGTACTTCACCGTGTGCGGGGCCGAGGCCGAGGCCCGGCAGGACCTCGCGCAGCTGCCAGGGATGCGCCGGCAGCAGCACGCGGTCGCCGTCCCTCAGCCGATCCGGCCAGTCGCCGACCACCACGCAGGACGCCGCCGGTACCGGGACCAGACCCAATGCCACCAGCGGCCGGTGCTCAGGTGCGTACGCCAGCTGGTCCGCGACGCTGAAGCCGGGGCGGCTGCGGCAGCACGGGTGGTACGGGTGCCCGTCCACCACGCTCTGCTCGTAGGCGACCAGGCTGCGCCCGTCCCCGCCCGGTCCGGCCGCGCCGGCCCGGGACAGCGCCAGCGAGGCGACGCTGTGCTCCAGTTCCGCCGCGAAGCCGCCACTGCCCTCGACGACGCGGATCACGTCCGCGGGATGGGTGTACGCCCTGCCGTCCACCCGCACGGTCAACTCGCCTGTGGGCGCCCGCGCATCGTGTCGGCGCACGTCGTAGGAGCGCAGCTCGGGGCCGCGCAGCTGACGGCCGGCCAGCCCCGGCAGGTGCTCGAACCGCATCGAGCGCCACAGTCGCGCCATCACCGCTGCCCGGGCCCCGGGCAGCGCCTCCGTGAACGGCGCGACCAGGTCGGGGCGGACGGCGCGCAGTTCGGCGACGAAGGAGGCTTCCAGCGGACGCGGAAGCGGTGCGGAGTCGGGGTGCATGAGGCAGGCATACCCAGGGTTTGCGGGAGATCACGAGGGGAGAGGCCTCCCAGGATCTGGGGCAGTTCAGTCTGGTGGAAGGATATGCGCATGGGCGAGGACGGAACCCGGGCGGACGCCCTGGCGGCGACGGCGCTGCTCAACTGCCTGATCCGTGAGCTGGCGCAGCCCGCGGACGGCGCCTATCTGCTCCCCGTGAGCGGGCAGCGGCTCCGTGTCGCCGGGCACGGACGATGGCCCGCGGACCCCGCGTTGTCGACACCGGACGGCTGGCAACCGCTCGCGCTGGCCGAGCTGGTCGCCCTCACCGAACAGGAACTCAAGGCCCGTACCGGAGTGGCCAACGCCACCCTAGCCGCGGAGATCGCCGACAGCAGGGACGTCATCGCGGCTCTGCTCGCCGCTCGGGAGCAGCTGCGGCCCCCCGCCGATGCCAACCTGCGCTCCGAGCAGGCGCTGCTCGCCGGCCACCGCTACCACCCTGCCGCCAAGACCCGGGGTGGAGGCCCCCCGAGCAGTTGGCTGCCGTACGCTCCCGAGGCGTACGCGGCCTTCCCGCTCACACTGCTGGGCGTGCGCGAGGACCTCCTGGCCGGCGAGGGCGACACCGGCGTTCTCGACGTGCTCCGGGGAGCGGCGGCGCCGGAGGGCTACCGGCTGCTGCCGGCCCACCCCTGGCAACTTCGGTTGCTGGGCGACCATCCGGCCCTGCACGACGGCCGGCTACGGCTGCTGGGGGAGACCACCGAACGCGGCTGGGCGACGTCGTCGCTGCGCACCGTCTACCTGCCCGACTCGGACCTCTTCCTGAAGTTCAGCCTGGAGGTCAGGATCACCAACGACGTCCGCCGCCTGTGGCTACGCGACCTGCGCTGGCTGGCGCCCGTGGACGAGCTGATGGCGAAGACCTTCGCGGACGCACCTGAGGGCGCGTCCATGCTGGCGGACCGCGGCTACCGCACGGCCGACCTGGGAGGCGAGGACGCATACGAGGCGTTCGCGGTGCTGCTCCGCGACGGCTTCGGCACGGCTCCCGGCGCGGGTGGCGACCTGGGCGCCGACCTGGGTGCGGGCCTGGGTGCGGGCCGCCGGCCGCTGCTGGCCGCGGGGATCAGTGAGGGCTTCCCCGGCAACCCGCTGGACGGCCTGACCGCGGACCAGGCCCGGAGTTGGTGGCGGCGCTACGTCGAGCGGATCGCCCGGCCGGTCCTGCACGCCTTCTTCCGGCACGGCGTGGTGCTGGAGTGCCACCTGCAGAACGTCCTGGTCGCCATGGACCGGAGCGGCCTCCCCGCGCGTGCGGTCTTCCGCGACCACGAGGGGGTCAAGCTGCTGACCGAGCGTCACGCGGGCCTCCTGGCCGTATTCGGGCCGGACGTCCCCACCCCGGGTGTGCCCGCCGCTTACGGCTGGCAGCGCCTCGTCTACTGCCTGGTGACGAACAACCTCCTGGAGATCGCCGGAGCCGTCACCGAACGCCACCCCGGCCTCTCCGCCGAGCTGTGGCCGCTGGCCCGGACGGTGTTCGAGGACTACGCCGACCAGCCCGAGGTACGTGGACTCCTCGCGTCCCCGACCGTCCCGGCCAAGACCAATCTGCTGCTCCGCTGGCTGGATGCCGACGGCGGCGACTCCACCTACACGCCCCTCGCCAACCCCTTGTTCAGCGGCTGCGGCTGAGGGCAGGTCAGATATCGGGGATGTCCGCCTTCGCGCGAAGCAGGGTGTCCCGGCTGATGACCACGATGCGTTCGTAGTCGGCGCGGCCCGCGTCGGAGGGGAGGAGGCCGTCCAGCTCATCCGTCATCTCGGCGCCGATCACGGCGAACCGCCCGTCCGAGAGCTCGAAGATGTCGGGGCAGCTCGTCCCCGACAGGCTTCCGCGCTCGCGTGGGGACGCACCGACGCGGCGAAGGATATGCAGCACGCTGTATACCTGATACCTGACCTGGGCTCTTTTGGTTGCGCAGAGGCCCATACGGGGAATTTGGGGATGTGGACGGACCAATGATGGCCGCTGGGCGCACGGGATCCGCGACCATTTACCCAATCGATACATCGAGCGGGTGAACGGATTCACTGACTCGGACGCCAGCCTGCCGATCGGATTCACTCCCTTGGCACAGCAGTGCAGTCGTTGCGCGCAACTGCTGTCGCGTCAGGCCACATGGAGGTCCGGGGGGCCGCCTGGCTCCGTGAGCACTTCGTCCACGATCAGACCGAACCGGCGCTCGTCGGAGTCCGCGGCGAGGCAGGAGCGTTCCTCCGCCGCCGTGCGCCAGTAGTCCCGGAAGACAGGGCTCTGACCCAGGATGCGGAGGTGGCCCCGAACCTCCTCGTCGGTCACGATGCCCAGTCGATGGTTCAGGAAGTAGTGCGAGAAGATGAGATTCGCGTAGAGGAACTGTCGCCGACGCTCGGGGGGTCCTGATCCGGACGGCCACACGGCGGCGAGTTCCGGATCGTCGATTCCCATCCGCAGCAGCTGCATGTGCAGGGAGCGAAGGTCGGCCTCCGCACTGCGGCGGAGCTGCGCGTTCGAATCGAGCAGCGCCTCCCGCTGCAGGCTCAGCTCCTCTCGCTGGGAGCGCAGTTCCCGCCGCTGCAGCACGGTGTTCCCGATGACGAGGAGCAACGCCGCACCGGAGAAGACCGCGCTGACTGCGTCGAAGTACTGGCCGACGGTGCCGAGTTCGGTGGCGCGGGAGCTGCCGCCCCAGGACACCTCGACAAGGTAGTTCATCCATCCGCTCAGGGCGACGCAGGCCAGGACGATCGCGAAGAGCAGGAGCGTTCCGGTCACGAGCCAGATGATGATCCGTCGAGAGGAGAGCCCCCTCCCAGTGCCCATAGTGACCCCCGTCACCGGTCAGGGCGTTCTGCACGCCGCGCTAATTGGACGTGTGCATGACTACCGAGCAACGCTGGCCGGCTGGCCGCGGGCGCCAGGGGAGAGGGTCCATCCCGGCGCCTCCCCCCGTAGATTCCCGACGGGCGGCGGCGGAAACGGCGGCAATGCGCCAGTTGCCCGGCGTGTGAGCAGGGGAGTTGCCCTGCGGTGAGGGTGCGTCAGATGGGTCCGTCCGGGACTCGGGGACGGACCCATCTGACGCCTTGGCGCCGCTACGCCGGGCCGGCGACGGCTGCGATCTCCTTGGCCAGGGGCACGCCCGAGCCGTCGCGGCGGGGGTCGCGTCCGGGGAGTTCCGCGGGCGAGCCGTTCGCGGTGGCCGCCCGGGCCGGAGCCGCGCCGGCCCAGGCCAGGACGAGGACGTCCTCGCCCTTGAGGAAGCGCTGGCAGCGCACCCCGCCGGTCGCGCGCCCCTTCCGCGGGTACTGGTCGAACGGCGTGGCCTTCGCGGTGCCCGCGGTCAGCCCTTCGAGGCCGTCCAGCGCCCCCGTGGTACCCGCCACCGTCACCACCACCGCGTCAGCCGACGCGTCCACCGCCGTGAACGACAGCACCCGCGCCCCCTCGGTCAGCTTGATCCCCGCCATGCCGCCGGCCGGGCGCCCCTGCGGGCGCACCTGCGTCGCCTGGAAGCGCAGCAGTTGCGCGTCGGAGCTGATGAACACCAACTCCTCCTCACCGGTCCGCAGTTCGACGGCGCCGACGAGACGGTCGCCGTCCTTCAGCGAGATCACCTCGAACTCGTCCTTGTTCTCCGGCCAGTCCGGCACGACCCGCTTGACCACGCCCTGCTCCGTGCCCAGCGCCAGTCCCGGCGAGGACTCGTCCAGGGTGGTCAGCGCGAGCACCCGCTCGCCTGCGTCCAGCTTGAGGAACTCCGCGACCGGGGCGCCGCCCGACAGGGTGGGCGCGGCCGAACTCGGCGGCAGTGACGGCAGATCGATCACCGGCAGCCGCAGCACCCGGCCCGCGCTGGTCACCGCGCCCACATCGGCGCGCGCCGTCGCGGCCACCGCGGACACCACCACATCGTGCCGCGCCCGCCCGGTGTCGGCGTCGCCGCTCGCCACCGTCTGCACCGCGTCGGCGGTACGCGCCAGCAGACCGGTCGAGGACAGCAGCACCCGGCACGGATCGTCGGCGACCTCCAGCGGTACCGCCGTCGCCACCGCGCCGGCCTCGAGCAGCACGGTGCGCCGCTCCGTGCCGAACTTCTTCGCCACCGCGGCGAGCTCGTCCGAGACGACCTTGCGCAGCACCGTGTCGGACTCCAGGATCTCCGTCAGCCCCTGGATCTCGCTGTGCAGCCTGTCCTGCTCCGCCTCCAGTTCGACCTGGTCGAAGCGGGTGAGCCGGCGCAGCGGGGTGTCCAGGATGTACGTGGTCTGCGTCTCGGACAGCGAGAAGTGCTCGATCAGGCGCTCCTTCGCCTGCGCCGTGTTGTCGCTGCTGCGGATGATCGCGATGACCTGGTCGATGTCCAGCAGCGCCACCAGCAGGCCCTCGACCAGGTGCAGCCGCTCCTGACGCTTGCGGCGGCGGAAGTCGGAGCGGCGTCGGACCACCTCGAAGCGGTGGTCGACGTAGACCTCCAGCAACTCCTTGAGGCCGAGCGTCAGCGGCTGGCCGTCCACCAGCGCCACGTTGTTGATGCCGAAGGTCTCCTCCATCGGCGTCAGCCGGTACAGCTGCTCCAGCAGCGCCTCGGGAACGAAGCCGTTCTTCACCTCGATGACCAGGCGCAGACCGTGGGTACGGTCGGTCAGGTCCTTGACGTCGGAGATGCCCTGCAGCTTCTTCGCGTTGACCAGGTCCTTGATCTTCGCGATCACCTTCTCCGGGCCGACGTTGAACGGCAGCTCGGTCACCACCAGGCCCTTGCGGCGCGGAGTGACGTCCTCCACCGCCACCTTGGCGCGGATCCGGAAGGTGCCGCGGCCGCTCTCGTACGCGTCCCTGATCCCGCTCAGGCCCACGATCCGGCCGCCCGTGGGCAGGTCGGGGCCGGGGATGAAGCGCATCAGCGTGTCCAGGTCGGCACTCGGATGCCTGATCAGATGCCGTGCTGCGGCCACCACCTCGCCCAGGTTGTGCGGCGGCATGTTCGTCGCCATGCCGACCGCGATCCCCGTCGCGCCATTGACCAGCAGGTTCGGGAAGGCGGCGGGCAGCACACCCGGCTCCTGCTCGCTGCCGTCGTAGTTGGGGTTGAAGTCGACGGTGTCCTCGTCGATGGACTCCACCATCGCCATCGACGCGGCGGTCAGCTTGGACTCGGTGTAGCGCATCGCGGCAGGCGGGTCGTCGTTGCCCAGCGAGCCGAAGTTGCCGTGACCGTCGATCAGCGGGATGCGCATGGAGAACGGCTGCGCCAGACGCACCAGCGTGTCGTAGATCGACGCGTCGCCGTGCGGGTGCAGCCGGCCCATCACCTCGCCCACCACGCGGGCGCTCTTCACATATCCGCGCTCGGGGCGCAGACCCATCTCGTTGGCCTGGTACAGCACCCGGCGGTGCACGGGCTTCAGGCCGTCCCGCGCGTCGGGAAGGGCACGGGAGTAGATCACCGAGTAGGCGTACTCCAGGAAGGAGCCCTGCATCTCGTCCACGACGTCGATGTCGAGGATGCGCTCCTCGAAATCCTCGGGCGGCGGGGTCTGCGAACTGCGGCGGGCCATCGCGGCGGCGCTCCCTTGCACTCATGGAACTGGACGGGCGTATCGGTACGGGCACCCCATTGTGGCCCCTCCCACTGACAGTCCGGTCCGCCCGCACGTGTCGGGGCTCTCGTTCGTTGGACCACAATGAGGTAGTCAGCAGCGACCGACCGGAAGGACGTAGAGCGGATGGCCCACTCGGCCCCCACCTCCACCGGAGGATTCAGTGTCACCGAGCACACCCTGGCCAACGGCCTGCGGGTGGTGCTCTCCGAGGACCACCTGACCCCGGTCGCGGCCGTGTGCCTCTGGTACGACGTGGGCTCGCGGCACGAGGTCGAGGGCCGCACCGGCCTGGCCCACCTCTTCGAGCACCTGATGTTCCAGGGCTCCGCTTCGGTCCCCGGCAACGGCCACTTCGAGCTGGTCCAGGCCGCCGGCGGCTCCCTGAACGGCACCACCAGCTTCGAGCGCACCAACTACTTCGAGACCATGCCCGCGCACCAGACCGAGCTCGCGCTGTGGCTGGAGGCCGACCGGATGGGCTCGCTGCTCTCCGCGCTCGACCTCACCGGCCTGGACAACCAGCGCGCCGTGGTCAAGAACGAGCGCCGCCAGCGCTACGACAACGTCCCCTACGGCACTGCCTTCGAGCGCCTGGTGGCGATGGCCTTCCCGGACGGCCACCCCTACCACCACACCCCCATCGGTTCCATGGCGGACCTCGACGCGGCCACCCTCGCCGACGCCCAGGACTTCTTCCGCACCTACTACGCGCCCAACAACGCGGTCCTCTCCGTCGTCGGCGACATCGACCCGGAGCAGACCCTCGGCTGGATCGAGAAGTACTTCGGCTCGATCCCGGCCCACGACGGAAAGCGCCCGCCGCGCGACGGCAGCAAGGTCGAGCGCGACGCCGCCGCCCCGATGCGCCAGCACCTGGTCGAGGAGGTCCCCTCCCGCGCGCTGATGGCGGCCTATCCGCTGCCCCTGGACGGCACCCGCGAGGCCGACGCCGCCGACCTGGCGCTGACGATCCTCGGCTCCGGCGAGTCCAGCCGCCTGTACAACCGGCTGGTGCGCCGCGACCGGAGCGCGGTCACCGCGGGCTTCGGGCTGCTGCGCCTCGCCGGTGCGCCTTCCCTGGGCTGGCTCGATGCCAAGACCTCGGGAGAGGCGGCCGTCGAGAGCGTCGAGGCCGCGATCGACGAGGAGCTCGCCCGCTTCGCCGCGGAGGGCCCCACGCCGGAGGAGTTGGAGCGTGCCCAGGCGCAGATCGAACGCGAGTGGTTGGACCGGCTGGACACCGTCGGCGGGCGCGCCGACGAACTGTGCCGCTACGCAGTGCTGTTCGGCGACCCGAAGCTGCTCGACACCGCGCTGGCGAAGGTCCTCGACGTCACCGCCGAGGAGGTGCAGGCCGTCGCGGCGCGCTATCTGACGCCGGACAACCGCGCCGTCCTCACCTACGAGCCCGCCCCGCACAGCGACGCCGACGCCGCTGACGACACCGACGCTGACGGCGCCGACTCCGACTCCGACGAGGACGTGAACGCATGACCATCGCCCCCACGATGACGTTCCACCCCCGCCCCGAGCCGGGCGAGGCAACCCCCTGGGCGTTCCCGGCGCCCACCCGCAGCACCCTGCCCAACGGCCTGACCGTGCTGCGCTGCGACCGGCCCGGCCAGAAGCTCGTCGCCGTCGAACTGCTCCTCGACGCCCCGCTCGCCGCCGAGCCCGCAGGCCAGGACGGCGTCGCGACCATCCTCGCGCGCGCCTTCTCGGAGGGCACCGAGACCCTCAGCGCCGAGGAGTTCGCCGCCGAACTGGAGCGCGCCGGGGCCACTCTCGACGCCCACGCCGACCACACCTCGCTGCGGCTCTCGCTGGAGGTCCCGGCCTCCCGGCTGGAGCGCGGCCTCACCCTGCTCGCTGACGCCGTCCGCGCCCCCGCGCTGCCCGTCGCCGAGATCGAGCGCGTCGTCGCCAACCGCCTGGACGAGATCGTGCACGAGCTCGCCAATCCCTCCCGCCGGGCCGCCTTCGCCCTGTACGGGGACCTCTTCGACGCCGCCGACCGGATCTCCCGCCCCCGCGCCGGCACCGCCGACACGGTCAAGGGCATCGACCGCGACGCTGTCGCCGCCTTCTATGCCGCGCACGTGCGTCCGTCGACCGCGACCGCCGTGATCGTCGGCGACTTCTCGGCCGTCGACTTCGACGCCGTGCTCGCCGCCACTCTCGGCGACTGGACCGCCGGGTCGGCCGCGCCGTCCGTCGCGGACGCCGTCACCGCCGACGACACGGGCCGCGTCATCATCGTCGACCGCCCCGGATCGGTACAGACCCAGGTACTGATCGGCCGGATCGGCCCGGACCGCCACGACCCGGCCTGGGCCGCCCAGATCCTGGGCACCTACTGCCTCGGCGGCACCCTCACCTCACGCCTGGACCGGGTGCTGCGCGAGGAGAAGGGCTACACCTACGGCGTCCGCGCCTTCGCCCAGCCGCTCCGCTCGGCTCCGGACGGCAGCGGCCGGGCGATGCTGGCGATCTCCGGATCGGTGGACACGGAGTCCACCGTCCCGGCCCTCGCCGACACCTGGACGATCCTGCGCACCCTCGCCGCCGAGGGCCTCACCGACGAGGAGCGCGACGTCGCCGTGCAGAACCTCGTCGGCGTCGCCCCGCTGCGGTACGAGACGGCGTCGGCCGTCTGCTCCACCCTGGCCGACCAGGTGGAGCAGGGGCTGCCCGACGACTACCAGGCGCAGGTCTACCGTCGCCTGGCGGAGACCACGACGGCCGAGGCGACTGAGGCCGTGGTCGCGGCCTTCCCGCCGGACCGCCTGGTCACCGTTCTGGTGGGTGACGCTTCAGCAATTGCCGCTCCGCTCAAGGATCTCGGCATCGGCGAGATCACCGTGGTCCCGGCCTGACGTTCCGTCGGTCACCGCCGGGTGGACCGGCCCCCGCGCCGCGGGAGCCGGTCCACCCGGTGCCGGCGCACGACCCAGGTCGTAAGCGACCAGCACCGCCGCGACTGCCGCGCCGCCCGCGACCAGCGCGGCTGCGAGGAACCCCGCGCCCGCCCCGGCACGGTCGACGAGGACTCCCGCACAACCCGCGCCCGCGGCGACCCCCAGGTTGAACGCGCTGTTCAGCCAGGACCCGGCCTCTGTCCGCGAGCCGGCCGGCACCAGCCCGTCCACCAGCAGGTACGAGGTGATCAGCTGGGTGTCGATGCACGCGCCGCCGAGCAGCAGGGCGAGTGCGGCGGCCGGTACGGCGGGCACCAGCGCGGGGAGTGCGAAGCAGGCGGTGCCGGCGGCGGCGAGCGCCGCCAGCCGCCGACCGGGCGCGGCCCGCCACTGCCGCTTCCCGTAGAGCAGGCCGCCGAGCACGCCCCCCACCGAGACCAGCGCCATCAGCGCCCCGGTGGCGCCGGCGCCCCAGGCCGCGATCGCCGCCAGTTCCTCCACGGCGAGGGTGCAGCCGGTGCAGCAGGCCACGACCAGCAGAGCGGCGAAACCGCGAACGCGAAGCGGGTTCCAACGGGACTGCTGTTCTGACGCGGCCTCAGCCGCTCCGCCGGGAAGCCGAACGGACGAGCGCCGCAGGGCCGCAGCGAAGGCAGCGAAGCCGAGGAGCACCAGCGCGGCGCAGGCGGCGAGCGCCACCGGCGGGGAGCCCATCACGATCAGGGCTCCGCCGAGGACGGGTCCGAGGGCGAAGACGGTCGACTCGGCCGCGGTGTCCAGGCTGAGCGCGGCCTGCCGCTGCGCCTCGTCGGCGGCCAGGACACCCCACAGGGTTCGCATCAGCGGCCCGACCGGAGGCGGAACCGTTCCAGCGGCGATGGCCAGGATGACGGCGACCCAGGGCGCGGCACCGACGACGCCGGTGCCCGCGATCAACGCGAGCAGCATCGCATAGCCGGACGCGAGCAGCATCAGCGAGCCGGGCCGGCGGTCCACCAACCGGCCGCGGAGGGGGGCGAGCAGGGCGACGGCCAGGCCGAAGAGGCCGGTTGCGGTGCCGGCGACGGCATAGGAACCGGTGGCCTGCCGCAGCGAGAGCAGCAGGGGGAGGGACAGCACACCGTACGAGAGCCGGGCGAGCATCGCGGCGGCGAACAGGCCGGGGGCATGGGGCAGTGCGAGGACAGCGCGATAGGACGCGCTGCCCCCGAAGGGGCGTGGCATGGGGACTCTCCGGATTCAGAACGCGGACATGACGAAGCTGTGCCGCCGGCCGCCGAATGCGGCGCCGGGCGGCGGGAGAGTCGTCTAGTGCGGTCCGGAGAGATGCATGGACGTGAGACTAGACCCGGCGACGACCTGTCCGCGAGCAGTTATCGGCCGGCGGCGAGGCGATCGGCGATCCACATGCGACGCAGGTCACCAAAATGTGACGTAGGTCACACGGTGCTGTGAAATTTCCGGGGACTCTCTCCCCGTTTAGCTGATTGACTGAGTCAAGCGGGGAGCAAGTCCCCGCTTCGACACCCAAGAGCACCGGATCCCGAGAGCAGAGGAGTGCCCCAGCATGGTCAGCCAGGCCGTCAAGAGTTGCACACCCCGGCTCAGGGCGGACGCCACCCGCAACCGGGAGCTCATCGTCGCCGCCGCTCAGGAGGCGTTCATCGAGTTCGGGGCGGACGCACCCCTCGACGAGATCGCCCGCCGGGCCGGCATCGGCAACGCCACTCTCTACCGGCACTTCCCGGATCGGCGCGAGCTCATCCGCAGCGTGGTGCTGGCCGTACTGGCGAAGATGGCCGCCGAGGCGGACACCATCCTCAACGAAGCACCTGACGCCTTCACCGCACTGGAGGGTGTTGTCCACGGAGCGGTCGACTGGAAGGTCGGCGCGCTCTGCCCCCTGCTCTCCGAGTGGATGGATCTGGCCGAGCCGGACATCCTCGCCGCCCGCGACCGCCTCGACACCGTCGTCGCCTCGGTCATCGACAGGGCCCAGGCCGAAGGCAGTCTCCGCAACGACGTCGGCCCCGGCGACATCATGCTGATCGCTGCCCAGATCGCCCGGCCGCTACCGGGCGCCTCCCTCGTCGACCACCAGTACTTCGTGCACCGGCACCTCCAACTCGTCCTCGACGGACTCCGCGCACCGCAGCGCTCGGTCCTTCCCGGTCGGCCCTCAACTCTCGAAGACCTCCGCGAACGCTGCGCCGCCACACGGGCCCAGCAGAGCTGAAAGACCCACGCACACCGGGCGCGCAACGACCGCACGCCGGCCCCTGATCACTTCTGCCTACACAGCCACGGGAACAGTCATGCCCAAAACCGTTCAGTCCGACCGGCCCCTCCAGCTCGAACCGGATCCTCAGCGCTGGAAGGCGCTGATCTTCATCGCGATAGCCCAGCTCATGGTCGTCCTTGACGCCACCGTCGTGAACATCGCCCTCCCGCACGCCCAGGCGTCGCTGCACATCTCCGACGCCAACCGCCAGTGGGTCATCACCGCCTACAGCCTCGCCTTCGGCGGTCTGCTGCTGTTCGGCGGGCGCATCTCCGACCTGTGGGGGCGCAAGCGTGCCTTCATCATCGGCCTGGTCGGCTTCGCGCTGGCCTCAGCGCTCGGTGGAGCGGCGGTCAACGAGGGCATGCTGCTCGGCGCCCGCGCCCTGCAGGGCGTCTTCGGCGCACTGCTCGCCCCGGCGGCCCTGTCGCTGCTCGCGGTGACCTTCACCGAGGCCAAGGAGCGTGCCCAGGCATTCGGCATCTTCGGTGCCATCGCCGGCGCCGGCGGCGCGGTCGGCCTCATCCTCGGCGGGGTGCTCACCCAGTACGTCAACTGGCGCTGGGCCCTGTTCGTGAACATCTTCTTCGCCGTGATCGCCGCCGTCGGCGCCGCGCTCTACGTCCACGAGCGCGCGGACGGCCGCAACCGCAACAAGCTCGACATCCCCGGCGTGCTGCTCGCCACCACTGGGCTTGTCGCCCTGGTCTACGGCTTCACCAAGGCCGCCTCCGACGGCTGGGGCGCGACCATCACCATCAGCATGTTCGTCGCCTCGGTCGTGCTGCTGGCCGCCTTCGTGCTGGTCGAGGCCAAGGTCAAGGCGCCGCTGCTGCCGCTGCGCGTCATCACCAACCGCAACCGCGGTGGCGTCTACCTGGCGCTGGGCCTGGCCGTGATCGGCATGTTCGGCCTGTTCCTGTTCCTGACCTACTACCTGCAGCAGATCAAGGGCTACTCGCCGGTCATGACCGGTGTGGCCTTCCTGCCGATGATCGTGGGCATGATCACCGGATCGACCCAGATCGGTGCCCGGCTGATGAACCGGGTCCCGCCCCGCCTGCTGATGACCCCCGGCTTCCTGGTCGCGGCCCTCGGCATGCTGATCCTCACCCAGCTCAGCGTCACCAGCTCGTACACGACGGTGGTGCTGCCCGCACTGGTCCTGCTCGGCCTCGGCATGGGCACTGCGTTCATGCCCGCCATGAGCCTGTCCACCTACGGGGTGGAGCCGCGTGACTCGGGTGTCGCTTCCGCGATGATCAACACCTCGCAGCAGGTCGGCGGTTCCATCGGTACGGCGCTGCTGAGCACCATCGCCGTCAACGCCACGCACAGCTACATGGTCGCCCACCACGGCAACCCGGCGCTGATCAACACGGCGGCGGTGCACGGCTACGCGGCCGCGATCTGGTTCGCCGTCGGCATCCTGGTCCTCTCCGCGCTGATCACCTTCACCCTGGTCACCGTGGGGCGCGACGCCGTCGCCGCGCCGATCGGAGGCGGCGCGGGCGCGGAGGCCGACGACCTCGCGATCCCGGTCATCGCTCACTGACACCTCGTCGGCTCGCGTCACAGCACCACAGCAACGCAGCGGTCCCCGTCTCGAACGCCGAGGCGGGGACCGCTGCGTTGTCGATCGCCGCACAGCGTGCAACGCGGGCGATATTCCATTGCGGGTGCCCTTGCCGCGTGGCTAGATAGTCCATGTGACCGGCAGCCACGCCGGTCCATCGGGCAGTGGAGAGGAGGCGGTCACCGTGCGGGTCGAGACGACTCGCGGGCGCGTCAGCGCCTGCACCTCCCCCAGGCGACGCCCCTCCACTGCCTGTCCCCAACGCTGAGCGAAGACGCGCCGCGCCGTACCGGCCATTCGTACGGCATCTTCCGACTTTTGTTCTCCCTTCCGACCGCGGAGGTCGATTCACCATGTCGTACACCGAAGTTCCCGGCGTCCGGGTACCCATCCGGATGTGGGCGGACCCGGCGACCGTCGAGAGCCAGGCCATGCAGCAGCTGCGGAACATCTCCTCGCTGCCGTGGATCACCGGCCTCGCCGTCATGCCGGACGTCCACCTGGGCAAGGGGGCGACCGTCGGTTCCGTCATCGCCATGCGGGGCGCGGTCTGCCCGGCTGCCGTCGGCGTGGACATCGGCTGCGGGATGAGCGCGGTCAGGACCTCGCTCACCGCCCGCGACCTGCCGGACAACCTCAGCCGGCTGCGGTCGAAGATCGAGCAGGCCATCCCGGTCGGCCGTGGCGCACACGCGGAGGCAGTCGACCCGCACAAGCTGCACGGTTATCCGACAGCGGGGTGGGACGACTTCTGGGCGCGGTTCGACGGGGTCGCGGACGCGGTGAGGTGGCGTCGCGAGCGGGCGATGTCGCAGATGGGATCGCTCGGTTCGGGAAACCACTTCATCGAGGTCTGCGTCGACACCTCCGGGTCGGTCTGGCTGATGCTGCACTCCGGCTCCCGGAACATCGGCAAGGAACTGGCGGAGCACCACATGGGCGTCGCCCGCTCGCTCCCGCACAACCAGGGCCTGGTCGACCGCGACCTGGCGGTGTTCATCGCGGACACCCCGCAGATGGCGGCCTACCGCCAGGATCTGTTCTGGGCGCAGGAGTACGCGAAGCACAACCGGGCGGTCATGATGGCGCTCTTCCAGGACGTGCTGCGCAAGGAGTTCGCACGGGCGAAGGTCGGCTTCGACCAGGTGATCTCCTGCCACCACAACTACGTCAGCGAGGAGCGCTACGACGGCCAGGACCTGCTGGTCACCCGCAAGGGTGCGATCCGCGCCGGCTCGGGGGACTTCGGGATAGTCCCGGGCTCGATGGGCACCGGTTCGTACATCGTCAAGGGTCTGGGAAACGCCGCGGCGTTCAACTCGGCCTCGCACGGTGCCGGGCGCAAGATGAGCCGTACCGCGGCCAAGAAGACGTTCGGCGTACGGGACCTGGAGGAGCAGACGCGGGGTGTGGAGTGCCGTAAGGACTCCGGCGTCGTGGACGAGATTCCAGGCGCGTACAAGTCCATCGAGAAGGTCATGTCCCAGCAGAGCGACCTGGTCGAGGTCGTCGCCCAGCTGAAGCAGGTCGTCTGCGTCAAGGGCTGACGGCACGCGAGTGACGAACCGGGCGGGGCGGGGCGGGGGCCCTGCTCCGCCCGGTCGCGGTGGCTGCTGCCGAAGTGACCGCTGTCGCGGCTGATGATGACCGGTCGTTACCATGAATGAGCTGGTCCCGGCGGCAACAACGGGTTCACGAGGAGGTCGCGATGAGAATCCGGCCTGCGGCCGCCCAGCTGGGGTCGGCGGGTTCTGCGGCTCAGCTGGACGCAGGACGCGTGGAAGAACTCCGCTCGCTCGCCGACATGTTCACCCACGCGCCGGTGATCTTCGCAGCGTTGAGCGGCCCGGACCATGTCCTGGAAGGCGCGAACCAGGCGTTCTTCGCGGCCATCGGGGCCGGGCGCGGCAACGAGGCACTGGGGCTTCCGGTGACCGAGACGGTTCCGGAACTCGTCCATCAGGGACTGGTGCACCTGCTGGACGGCGTCTACCGCACCGGCGTGCCCTTCGCCACCCAAGGCGCAAGCGTCCTGCTCGGGCCCGCGGGAAGCGCGCGCCACGGATACTACGACTTCAGCTTCGAGCCGCGCCACGACTCCGCCGGCCGGATCATGGGCGTCGCGTTCCTGGCCGTGGACGTCACCAAACAGCGTCGGGCGCACAAACTCGCCGCCGAGCAGCAGGCGCTGCTCGAGCAGATCGCCCGCAACGCGCCCCTGTCCGAGGTGCTCGACGGCATGGCACGCGCGATCGAGAAGCTCTCACCGAAGGTACTGGTCTCGGTCCTGCTCGTGGACCAGAGCGGACGCCACCTGCGGCACGGCGCCGGGCCGAGCCTGCCCGACTTCTACAACCAGGCCATCGACGGTACCGAAATCGGCCCGCGACAGGGTTCGTGCGGCACTGCCGCCCACCGGCGGAAGATGGTCGTCGTCGCCGATATCGAGGGCGACGATCTGTGGACCGATTTCAAAGACCTGGCCCGGGAGGCCGGACTGGCCGCGTGCTGGTCCACTCCGATCATGTCCGCGACGGGCGAGTTGCTGGGAACTTTCGCCGTCTACCATCGCACTCCCAGAGCCCCTCGTGCGGAGGACCTGGATCTGTCCACCGTGTTCGCGCGTACCGCTGCCCTCGCCATCGAGCGCGACCGGGCCGAGCACGCCCGCCGTACCGCATACGCGCGCGAGCAGGCCGCCAGCGCGGACCTGGCCTTCATCCTGGAGACCAACACCGCCGTCAGCCGGGAAACGCACTATCCACAGAACCTGCAGTGCCTCGCCGACCTGGCGGTGCCCGCGCTTTCTCCGATCTGCACCATCGACGTCCTCGAGGACGGCTACGTCCGCCGAGTCGCCGCTGCCGCCGGCACCGATCTGCCACCCGGGGCCAAAGAAATCCTGGCCGGGCAGGCACCGAGCAGCCGGGCCGAGGGTCCGGTCACCCGCGTGCTGGCCGGCGGAGTCAGCGAGGTCGCCGAGGGCCCTCCGCCCAGCCCGTGGGCCGACCTCGACCTCCAGGTCACCAGCTATATGTGCGTACCGCTGACGGCCCGCGGCCGCACCTTCGGAGTCCTGACCCTGGTCGCCACCGCGGACAACCCCCTGGACGCACGCAGCATGGCCCTGGCCGAAGAACTCGCCCGCACAGCCGCCGCGAGCGCGGAGACCACCCGTCAGTACGCCCACCGCGCCCGACTGGCCGGTGACCTCCAAGCCGGACTCCTCCTCGCCGCACTGCCCACCGTGCCAGGCGCGCAGCTCGCCGCCTCCTACCATCCCGCCGGCGAAGGACTCGAGATCGGCGGCGACTTCTACGACGTCTTCCCTCTGCCCGGCGACCGCTGGGGCCTGATCATCGGAGACGTCTGCGGACGCGGGGCCCACGCCGCCACCACCACCGCTCTGGTCCGCCACACCGCCCGCGCGGTCGCGCCCCTCCTACCCACCCCCGTCGCCGTGGCGCACGCCATCAACCGCGCTCTCCTCGCCCAGCCGAACAGCCAGGAGAGCTTCGTGACCCTCATCTATGCCGAACTCCAGCCCGGTCCCACCGGGCTCACCCTCCATCTGGTCCGGGCCGGCCACCCGTCGCCGGTGCTGCGCCGGGTCGACGGCACCGTCTCCGTGCCCACCACGCCCGGCCAGTTGCTCGGCGTCTCATCGGACCCGGTGCTGCACGCGGAGACCATGGAACTGGCCGGCGGCGACGCCCTCGTCCTGGTCACCGACGGCATCCTGGAAGTCCGCGACGCCGAAGGCACCTTCTTCGGCGAGGACCGCCTGGTCCAAGCCGTCCAGCTCGCCGGCACTGCCACGGCGCAGCAGACACTCGACGCGATCAACACGGCGGTGGACGGCTTCACCGGCGGAGTCGCCGAGGACGACCAGGCTGCCCTGATCCTGGTCGCCCGGTGAAGACGGGTTCCAGCAGGCTCAGGTGACCGTCCGGGAAGCGCACCGGTACGGCGGAGCACCGTTCACCCCGGCGCAAGGGGCGCGACACTCCGATGTGAGCCGTGCGCCCCCGTGGAGGGGAGGCCTGCTGCCGTGTCGCGCAAGGCCTGCAGCAGTCGGCCGACGAGCGGCTGGGGCCAGCGGCGGCGGAGGGTGAGGGCGCCGATGTGGCGGGACGGGCCGGGGCCGCGGAGCGGGACGGCGGTCAGACCGCGCAGGCCCGGATGGCCGCCGGGTCCCGAACTCCCGACCCGGCCGGACGGCCCGGGGGAGGTGGCGAGCGCCGTCTCCGGGATGAGGCTGATGCCGACGCCCGCGGCCACCAGGGACTGTGCGAACACGTAGTCGCTGGAGCGGCACACCACCCGCGGGCGGAACCCCGCGACCGCCGCGTACTGGTCGATCGCCTGCGCGGCGAGCATGCAGCCCAACACCCAGGGCTCGTCCGCGAGTTCGGCGAGAGCCAGTGCGTCGCGCCCGGCGAGCCGGTGGCCGTCCGGCAGGACCACCCACAGCGGATCGCGCAGCAGCGGGGTCCAGCTGAGGGCACCCTCGGGCATGTAGGGGCCGTCGAAGTGGAAGGTCAGCGCGAGGTCGGCGCTGCCCTCCCGGACATGGACGACGCTCTCCTCGAGGTCGGCCTCGGCGACGGCCAGCTCGACGCCGGGCTGTTCGGCCAGGAGCCGGGAGAGCGCGTCTGGCAGCAGGAGCTGGCCGCCCGAGCTGAAGGTGTCGAGGCAGAGGCTGCCGGTGTGGCCGTCCACGAGCTCGCTGATGCGGCACTGCGCGTCCGCGAGTTCGGCGGCCACGGCGTCGGCGGCGTCGACCATGATCCGGCCTGGCTCGGTGAGCCGGACGCCACGGGTACTGCGCTCGACCACGGGCAGGCCCAGCGAGCGTTCCAGCGCCGCGATCTGCTGGGACACCGCGGAGGGGGTGAGCAGCAGCACGGCGGCTGCCTTGGCGAAGCTGCCCTGGCGGGCGACCTCGCGCAGGATGTGGAGGCGGCGCACATCGACCATCAGTTCTGCTAACCCCCACCCCAGCAAGTCATCACTTCTGCTGGTGACCCTACCCCGGGCAGGCTGGGCGCATGAGTCGCAGAGCCTGGCTGTTGTTCGCCCTGGTGTCCGTGCTGTGGGGCATCCCGTACCTGTTCATCAAGATCGCCGTGCAGGATCTGGCGCCGCCCGTGGTCGTGGTGGCCAGGACCGGGATCGCGGCGGCGATCCTGCTGCCGATCGCACTGCGCAGCGGTGCGCTTCGGGCGCTCCGCGAGCGGCGCGGCACGATCGTGCTGCTGACCCTCACTCACATCACCGGACCCTTCCTGCTGATCACCTATGGCGAGACCCACATCCCCTCCTCGCTCACCGCGCTGCTGATCGCCACCCAGCCGGTGTTGGTCGCGCTGCTCGCGCTGCGCAGCGGGGACGCCTCGGAGACCGTGCGCGGCTGGCGTGCGGTCGGGCTCGGGGTGGGGTTGGTGGGTGTGGCCGGGGTGGTCGGTTTTGACCCCAGCGGTGACCGCTACCGCTGGCTGGGCGCGGGGTTGGTCCTGCTCGCGGCGCTGGGCTACGGCGCGGCGGCGCTGTTGGTCAAGAACCGGCTCGCGGACGTGCCCCCACTCGGCGTCGTGGCGTCCACGATGACCCTCAACACGCTGATCCTGCTGCCGGTCGCGCTGCTCACCGCGCCCGGCCGGATGCCCGGTGCGGCTTCGGCGGGCGCGATCGTGGTCCTCGGGGTGTTCTGCACGGCGACGGCGTTCCTTGCCTTCTACCGCCTGATCGCGGAGGCCGGGGCCGGACGCGCCTCGCTCATCAACTACGCGGACCCGGCCATCGCGGTCCTGCTCGGGGTGGCGGTGCTGCACGAGCCGCTGCGCTGGTCTGCCCTCGGCGGCTTCGTGCTGGTCCTGGTCGGCGGGTGGCTGTCGACGCGGCGGCAGAAGGAGGGGCGTGTGGTCGCCGAGTCCGTCCGTCACAGTGCTCAGCTCGTCTGCGGGGACTCCTGACCACCGCCTTCGGGAACGCCAGCCGTGCGAGCGGCCTGAGGCGGTCTGCCGCGAACACAGCCGGATGGGGCAGGGTGGGGGTGCGGACGGGGGGACCCTTCCTGGCGGGTCCACCCGTCCGCACCCTTCCCGACGGGCCCATGCCGTGCCCCGCCGCCGCGACCGCCGGCCGGGCCGGCCCCTGCGAGCTGGGGAGCGACAGGGCCGGGCGCCCACCGCCCGGCACCTCCGTTTGCCGCGTTGCCGGCTCCGACATCAGCGGCCGGCGCGGCGGGCCCATGTAGCTCCCCAGGTCGTCAGCCCAGGCCGACGAGACCGGCCGGCGTGCCGGCGACTCCGCTGACTGAGGCGACAGCGGCGACGGTGGGGACGACCTCCGCCGTGACGACCTCGGCGGGAATCCGCGGGACCGGGATCGGAAGCTGCCGGGGCAGCGCCGGGTAGGGGGTGGAGATCAGCGTGTAGTCCTCGCCCAGCGTCCGCACGGCGATCTCCGTCGGCTCCTGCCCGAGTGCCAACTGCATTGCGGCCCAAGGGAAGTTGACGCCGCAGCGGGAAAGCTGGTGCAGTCCGCCCGACGGGCGGGTGTTGATGTCGAGCAGCACGGGCACGCCCCGGTGGTGCCGGAACTGAACATTCGTCAGATAGGCCAGCCCGAACGTCTCCACCAGCAGTTCGGTCGGTTCCAGGTAGGCGGCGTCCAGCGTGAAGCCACGCCGGCGCCCCTCCTTGCTGCGGCCGACGGCGGCGCGCAGCCGCCCGTCCGGGTCGGCCAGGCAGTCCACCGACACCTCGGGACCGGCCAGGTGCGGCATCACCAGCCAGTCCACCGGCTGGGCCTCGGGCGCGCGGTCCAGGGCCTCGACGACCTGGTCGAGCGACACCTGCCAGCTGGGCGAGCCCGCGAGCCGGGCCAGCGAGAAGGGCTTCCGGGAAAGCATCCGGAAGCCCTCGCCGCCCGCGCCGGTGACCGGCTTCAGGCAGGGCGCGCCGCCGTCCGCCTCGATCGTCTCCACGGCCGAGAGCAGTTCGGCGGAGTCGCGCACCCGCCACCACGGCGGCACCGGCAGCCCGGCCGCGCTCAACTTCTCGTACGCGGCGGCCTTGTCGCTGAACAGCTCGATCGCCCCGCTGGGCGGGCTCAGCACGGTCGTGCCCACGGCGGCGAAGTCCGCCCGGCGGGCCGCGATGGCCTGCTGGTGCAGCCGGGGGAGGAACAGCGTGATGCCGTGCCGGGTGCAGTAGTCCAGTGCGAACTCCACGTACGCCGCCGGCGAGAGCCGGTCCGGTTCCAGCGAGGACACGTCCGCGGCCCGGAGCACCGGCGAGTCGGCGTCGACATGGGTGGCGTGCACCTCAGGCTCGACCCCGTCGCGATTCTCTCGCAACAGCCCGATGAAGAAGGCGTTCTCGGCGTAGGTACGGTTCAGCCAGATGCGCAGCGGGTGGTTCACGCGGTGTCTCCAGGACGAAGGCCGGCAGGGCAGGGAAGGGCTTCGTGGCGACACTGGTTCACGGCACTCAGAGGATCGTGGGTGCCGTGGCCGTGGTCGGGTGCGACCGAACGAACTGCAGGGGCTGGAGGGCCTGTGCCGCGTGGGTCGTGGCCGTATCAGATCACGTCGCGGGGTGGTTGCGCGAGTGGCAGGTTGGCCACCGTCCGGTGCGTCATCCGTTGTTAACACGACCCGCCCCCGCTCGGCTGAGCTCTGTGGGGATCACCGCAGGTCAGGAGCGTCCCGGGGGAAGTCCTCCTCCCAGAACTCGACCGCGCCGCGCGGCGGAGCGGCCGGGCCGCCGTGCAGTTCGTCCTCGCGGCCGCGCAGTTCGACGCGGCGGATCTTGCCGGAGACGGTTTTCGGGAGGTCGGCGAACTCCAGGCGGCGGACCCGCTTGTAGGGGGCGAGCCGCTCCCTGGCCCAGTCCAGGACGGAGCGCGCGGTCTCGGCGGTCGGCTCGTGTCCGGGGGCGAGGACCACGTAGGCCTTGGGCACGGAGAGCCGCACGGGGTCGGGGGATGGCACGACGGCCGCCTCGGCCACCGCCGGATGCTCGACCAGGACGCTCTCCAGCTCGAACGGCGAGATCCGGTAGTCCGAGGACTTGAACACGTCGTCGGTGCGGCCCACGTAGGTGACGTAGCCGTCGGCGTCACGGAAGGCCACGTCGCCGGTGTGGTAGAAACCGCCCGCCGTCGCCTCGGCCTGCCGCGCGGGGTCGTCCTGGTAGCCGGTCATCAGGCCCAGCGGTGCGCTGTCGAGCGGCAGGCAGAGCTCACCCTCCGCACCGTCGCCGGTCACGACGGCCCCGGTCAGCGGGTCCACCAGGGCGATCTCGTAGCCGGGCAGCGGCAGCCCCATTGACCCCGGCTTGACCGTGAGCCCGGGCGGGTTGCCGACCTGGGCCGTGGTCTCGGTCTGCCCGAAGCCGTCGCGCAGCAGCACGCCCCAGGCGTCCCGCACGCGTTCGATGATCTCGGGGTTCAACGGCTCGCCCGCGCCCACGAGTTCGCGCAGCGGGACCTTCCACTTGGCGAGGTCCTCCAGCACCAGCATCCGCCAGACCGTGGGCGGGGCGCAGAACGACGTCACGCCGTGCTGCGCCATCGCGTCGAGCAGCGGGCGGGCGGCGAAGCGCGGCTGGTTGACGATCAGGATCTCCGCACCGGCGTTCCAGGGGGCGAAGAAGTTGCTCCAGGCGTGCTTGGCCCAGCCGGGGGAGGAGACGTTCAGGTGCACGTCGCCGGGGCGAAGCCCGATCCAGTACATGGTGGACAGGTGTCCTACCGGGTACGAGCGGTGGGTGTGCTGCACCAGCTTGGGGCGGCTGGTGGTGCCGGAGGTGAAGTACAGCAGCAGCGGGTCCTGTGCTCGGGTGACGTCGTCCGGCCGGAACGCTTCGGTGTGGTCGAGTGCGTCCTCGTAGCGCAGCCAGCCCTCGGTGGCGGCGGCACCGCCGACGGTGATTCCGCGCCACTCGCTGCCGAAGCCGCCGATCCCGGCGAAGCCGCCGGTCAGCGCCGCCTCGGCGACCACGTACTTGACCGCGCCCCGGGCGATCCGGTCGGCCAGGTCGTCGGGGGAGAGCAGAGTGCTGGCGGGGATGACGACCGCGCCCAGCTTGATCGCGGCGAGCATGGTCTCCCACAGTGCCACCCGGTTGCCGAGCAGCAGCAGGACGCGGTCCCCGCGTCCGACGCCCTGAGCCCGGAGCCATCCGGCGACCTGGTCGGACCGTCGGCTGAGCTCGGCGAAGCTCAGTGCCGTCTCGGCCTGGACCGAGCCGTCGGCGTCCAGGTCGACGACCCGCAGTGCAACTGAGTCGTTGCCCGCGGCCTCGCGGTCGAACCAGTCCAGGGCCCAGTTGAAGAACTCCGGTTCGGGGCGGGGGAAGGCGCGAGCGCCGGTCAGGTCGCCGCGGTGCTTCAGCAGGTGGTCCCTGGCAGCCTTGAAGTCCCTGTAGGCGGCTTCGTTGGCGCTGTTCGCGGTCACGGCGATCTCCTCCCGGGACCGCCCCGCTGCGGTCCGTTGGCACGTTCGCAGGGCAGGGCGCGGCAGGTCAAGGGCACCACGCGAGAAGTCCGACGCGGTAGAGCGGTGGCGGTCGCTCCGGGAGGCCGGTCAGGCCGGTCAGGCCGGGGGCAGTTCGTTCAGGCCCTCGGAGACGAGCTTCGCGAGTCGGTCGAGCGCGGCGTCGGCACCCTCGGCCTCGGAGGAGAGCACGACCTCGTCACCGCTCTCGGCGCCGAGGCCCAGCAGCGCCAGCATGGAGGCGGCGTTGACCGGGCTGCCGCCCGCCTTGGCGATGGTCACGGGCACGCCGACGGCGCCGGCGGCGCGGACGAAGACGGCGGCGGGGCGGGCGTGCAGGCCCTCCGGCCAACCGACGGTGACGTGGCGCTCAGCCATGGTGCGGTGCCTTTCGCGAGGCGCGGAGGGACGATGCCGCCAGGGTGTCCAGACCACGCTCGCGGGTTCCCGGTGGCGGGACGTGCCGAGGCACGGCGAAAACGGCCTTGCCCCCTCACGCCCCACCTTGCCGCGCCATGTCTCCACCCGCACCCCGAACTCGCGGGAACGCTCCGAACTCCGGAACGCTCCGAACTCCGGAACGCTCCGAACTCGCGGGAAGTCGCAACTCCCCGGAAGTCGTAACCTGACCCCGTGACCGACACGCAGGGCACGGCACCCCCCTACCCCTCCCACTGGGAGGCAGACATCGTCCTGCGCGACGGCGGTACCGCGCGTATCCGCCCGCTCACCCCCGACGACGCCGGGCGGCTGGTCGCCTTCTACACGGAGGTCTCCGACCAGTCCAAGTACTTCCGCTTCTTCGCCCCCTACCCCCGGCTCTCGGACCGCGACGTCCGCCGCTTCACCCATCACGACCAGATCAACCGGGTCGGCCTCGCCGTCCTGGTCCGCGACGAGATCATCGCGACCGTCCGCTTCGACCGGATCGACGAGACCGGCAAGCCCGCTGAGTCCGGCACGGACGCGGAGGTCGCCTTCCTGGTCCAGGACGCGCACCAGGGCCGCGGCGTCGCCTCCGCGTCGCTCGAACACATCGCCGCCGTCGCCCGCGAGCGCGGCATCCGCCGCTTCATCGCCGAGGTGCTGCCCGAGAACCGCAGGATGGGCAAGGTCTTCACCGACGCCGGCTATACCCAGCACCGCAGCTTCGCCGACGGCGTCATGCACTTCGAGCTCGACCTGGAACCCACTGAGCAGTCCCTCGCCGTGATGCGGGCCCGCGAGCACCGCGCCGAGGCCCACTCCATGCAGCGCCTGCTCGCCCCCGGCTCGGTCGCGGTCATCGGCGCCGGACGCGAACCGCTCGGCGTCGGCCGCAGCGTGCTGCGCAACCTGCTGGCGGCCGGGTTCACCGGGCGCCTGCAGGCGGTCAACCGCAACGCGGACACCATCGAGTCGGCCGAACTGGACGGCGTCCCGGTCCGATCCACTGTCGGCGACCTCCCCGAGCCGGTCGACCTCGCCGTGATCGCCGTCCCCGTGGAACAGGTCCCGGCGGTCGTCGCCGAGTGCGGCGCGCGCGGCGTGCAGGGTCTGATCGTGGTCACCGCAGGCTACGCCGAGACCGGCGCCGCCGGTCGGACCCGCCAACGCGAGCTGGTTCGGCAGGCCCGCGCCGCGGGAATGCGGGTGATCGGCCCCAACGCCTTCGGCCTGATCAACACCGACCCCGACGTCCGCCTCAACGCCTCTCTCTCACCCGAGCTAGCGGCCGGTGGCCCGTTGGGCGTCTTCAGTCAGTCCGGAGCGATCGGCGCGGCCCTGCTCGAAGCCGCGCACCGGCGCGGTCTCGGACTGTCGAGCTTCGTCTCCGCGGGCAACCGCGCCGACGTCTCCGGCAACGACCTGCTCCAGTACTGGGAGGAGGACGAGCACACCCGCGTCGTGCTGCTCTACCTGGAGTCCTTCGGCAACCCCCGCAAGTTCAGCCGGATCGCCCGCCGTGTCTCCGCGACCAAGCCCATTGTCGTGATCAAGGGCGGCCGTCACACCGCAAGCATTCCCGCAGGCCACGCCGCAGCCGTCACCCGAATCGACGACAGCACCGTCGACACGCTGTTCGCGCAGGCCGGAGTGATCCGCGTGGACACCATCACCGAGCTCTACGACGCCGCCGACCTGCTCGCCCACCAGCCCCTGCCGCCCGGCGACCGGATCGCCGTCGTCGGCAACTCCGACTCCCTGGCGCTGCTCACCCACGACGCCGCGCTCAGCGCGGGACTGCACCCCCTGCCCCCGCACGACCTCACCACCAGCGCCACCCCCGAGGACTTCACGGCCGGCCTCACCGCCGCCATCGACAGCACGGACAGCGACACCGTCGTCGCCGTCGTCATCCCGCCCATCGGGGCCGGCGGCCTCCCCCACTTCCCCGGCTCCGGCCTGCTGTCCTCGTCCACAGGTGCGAGCAACGGTGGTGCGAGCAACGGTGGTACGAGCAACGGTGGTACGAGCAACGGTGGTGCGGGCGACGGTGGCGCGGACAGCGACGCCGCGCCCTTCGCGGACGCGCTCGCCGCCGCCGCCGAACACGCCGCGGCGGCGGGCAAGCCGCTGCTGGTGATCCACCTCGCGCTGCCCGAACTGGCCAACCGCCTCCGCGCCACCGTCCCCTGCTACCCGCGTCCGGAACGCGCGGTGCGCGCCCTCGCCCTCGCCACCCGCCACGCGGCCTGGCGTCGCGGCAACGCCGACACCGGCCGCATCCCCGAGCTCGACCGCGTTGCCGAGAACCCGGCCCGCCGCCAGGTCGCGGCAGCCCTCGCAGCGGCGAAGCAGGTCCAGCTGGACGACGAGGCCACCGCCACCCTCCTCGGCCACTACGGCATCGACCTGCTCCGCACCCTCCCCGCCGACGACGAGCGGGACGCGGTCCGGGCCGCCGCCGACCTCGGCTACCCCGTCGCGCTCAAGGCCACCAGCCCCGGCCTGCGCCACCGCGCCGACCTCGGCTCGGTCCGCCTCGACCTCACCAACAAGGCCGAACTGCGCCGCGCCCACCGGGAGACGACAGCGCTCCTCGGTCCCGGCGCCCGTCTCGTCGTGCAGCCGATGGCCGCGCGCGGCGTCGACACCACCGTGTCCGCCACCGTCGACCCCGCCGTCGGCGCGATCCTCTCCTTCGGCCTGGCCGGAGCCGCCTCCGAACTCCTCGGCGACGTCGCCCACCGGCTGATTCCGGCCACAGACCACGATGTCGCCGGACTGGTCCGGGAGATAAGGGCGGCCCCGCTGCTGTTCGGCTGGCGCGGCGCGGAGCCGGTGGACACCGACGCGCTGGAGGAACTCCTGCTGCGGGTGTCCCAGCTGGTGGACGACATCCCCGAGGTCGCCTCGGTCTCCCTGGAACCCGTCGTGGTCGCCCCACACGCCCTCGCCGTACTCGGGGCGTCCGTCCGTCTCGCGCGCCTGCCCGCCCGCACCGACCTGGGCCCCCGAGCACTCGGGTAGGGCACCACCGCGTTCCACTCCCGGCACGGTGGCGCGCGCTGTCACCAGTACGTGCCAGGATGGAGTCATGGCGAAGACCGGTATGACCACCACCCAGGGGCTGCGCTCCGCGATCGAACGCAGCGGCTACTACCCGACACTCGTCATCGAGGCGGTCGAGTCGGCCGTGGGCGCCGAGCCCGTCTCCGCCTTCCTGGTCCACCAGGAGACCACCTTCGACGCCAACGAGGTCCGCCGCCACGTCACCGTCCTGGTGCTCACCGACGGCCGCTTCATCGTCAGCCACACCGACGAGCAGGGCGCCGACGACTCGTCCCCGGTGCCGTACGCGACCACGTCCACCGAGAGCGTCCGGATCGACCGGATCTCCTCCGTCGTGCTCAGCCGCGTCGTCGCCAACCCCGAGACGTACACCAGGGGCACGCTGCCCCGCGAGGTCGTGCTGACCATCGGCTGGGGCGCGGTGTCCCGGATCGACCTGGAGCCGGCCGCCTGCGGCGACCCCAACTGCGAGGCCGACCACGGCTACACCGGCTCCTCCACCGCCGACGACCTGTCGCTGCGGGTGAGCGAGGCCGGGGACGGTCCGGAGACGGTCGCCCAGGCGCTGTCCTTCGCCCACGCGTTGTCCGAGGCGACGGTGGCGGCCGGGGCCTGATCGGGCGTTGCCCTGCGCCCCGCCCAGCACCCCAGCCACCGCCTCGAAGAAGACCGATGAACTCGACTGCCATGCTCGACCCTGCCTCCGCGCCCGCACCCGCCTACGGAAGCGCCGCTCTCTCCGACCTGCTGCCGGCGGTCGCCAAGGGCCTGGGCGTCTCCGACGCGCCGGAGACCGGCCTGGTGCTGCCGCCCGCGGACCGGGTCTGCGTCTTCCTGGTGGACGGCCTCGGTTGGGAACAACTGCGCGCGCACCCGGCGGAAGCCCCGTTCCTGACCTCGCTGCTGCCCAGCTCCCTCGCCGGTACCGGACGCCCCCTGACGGCCGGGTTCCCCGCGACCACCGCCACCAGCCTCGCGTCCTTCGGCACCGGCCTTCCGCCCGGTGTCCACGGCCTCGCCGGGTACACCGTCCGGATCCCGGGCGAGCGGCGGCTGATGAACCAGCTGCGCTGGCAGCCGCACGTCAACCCGCGCAGCTGGCAGCCGCACCCCACCGTGTTCCGGCTCACCGACCGCGCGGGTGTGGCGACCTGTCAGGTGTCCTCGCCCAAGTTCGAGTACACCCCGCTCACCGAAGTGGCCCTGGAAGGCGGCACGTTCCTCGGCCGCCTCCCCGGCGAGGAGCGGATGGACCTCGCCGCGGAACGCCTCGCCGCGTCCGACCGCGCCCTGGTCTACACGTACTACAGCGAGCTGGACGGGATGGGCCACCGCTACGGCGTGAACTCCGACGCCTGGCGCGGGCAGCTCATGGTCGTGGACCGGCTCGCGCAGCGCCTGGCGGAGCAGCTCCCGCCCCGCTCGGTGCTCTACGTCACCGCGGATCACGGCATGATCGACATCGCCCCCGAGAACCGGGTCGACTTCGACGAGGACTGGGAGCTGCGTGCAGGCGTCGCCCTCCTCGGCGGCGAGGGCCGGGCCCGGCACGTCTACGCGGTGCCGGGGGCCGCGGCGGACGTCCTCACCGTCTGGAGCGAGGTGCTCGGCGATCAGATGTGGGTCGCCGACCGGGACCAGGCCATCGCCGAGGGCTGGTTCGGCCCGAAGGTCGAGGACCGGGTGTACGAGCGGATCGGCGATGTGGTGGCCGCCGCCTGTGACGACATGGCCGTGATCGCCACCCGCCGTGAGCCGGGCGAGTCCGCGATGATCGGCCTGCACGGCTCGATGACCCCGCTGGAACAGCTCGTGCCGCTGCTCGAAGTCCGCCGCTGATCCGGCCGGCGACCCGCTACCGACCCGCCACCGTCCGACTACCGAAAGGTCTGCGCACTTCCCATGGCTGAGCTGGTCTTCTTCTCCGGGACGATGGACTGCGGAAAGTCCACCCTCGCCCTCCAGATGGACCACAACCACGGAGCTCGTGGCCGTCAGGGGCTCATCTTCACCCGCAACGACCGGGCCGGCGCGGCCACGCTCTCCAGCCGCCTCGGGCTGGCCACGCAGGCCGTCGAGGTCGGCGACGGACTGGACTTCCACGCCCATGTCGTCGCCGAACTGTCGGCCGGGGGTCGCTGCGACTACCTGATCTGTGACGAGGCCCAGTTCTTCACCACCGAGCAGGTCGACCAGCTGGCGCGGGTCGTGGACGACCTCGGCGTGGACGTGTTCACCTTCGGTATCACCACCGACTTCCGCACCCGCCTGTTCCCCGGGTCGCAGCGGCTGATCGAGCTGGCCGACCGGGTGGAGGTGCTGCAGGTCGAGGCACTGTGCTGGTGCGGGGCGCGGGCCACCCACAACGCCCGCACGGTCGGCGGAGTGATGGTGGTGGAAGGCGCTCAGGTCGTCGTCGGCGACGTCGCCGCGAGCCACGAGGAGGTGGCGCGAGCGGGGTCCTCCCGGCCGGAGTCCGGGGCAACCTGGAACAGGGGTGGTGGCGGGCGACAGGAGGGCGTGGTGGGGTACGAGGTGCTCTGCCGGCGGCACCACCGGCGCCGGATGACCGCGGCCACCTCCGGTGCCGGGATCCTCTCGCCCGATGTCCTGCCCTTCGACGCGCAGGCGCAGCAGGTCCACTGACGGAGCGTCAGGACAGCTGCACGACGGCGAACGGTCCGTCCTCGGCGTCCCGCAGCAGCGCCGCCCGCCCGTACGGGGTGTCCGCCGGGGCCTGCTCGACCCCGCCGCCGAGCTCGCGCGCCCGACCGACCGCCAGGTCCACGTCCCTGACGGCGAAGTGGATCCGCCAGCGCGGCCGGTCCTCCAGGTCCGGTGCGTTGCGGATTCCGGCGACCATGCGCCCGCCGACCTTCAGGACGATCTCGTCCTGCTCCTGGTGCACCCGGGCCGACCCGCTCTCCACCGCCGACGAGCCGAAAGCCCCCGCGTAGAATCTCGTCGCGCGCTCGGCCTCCGGTGTCGCCAGCACGCTCCAGGCGGCCGTCCCCGGCTCGTGCTGCCGCTCCCAGCCGAGGTGCTCGCGGCCCTGCCAGATCCCGAAGACCGCGCCGTCCAGGTCGGCGGCCATGGCCATCCGTCCTGAGCGCCCGAACTCCAGCGGGCCCATGGCCAGCGTCCCGCCGCGGTCGCGCACCTGCTGCGCCACCTCGTCGGCGTCGGCGGCGGCGAAGTAGGTGATCCAGTCCACGGCGAAGTCCGAGCCCTCGGGCATCACCCCCACCCCGGCCACCGGGAGCCCGTCCACCACCGCCCGCAGGTAGGGACCGAGGTCCGTGGGGCCGGCGGCGAAGTCCCAGCCGAGCAGCGGGCCGTAGAAACGTTCGGCGGTGTCGAGGTCGCGCGCCAGCAGGCTCACCCAGCAGGGGGTGCCCTGCGCGTACCGCGGCGGCGTGCCGGACACGGGACCTCCACGGGGTCTCAGGGTGAGGGCTGCTGGTTGACGCGCGTACGCGCCACCCTGCCGATGCTGCCACCAACCACCCCGGCCCGCCCGTCTGCGAAATCCGCGCCACGAAGCGGGCCAGAATGGGCGCATGGAGACCACCACGCTGATCACCGCCCTCGAACTCTCCGCCGCGCTCGCCGGGGCGCGGCCGCCCGCCGTCCTGGACATCCGCTGGCAGCTCGGCGGGCCACCCGGCGCACAGGAGTACGCGGCGGGGCACATCCCGGGCGCGCACTACCTCGACCTGGACCATGACCTCGCCGCGGCTCCCGGCGCGGCCGGCCGTCACCCGCTGCCCGATCCCGAGGTGCTGGGTGCCGCGCTGCGCCGGGCCGGGGTGACCGCGGACCGCGAGGTCGTCGTCTACGACGCCGCGACCTCCGCCTCCGCTGCCCGTGCCTGGTGGCTGCTGCGCTGGGCGGGGCACCGGCGGGTGCGGGTGCTGGACGGCGGTCTCGCGGCCTGGAGTGCGGCGGGGCTCCCGGTGGATCAGGCGGTCCCGCAGGATGGGCGGGGTGACTTCGCACCCGCCCCGGGAGCGCTGCCCACCCTGGACGCGGACGCTGCTGCCGCACTGGCCGGGAGCGGTCTGCTGCTGGACGCCCGAGCGGGTGAACGCTACCGGGGCGAGGTCGAGCCGGTCGACCCTCGCGCGGGACACATCCCGGGGGCGGTGAGCGCCCCGACGACGGACAACCTGCGTGCGGACGGCCGCTTCCTGCCGGTCGACGCGCTGGCCGAGCGCTTCGCGGCGCTCGGTGCCAAGCCGGACACGCAGGTGGGCGTGTACTGCGGCTCGGGGGTGACCGCCGCGCACGAGCTGCTCGCACTGCACCTCGTCGGGATCGACGGTGCGCTGTACCCGGGCTCGTGGAGCGAGTGGTCGGGGCAGCCGGACCGCCCTGCGGCGACCGGCCCCGAACGCGGCTGACGGACCGTCACTCCTGCTTTTTGCGCCGGGTTCCGAAGACGATCTCGTCCCAGCTCGGCACAGCCGCGCGACGGCCGGGGCGGACACCGTCCGCCTCGGCCTGGCGGTCGGTGCTGCCGATCAGCCGGTCGCGGTGCGGTGCGGCGGCGCGCGGCATGAGGATGTCCGCGTACGCCGATCCCGCGCCGGCCGCGGCAGCGGTCGCCGGGGTCTCCGACTGCTCGGCGGCGGCCGCCGGGTCCTCCAGCGGTGCGGCCGAAGGTGGCGCCGCCACGTCCAGCAGGCTGGTCAGCGAGTCGCGCGCCTCCGCGGCGGGCGCGGTGACGGCGGGCGGGTCGAGGGCGCGGTCGGGTGCGAGCCGGTCGGCCGCGAGCCGGTCCGGGGACATGCGGTCGGCGCCCATGCGGTCCGGAGACATCCGGTCAGGAGACAGCCGGTCCGGAGCCATCCGGTCGGGAGCCGGGCGGTCGGACGGCATCCGCACCGGGGGCCGCTCGGGCGCCATCGGGCGCATGCCCATGCCCCGGTCGGCTCCGGGCAGCCGCGCGATCCTCGGCACGAACGGGAAGGTCGGCTCCTCGTCGACCCGCTGCGGGCTCTCGCCGACCAGCGACCGCGCCTCGTCGTCCAGCGGCTGGACCAGCCGGCGCGGAGGGTCGTAGGTCCAACGAGCCTGCTGCGGCAGCCCGCCGACCCGGAAGGTCAGCACGATCTCCCAGGTGTTGTCGTCCCGCCGCCATGAGTCCCAGGAGTCGCTGTCCTTCTCGGCGCCGCGCAGCACCAGCCGCTCCGCGACGGCGTCGCCGAGCTGGGGGCCGGTGCTCTCGCCCTGGCGGCGCACGGAGGTCTTGCGGGCGCGCTCGGCCATGAAGGCGCGCTCGGCCAGGACCGGACCCTCGAACCGGCGGACCCGCTCGACGGAGATGCCGGCGAGCTGGGCGACCTCCTCGGCGCTGGCCCCGGCTCGTATCCGGGCCTGGATGTCGCGCGGACGGAGGTGGCTCTCGACGTCGATCTGGCCCAGCCTGGGCCGGTCGCCGCGCACGGCGGCACGCAGCCGCTCATCAATCGGAAGAAAGTATTCCGTCGAGTCGGCGGCCTTGAGCACCAGTCGTGAACCGTCATTGCTGACGGCCACGACACGCAGTTCGGGCACGGTTACCTCCCGGGTGGTGCCTGCCGACGTCACCTGCGTCGCTGCTCCCGTAACGAGTGTGGCCTGCCGACGGGCGGCGGGCCACAACATTGCAGAGTTACCCGGTGTGTCGGCCCCTATCCGCGACCCACCGTTATGGCACGGTTAATCTTTTTGACCTTGATGCGTCCTCAGTGGAACGGCATGACGAGGCAGGCCCGCAGTCGGGCTTCACGAACAGTACTCCATTCGTGGCTCCCGGGGGGTGCGGCTCGCGGCTCAAGTCTCCCCCGAATCACTGGATTCTCAAGGGTCGCCACTCCGATGGCTGCCCACCGACTGGCGGACGGTGATCATCTTCACACCTTACTGCTGGCCGGAACCCGATGGTCACTCGAACGGTCGTACCTCATGCAAGATGGAGAAAGGCGTATATCGAGGGGCATTGATGGAGGATCGGGAAAAAGCGGACCGGACACCGAGGCGGCGGGCACTCGACCTGAGTCTGGTCCAGGTCGCGGCGAGCGCACTCGCGGCCGTGGCCGGCGCGGTGCTCGCGTCCGAGCTGGGGGTCTACGGGACGATCATCGGCGCGGCCGTGGTCAGTATCGGAGCGACCACCGGTGGCGCGGTCTTCCAGCATGTCTTCAGGCGGACCGGCGAGGAGCTCCGCAGCCGGGTGCCCGTCGTGGCGAGGACCCCGGAGGAGGAACGAGCAGAGCGCCGCAACGATGCCGTGGTCGCCTTCGGCAGGCCCACGGGCACGCCGGCGGTCGATGCGACGGCTTCGTTCGATCCCTTCGATCCCGGTGGTGAGCACACCCGGATGATGGCGGTGCTCGCCCCTCCCGAGCTGGAGTCGGTCACCACCTACCGGGGCAGCGGCGGTCCGCGGTCCCGGAACTGGAAGACCTATCTGCTGGCCACCGGGCTGGTGTTCGTCCTGGCGATGGGCACGGTGACCGTGGTGGAGCTGGTCGCGGCCAAGCCGATCGCCGCGATCGTGCAGAACGAGCCGGGCCAGGGCACTTCCTGGGGCGGCGGCTCGGTCGGCGCCGCGCACACCGGCGGGACACCCGGTGCCGGCGGCGCGTCCGACGCCACGTCACCGGGCACAGGGGTGACGACAGGGACGGGCGGCGCTGCCTCGACCGACCCGAGCAGCACGCCGAGTGGCCTGCCGAGCAGCAGTCCCAGCTCCAGTCCCAGCCCCGGCGTCACCCCGGACCCATCTCCGTCGGCCTCGTCCATGCCGAGCTCCACCGCGACCACGGGGACCACGGGTTCCGGCAACGCCGCGAGCTCCTCGGCGACGCCGACTCCCTGAACCTGCGTCAGGCCCCGCCTCAGGCCCCCAATACCCGCCGCAGGTAGTCGTTGCCGAAGCGGCGCTCGGGGTCGACCTTGTCGCGCAGCGCCGTGAACTCGCCGAAGTGCGGGTACACCCCGGCCAGGTACTCGGCGTCCCGGGTGTGCAGCTTGCCCCAGTGCGGGCGCCCCTGGTGCGCCGTCATGATCTTCTCGACCTCGGTGAAGTACCCCTGGTCCTGGGTCCCCCGGTAGAGGTGGACGGCGATGTACGCGGTGTCGCGCTCGTTCGCCGTGGACATCCACAGGTCGTCAGCGGGCGCGACGCGCACCTCCACCGGGAAGCTGATCTTCCAGTCCGAGCGCTCCACCAGCGCTTTCAGCTCCCGCAGCACGGTCACCGCGGCCTCGCGCGGCACCGCGTACTCCATCTCCACGAAGCGCACCCGGCGCGGGCTGGTGAAGACCTTGTAGGAGACGTCGGTGTAGGTCCGCTCGGACCACGCCTTGCTGGCGATGCGCGCGATGCCGGGGATGACCTTGGGGAAGCGCCGGCCGACCCGGCAGGCGCCCTCCCAGACGGTGTTGGAGAGGAACTCGTCGTCCAGCCACTGCTTGAACGGCGGCAGCGGCGCGGCCGGTCCCTGGCTGCGGTTGTTGCGCTTGGTGCTGCAGCCCTCGGTGTGCGGGAACCAGTAGAACTCGAAGTGCTCGTTCTCGGAGACCAGCTCGTCGAAGCGGCCGGTGACCTCGTCGAAGGACATCGGCCGCTCGTGCGCGGTGAGCTGGAAGGCTGGCTCAACCGCGAGGGTGACGGCGCTCACCACGCCGAGTGCGCCGAGGCCGAGCCGGGCGCCCGCGAACAGCTCCGCGTTCTCGGTCGGCGAGCACGTGGTGACGGTGCCGTCGGCGAGGACCAGCTCCAGCGCCCTGATCTGCGCGGCCAGCGAGCCCGAGGCCCGGCCGGTGCCATGGGTGCCGGTGCTGGTGGCGCCGGCCACGGTCTGCACCATGATGTCGCCCATGTTGGTGAGCGCCAGGCCGGCGTGCTCCAGCAGCAGGTTGAGCTTCTCCAGCGGCAGACCCGACTCGACGGTGACCGTTCCGCCCTTGTGGTCGACTTCGCGCACGGCGGTCAGCCGCTCGGGGCGGACCAGCACGCCGTCCGTGGCGGCGATGGACGTGAAGGAGTGCGCGCTGCCGACGGCCTTGACCGGCAGCCCTTCCTCGGCCGCGCCGCGTATCGCGGCGGCCAGCTCCTCGACCGTGGCCGGGGCCACGGCGCGGCGCGGCCGCGCGGTCTGGTTTCCGGCCCAGTTGCTCCAGACGGCAGTGCTAGCCGGGTTGGTGCTGCCACTGGTCGTCGTCGACATGCGCACGCTCCTGCTGTTCCGGTGCCGACCGGAGTCGGCGTGCCCCGAGGAACGCCGTGGCCACGGCCAAGCCGCCGGCGGCGACGGTCACCCAGTAACCGGCCGCGGCGCCCGCACCGTCCACTACCCAGCCGGACGCCGAGGAGCCGAGGGCCACGCCGACGGCGAGGCCCGTGATGGTCCAGGTCATCCCCTCGGTGAGCTTGGAGGCGGGGACGATCCGTTCCACCAGCCCCATGGTGGTGACCATGGTGGGGGAGATGGACAGCCCGGCGACGAACAGTGCCGCCGCCAGGGCCACGAGGTTCTTCACGAATAGGAGGGGCAGCATACTCACCGCCATGGTGACGATCCCCAGCAGGAACCTCCTGGACAGCGGTCCGTGCAGCTTCAGCGCCCCGAACACGATCCCGGCGACGCAGGAGCCGAGCGCGTAGACCGCCAGCACCACGCTGGACAGCGCTTTGTGGTGCAGATGGTCGGCGAAGGCCACGGTCACCACGTCCACCGAGCCGAAGATCGCGCCGACCCCGACGAACGTCATGACCAGCACCCACAGGCCCGGCGTGCGGATTGCGGAGTCGGTCCTGGCCCGGGTCTGCGGGTGCAGCGGCGGCTCGGTCCGCTTCTGCACGGCGAACAGCAGTACGCCGGTCGCCAGCAGCAGCGTCGCCACCAGCGGTCCCGCCTCCGGGAACACGGCCGTGCAGAGGCCGACCGAGAGGATGGGGCCGATGATGAAGACGATCTCGTCGACCACCGACTCGAAGGCGTAGGCGGTGTGCAGCAGCGGCGAGCCGCGGTAGATCAGCGCCCAGCGCGCCCGCACCAGGGAGCCCATGCTCGGCATGCAGCCCGCCACCGACGCGGAGGCGAACAGGGTCCAGGCGGGCGCGTCGAATCGGGCGCAGAGCAGCAGCGCGCCCATCGCGGCGACGGTGATCCCGGTCGCCCGCAGGCTCACCCGGGCCTGCCCGTAGCGGTCCACCAGACGGGAGACCTGCGGACCCAGCACGGCGGCGGAGAGTGCCAGGGTCGCGGACACCGCCCCGGCCAGCCCGTAGTCGCCGCGCAGGGTCGACAGCATGGTGACGATGCCGATGCCGGTCATGGACAGCGGCATGCGGGAGACCAGGCCCGCAGCGGAGAAGGCCAGGCTCCCCGGGGCGTCGAAGATCCGGCGGTAGGTGGACAGCACGGCGACTCCGTAAGGGACATAGATAACCAACACAGCTTACGTGCGCGGTCAATCCATTTGTCAGTGGCAGGATCGGTCCCATGTCTGACGCGCGCACCCGTCCCTATGACGCCCTGCTTCTGCTGTCCTTCGGTGGCCCGGAGGGCCCCGAGGACGTGGTTCCGTTCCTGGAGAACGTCACCCGGGGGCGCGGCATCCCCCGCGAGCGGCTGGCCGAGGTCGGGCAGCACTATTTCCTCTTCGGCGGGGTCAGCCCGATCAACGCCCAGAACCGGGTGCTCCTGGAGGCCCTGCGCAAGGACTTCGCCGAGCAGGGGCTCGACCTGCCGGTCTACTGGGGCAACCGGAACTGGGCCCCGTACCTGGTCGACGCCCTGCGCGAGCTCGCCGCCGACGGCCACCGCCGGGTGCTGGTGCTGGCGACCAGCGCGTACGCCAACTACTCGGGCTGCCGCCAGTACCGGGAGAACCTGGCGGCCGCGCTCAGGCAGCTGCGCGAGGAGGGTGCACCGGGAGCCGCCGAGCTGCGCCTCGACAAGCTGCGGCACTTCTACAACCATCCGGGCTTCGTCGAGCCGATGATCGACCACACCCTCGCCGCCCTCGCCGAGCTCCCGGAGGGCCTGCGCGACGGCGCGCGGCTGGCGTTCACCACCCATTCGATCCCCAACGCGCTGGCGGACACCTCGGGCGCGCCCGGGGACCCGGCCCGGGGAACTCCCGGCGGCGCCTATGTCGCCCAGCACCTGGAGACAGCACGGCTGGTGGCGGAGGCCGTCGCGGAGGCGACCGGAGTCGCCGGACGGCCCTGGGAGCTCGTCTACCAGAGCCGCAGCGGCGCGCCGCACATCCCCTGGCTGGAGCCCGACATCTGCGACCACCTGGAGGCCGTCCGGGCCGAGGGCGCGCCGGCGGTGGTGATGGTGCCGATCGGCTTCGTCTCCGACCACATGGAGGTCGTCTACGACCTCGACACCCAGGCCCGGGAGCAGGCCGAGAAGCTGGGCCTTCCGGTGTCCCGGGCGCGCACGGTCGGCGCCGACCCGCGCTTCGCCGCGGCCGTGCGCGACCTCGTGCTCGAACGCGCCGCCAGCGCGCGTGGTGAGAACCCGGCGCGTTGCGCTCTGGGCGCGCTGGGTGCCAGCCACGACCTCTGCCCGGTCGACTGCTGCCCCGCCCTCCCGTCGCCCGGCGGCCACCCTGTTCCGCGGCGCTCCGCGCCCGCCCCCTCTGGCAACCCCCTCCCGGCCGCCGCCGGTGCGGACTGGACCGACTGAGAGGCCCATGGATGAACGAGTTGGCGTCGAACGAGTTGAACGGGTTGAACGGGTTGAAGGACGAGCTCCTCGACCTGGCCCTGGAGGCCGCCCGGCAGGCCGGAGCCCTGCTACGGGACGGGCGGCCGGCCGACCTCGGCGTGGCCGCGACCAAGTCCAGTTCCGTGGACGTCGTCACCGAGATGGACATCGCCGCGGAGAAGCTGATCACCGAGCTGATCGGCGCCCGCCGCCCCGACGACGGACTCCTCGGCGAGGAGGGCGCGGCCAGCCCGGGCAGCACCGGGGTGCGCTGGGTGATCGACCCCCTGGACGGGACGGTGAACTACCTCTACGGCCTCCCGGCCTGGTCGGTGAGCATCTGCGCGGAGCTGGACGGGCAGGCGCTGGTCGGCGTCGTCGAGGTGCCGCCGCGTGGCGAGACCGTCCACGGAGTGCTGGGCCGCGGAGCCTTCCTGAACGGCCGTCAGTTGCGGGTCGGCCCGGCGCCGGAGATGGCGCAGGCCCTGGTCGGCACTGGCTTCGGCTACCTGCGCGAGCGCCGGGTGCAGCAGGCGGCGGTGGTCCGCGAGCTGGTGCCCCGGCTGCGGGACATCCGTCGCGGCGGGTCGGCCGCGGTGGACCTGTGCGACGTGGCCTGCGGCCGGCTCGACGGGTTCTTCGAGCGAGGACTCAACCCCTGGGACTACGCGGCCGGGGTGCTCATCGCCGCCGAGGCGGGCGTGCTGGTCGGCGGCCGTCCCGGGGACGCCCCGTCCACCCAGCTGACCGTGGCGGCCCCGAGCGGCCTGTTCGAACCGCTGCAGCAGCTGCTCGAGGATCTCGGCGCCTGGCACGACTAACGGCCTGGGAGCGACAGGGCGCGCGCCCGAGCCCTGTCGCTCCCAGGCCGCAACCCTCGACGGGCAGCAGCCCGCCGGCCCCGGACACCAGGACGCCCCGGACGGTTCCTGCTGTCCGGGGCATCGCGCAGCTCTGGGTGGATGTGGAGCTTGAGGGTGTGGAGCCTACTTGAGGGTGTGGAGCGAAAGGGCGTGAGCGTGAGGGTGTGGAGCGCGAGAGGTTCAGGCGGCGTGAACTTCGGGCCGCGCCACCGAGATGCCGTGCTCTGCGGCGAGACGGTGCAGGTCGTCGAGTTCGGACTGTTCCACCTCGGCCAGGAAGTCGTCCCCCGACTCCTGGGCGCGGTGCAGGTCCTGTTCGGCGTTCCTTATGCGCTGAAGGATGCCGGCGGTGAAGGCGTCCATGAGGCAAGACCCCCTTGCTGTTGTTCGGGCGACCCCGGGCTGGGCCCGGTGCGGACGGTCACACGGACGGGCGGGTGCGAGCATGCGTTGAAGCGCAAGCGTGATCGCGGGTGTACAGACCGTCCTCCCCTCACCCGCGGCGCCGGAAACCTCAGTACTCCCGGGAATTTCGGCGGTGCCCTCCCAAATCCTCCCGTTCGGTTTTCGTTCGCCGTAGGCACGCCGTGCGTATACCACCCGTTCCTGGCCGGACTCGCGTTCGGCGCCCACACACCTGGCTGCCGGGGGACCGCTTACCACTGCTTTACGTGCGGAGGAGGCAGGATGGAGCGACGTGAACGGCGTCCCACGAGGGACGCCGCATGGCTGTGCTCTTGAAAGGACCACTGCGTTGCGGGTTCTTGTGGTCGAGGACGAGCAGTTGCTCGCCGATGCCGTCGCGACCGGCCTCCGGCGGGAGGCCATGGCCGTCGACGTGGTCTACGACGGCCAGGCCGCCCTGGACCGGGTCGCCGTGAACGACTACGACGTGGTCGTGCTCGACCGCGACCTGCCGTTGGTCCACGGCGACGACGTGTGCCGGAAGATCGTCGAGGAGGGCCTCTCCACCCGGGTGCTGATGCTCACCGCCGCCGGCGACATCAGCGACCGGGTCGAAGGTCTGGAGCTCGGCGCAGACGACTACCTTCCCAAACCGTTCGCCTTCAGCGAGTTGGTCGCCCGGGTCCGGGCCCTGGGCCGCCGCGCGACCACGCCGCTGCCCCCGATCCTGGAGCGGGCCGGGATCACCCTCGACCCGGGCCGCCGGGAGGTGCTGCGCGACGGCAAGCCGATCGCGCTCGCGCCCAAGGAGTTCGCCGTGCTCGAGGTGCTGATGCGCTCGGGCGGCGGGGTCGTCTCCGCCGAGCAGTTGCTGGAGAAGGCCTGGGACGAGCACACGGACCCGTTCACCAACGTCGTGCGGGTGACCGTGATGACCCTGCGCCGCAAGCTGGGCGAGCCGCCGGTGATCATCACCGTGCCCGGTTCCGGCTATCGGATCTGAGCCATGGCCACGAGTGTTCCCGAAGCGCCGCGTCCCTGGCCCGGCGAGGAGGTCAACCAGTCGCTGCTGCCGTTCCGGCCGACCCTGCGGATCCGGCTGACCATGTTCTACGGCGGGATGTTCCTGCTCGCCGGACTGGTCCTGGTCCTGGTGATGTACCTGTTCGTGACCCAGGCGTTCGACCTGGCCACGCAGGCGCCGAGCATCAAGGTGCCCAGCGACGTGCAGCTGCAGCTGCCGAACGGCCAGACCGTGCCCGGCAACCAGCTGAACGCGCTGATCGCCGACTACCAGCACCAGCACACCAACCAGGCTCTGCACATCCTGATCCTCAAGTCGATAAGCGCCCTGATAGCCCTGCTGATCCTGGCCGTCGCCTTCGGCTACGCCATGGCCGGACGGGTGCTCAGGCCGCTCGGTCGGATCACCAGGACCGCCCGCCAGGTCGCCAGTTCGGACATGCACCGGCGGATCGAGCTGGACGGCCCCGACGACGAGCTCAAGGAGCTCGCCGACACCTTCGACGAGATGCTGGAGCGGCTCGACCGCTCGTTCGAGTCACAGCGCAAGTTCGTCGCCAACGCCTCGCACGAGCTGCGCACCCCGCTGGCGATCAACCGCACCCTGCTCGAGGTGCAGCTCTCCGACCCCGCCGCGTCGAGCGACCTGCAGCAGCTCGGCCGGACCCTGCTCGCCACCAACGAGCGCAGCGAACAGCTGGTGGAGGGCCTGCTGCTGCTGGCCCGGAGCGACAACGAGCTGGTGGACCGCCGTCCGGTGGACCTCGCCGAGGTGGCCCGGCAGGCACTCGAACAGACCCGGGCCGACGCCAACGACCGGGGCGTGCGGTTGACCAGCACCCTGGAACCCGCCGTGGTCAGCGGCAACGGAGTGCTCCTGGAGCGGGTCGCGCTCAACCTGATCCAGAACGCGGTGCGCTACAACCGGGCCGAGGACGGCTGGGTCGAGATATCGGTCGCGACCGTGGACGGGGGCGGCGAGCTGGTCGTCTCCAACTCCGGACCGGTGGTTCCCGGGTATGAGTTGGAGCACATCTTCGAACCATTCCGGCGGGTCAGGAGCAAGGAGCGCACCCGCAGCGACAAGGGCGTCGGGCTCGGTCTGTCCATCGTCCGCTCCGTCGTCCGGGCGCACGGTGGCGCCATTGAGGCGTCTCCACGCCCCGATGGCGGCCTGGTGATGCGGGTTCGCATCCCGGGAGGGTGAGACCGCCGACCGCCCCGCTCGCGCCCGCTCAGCGCCGACGCCCGGCCCCGCCGATCTTTCACCAGGTCGGCGGGGCTTTCTTATGCGGTTCTCACATCTAACGGAGATGGGAAAGGCGGCCCTTGCCAGGGGGTGCGCGCACAACCTACGGTGGCGTAACCTACGGAAGCGTAGGTGAATCCGTACCGAGAGTTGGATGCCGTGACCATCGCCCCCTCCCGTCCCGCCGGCTCGGCCCAGTGGACCGACGCCCAGCTGCTGCACGCCCTGGAGGAGGTCGTCGAGCGCGAGCTCAACCGCCACCTCGGCGTCGCCAAGGAGTGGATGCCGCACGAGTACGTGCCGTGGAGCCAGGGGCGGGACTTCGACGGGATCATGGGCGGCGAGGCCTGGGCCGTGGAGCAGTCGCCGGTGAGCGACATCGGCCGGATCTCGCTGGTCGTCAACCTGCTCACCGAGGACAACCTCCCCAGCTACCACCACGAGATCGCGACCCTGTTCAGCCGCGAAGGCGCGTGGGGCACCTGGGTGCACCAGTGGACGGCGGAGGAGGGCCGCCACGCCATCGTGATGCGCGACTACCTGCTGACCACCCGCGCGGTCGACCCGGTCGCGCTGGAACGGGCCCGGATGACGCACATGGCCGAGGGCTTCGTCTCGGACAACAACCACTCGATGCTGCACACTGTGGCGTACGTCGCCTTCCAGGAGCTCGCCACCCGCGTGTCGCACCGCAACACCGGCCACAACTCCGGCGACCCGATCTGCGACCGGATGCTGGCCCGCATCGCCACCGACGAGAACCTGCACATGGTTTTCTACCGCAACCTGCTGAAGGCCGCCCTGGAGATCGCCCCGAATCAGACCATGCGCTCCGTCGCGGACGTGGTGACCGGCTTCCGGATGCCGGGCCACGGGATGCCGGGCTTCGAGCGCGCCGCCGCGCAGATGGCCATCGGCGGGATCTACAACCTGCGCATCCACCACGACGACGTGCTGCAGCCGGTGCTGCGCCACCTCAAGGTGATGGAGGTCTCCGGGCTCGACGCGGAGGGCCTGCAGGCCCAGCAGGAGCTCGGCGTGTACCTCGAAGGGCTCGACACCCAGGCCACGCGCTTCGACGAGCGCCGGGCCGCCCTGCTGGCCCGCCGCGCCGCCGTCGCCGAACGGCGCTGACGTGGTGGTTTGTCGCCCGTTGTTGTACGGGTAAGTCCGGACTTTTCAGAACTGTGACGAACGTCACAATTCACGCGGTCCGGCGAAGCCTTCCAGCCGATCGCCGTGCGTCACCGCTGAGGCTGCGGTGACGCACCGTAGTTGTCGGAGTCTCAGCGGTCGCGCTTGGCCTGGTCATGTGTTTTCCTTGTGCCGCTTGGTACGAACCGGGACCCGCCGGGACGTTTCCGCTGCCCATGATCACGGTAAGTGGTCAGTGGAGCGAGAGTCGACTCGGTCCGCGCGCTGCGCCGGAACACCCGCACGATCACCTCTTTGGGGGGCAGGTCGGGTGTCGATTGAGTAACGGGCCTTGAAGTAAGGCAAAATCTCGCCCTCGGGTCGGGCACAAGTCCGGCCCCCCGCGCGTTACCTGCGCTGGAGATACCCGCAGACACCCAAAGGGGGAGAGCGACATGGCTACTGACTACGACACCCCACGCAAGACCGATGACGACCTCAACGAGGACAGCATCGAGGAACTGAAGGCCCGACGGAACGAGAAGTCGACCAGCTCGGTCGACGTCGACGAGTTCGAGGCGGCCGAAGGGCTCGAGCTGCCCGGCGCGGACCTCAGCAACGAGGAGCTCTCCGTCCGGGTGCTGCCGCGTCAGGCCGACGAGTTCACCTGCATGAGCTGCTTCCTGGTGCACCACCGCAGCCAGCTGGCGAGCGAGAAGAACGGCAACCCCATCTGCCGGGACTGCGCGGCCTGACGCGTTTTGGGGTAGGGAGGTCTTCATGAGGCCGTTCCGACAGCGAAACCGCATCGAGCCGAACCGATCCGACAGCACCGACCGATCCGCCGGGGACGCACCACCCCCGGCGGCCGGCGGCGAGACAGCCGACGAGCTCGCCCGTATTGCCGCCGAACTGGAGGCATGGGACGGGTCCGCCCCAGCGGACTCCGTCCCCCAGGGCGAGCGGGGTCGGCGGATGGTCTCGCTCGCCGACAGTCTCAGAACCACCCTCGGGGCCGGCTGGACCAGAGGAAGCTCCCTGGTGGGGACAGGCGCCCGGAGTGGCGCCCTGCACCTCGTGGACCGCCTGGTGGACGCGGCTCCGCGGATTCCCGTCCGCGACATCCGCACCCTCCGCGCTCAGCATCCTGGCGCGCTCACCGCCGAGGACCTGGCGGACAACATCACTTCCGGGGCCGTCAAGGCCTCGGCCTCCATAGGCGCCGGTGTCGGTGCCGTCGCCATGCTTCCGGTGCCGCCCGCCATGACCGTGGAGCTCGCCACCGAACTGCTCGCCGTGGCGGCCGTCGAGTTCAAGCTGATCGCCGAGCTGTACGAGGTCTACGGGCAGCCCGTCCGGGGCAGCGCCACGCAGCGGGCCGGGGCCTGCCTGACGGTCTGGTCGCAGCGGCGCGGGCTGGACCTCTCCAGGCCGGGCACTCTGGTCGTCCTCGGCGCGGGTAGCGAGCTGCGCAGGCAGCTCCGCAGGCGGCTCACCCGCTCCGGGCTGCGGAAGCTGCCCTCGCTCGCCCCGCTGATGGTGGGCGCGGTCGCCGGTGCCACGGTCAACCGCAGGGACACCGCGAAGCTGGCCGCGGAGATCCGCCGAGACCTGCGCGCGCGGCCGCCCGCGGTCCCGGGCTACTGGGCCGCGGCACTGGTCGCGGGGCCCTCGGACCAACCGGAGGGCGGCGTCCCCAAGGTCAGGAAGGGGCTCCTCAGGCGCTCGGACAGGGGCACCGACAGGGGTATGGACAAGGGCACGGACGGGGGCACGGACAAGGGCACGGACGGGGGCACGGACAAGGGCACGGACTCCGACCCGGAACCCCGGTGACGCCTGCTCAGTCCGCCTGGACTGCCTGCTGCCCGGCCGTCGCCAGGGCCTTCGCCAGGCCCTCGGGGTCGCGGGTCGACAGGTAGAGGTACGGAGTCGGGTCCTGCGGGTCGGTGACCTCGACCCGCAGCGCGGTCGGGATGTAGGAGCGCAGCAGCATGAAGGCCCGCGCGTCCGCCTTCCGGGTGCGCCAGGCGAACGCCTCGTCGCGGTCCAGCGGGTGGGCCGTGCCGAGCGCCTCCACCGGGACGCGCGCGTCGCCCGCGACGAGCATCCCCTGGACGACCCGGATCCGGGCCGAGCCGTAGGAGCTCAGCAGCACGGCCGCCGCGGCGCCGCCGGCGACCAGGCCGAGCAGTCCGGGGACAGTGCCGAACAGATAGAAGATCAGCCCGAAGGACAGTCCGCTGCCCGCGGGGAACAGCCACCAGGTGAGCGGAGCCGTGAGGCGTTCGTCGTACATGCCTCCATTGTGGGCACGCCCGTGGAGCGCCTCCGCACAGGGGCCCGCCGAAGCTCCGGTTCTGTCTCCCCGGACGAAGTTCTGTAGGGTCGCGAGCGTGAGCACAGACACTTCCCGATCGGCGCTGGCACCGCCGGCCGGCGCGATGGCGCCGATCCGGCACCCGGAGGCGCCCGCGCCCGGCGAGCCGATCGACCCGCACTACGAGCACTGCTTCGGCTGCGGCCCCCAGCAGCCGCACGGGCTGCACCTGGCCTCGCGGGCGGGCGAGGGCGTCGACGTGTTCGCCGAGTTCACGGTGGGCGCGGCGCACCAGGGCGGTCCGGGCCTGGCCCACGGCGGGGTCCTGGTCACGGCCATGGACGACGCGCTGGGGACGCTGAACTGGCTGCTGCACAGCGCTTCGGTGACCGCCCGGCTGGAGACGGACTTCCGCCGCCCGGTGCCGGTGGGCTCGACCGTGTACATCCACACCTGGGTCGACGCGGTGGCCGGCCGCAAGATCTACTGCCAGGGCGAGGGGCGGCTCGACGCCCCGGACGGGCCGCTGGCGATAACCGCGCGGGCCCTGTTCGTCCAGGTCAAGATGGACCACTTCGTCACCCACGGCCGTCCCGAGGACATCAAGGCGGCCATGGAGAACCCCGATCTGTTCAAGCGTGCCCGTGCCTTCGAGGTGAACCCGTGAACGCCCCCCACGCCCCCGTGGACGTCCTGCTGCGCCGCCTGGACGCCGGACTGCCCGCCCCCGCCTACGCCCATCCAGGGGACGCCGGAGCGGACCTGCGCACCACCGTGGACGCCGAACTCGCCCCTGGGGAGCGGGCTGTGCTGCCGACCGGGGTCGCCCTCGCGCTTCCGGACGGGTACGCGGCGTTCGTGCACCCGCGTTCGGGTCTCGCTGCCCGGTGCGGTCTGGCTCTGGTGAATGCCCCGGGAACGGTGGATGCCGGGTACCGTGGTGAGATCAAGGTGATCGTCGTCAATCTCGACCCGCGCGAGCGGGTGGTCTTCCACCGAGGGGACCGGATCGCCCAGCTGGTCGTCCAGCGGGTTGAGAAGGTTCGCTTCCACGAGGTGGAGGAGCTGCCGGGATCGGCGCGTGCCATCGGAGGCTTCGGGTCGACGGGCGGCCATGCCGCGGTTAGCATTCCGGCGGCCGGGCAGGAAATCCCTTCGGTACCCGACCGGGAAGGACAGTGACCGTGTTCCGTCGTCGCGCCAAGAGCGAGGACGCTGTCGATCAGACTGAGGGCTCGGAAGAGTTCGAGGACAGCGAGGACATCGCAGGTGTGGACTCCATGGAGGAGGACGACGCCGAGGACGCCAGGGTAGGGCTGCCGCCTGCGCCGCGTCCTGACGGCCCCTGGGACTCCACGGAGGTGGATGACGCCGTAGAGGGCCGGGTGGACCTGGGCGGCCTGCTGGTGCCCGGTGTCGAGGGCATGGAGCTGCGGGTCGAGGTCGCCGGTGACTCGATCGTCGCCGCGACCCTGGTCCTCGGCAACAGCGCCATCCAGCTGCAGGCGTTCGCCGCCCCCAGGTCCGAGGGCATCTGGGGCGAGGTCCGCGAGGAGATCGCCACCGGCATCACCCAGCAGGGTGGCGTCGTGGACGAGGAGGAGGGCCCGCTGGGCTGGGGCCTGCGGGCCCAGGTCCCGGTGCAGCTCCCGGACGGCACCCAGGGTGTGCAACTGGTGCGCTTCGTCGGCTGTGACGGCCCGCGCTGGTTCCTGCGCGGCGTGATCTCCGGGCAGGCCGCGGTGCAGCCCGAGTCCGCCGGGGTGCTGGAGCAGGTGTTCAGGGAGACCGTGGTCGTCCGTGGCGACACGCCGATGGCGCCCCGCGACCCGATCGTGCTGAAGCTCCCGGAGGACGCCCAGATGGTGGCGGACGGGATGCCCCAGCAGCAGGCGGCGCCGGTCGAGAACCGTTTCAGCGGCGACCCGATGAACCCGTTCGAGCGCGGACCGGAGATCACCGAGGTCCGCTGATCGCTGAGGTCCGCTGATCACCGAGGTCCGCTGATCACCTGGGACGGCTGGACCGGCCGGTTCGGTAGGAGCGCGTCAACGCAGACAGGCCCCCGAGAGGGGGCCTGTCTGCGTTGACCGGTCTCACCCGACGCCCAACTCGGCCAGCAGCTCTGCGCGCAGCTCGGCGAAGCCGGGCGCTGTGCGCGGGCGGGGCTCGGGAAGCCGCACCTCGCGGGCGGGGCCCAGCCGTCCGTCCGTCAGCACGATGATCCGGTCCGCCAGCGCGATCGCCTCGTCCACGTCGTGCGTCACCAGCAGCACCGCGGGTCGGTGGCGCAGGCACAGGTCGCGCAGCAGCGCGTGCATCCGGATCCTGGTCAGCGCGTCCAGCGCGCCGAAGGGCTCGTCGAGCAGCAGCAGTTCCGGATCGCGGACCAGGGCCCGGGCGAGTGCCGCGCGCTGTGCCTCGCCGCCGGAAAGGGTGATCGGCCAGTCCCTGGCGCGCTCGGTGAGGCCCACCTCCGCCAGCGCGGTCAGCCCGGCCTCGCGGGCGCCGCCGCGGGGCAGGCCGAGGACGACGTTGTCGAGAACGCGCTTCCAGGGCTGGAGGCGGTGGTCCTGGAACACCACGGAGCGCCGCTCGGGGACGAGCAGGCGGCCGGTGAAGTCGGGGTCGAGCCCGGCCATGGCGCGCAGCAGGGTGCTCTTCCCCGAGCCGCTGCGGCCGAGCAGGGCCAGGAACTCGCCCCGGCGCAGCGTCAGGTCGACCCCGGCGAGGACCTCGCGGCCGTCGAAGGAGCGGCGTACGTCGGTGGCCTGGACGGCGATGTCGGCGGCGATGTCGGTGGCGATGCCGATGGCGGCGGTGGTCATGGCGGTCAGGCTCCGTTGAATCCGCGGCGCCAGACCAGCAGGCGACGCTCCAGCAGGCGGACGAGCGCGTCGGCGAGCAGGCCGAGCAGGCCGTAGATGAGCAGGCCGAGGACGATGATGTCGGTGCGGTACCAGGCCTGGGCCTGGTTCATGAGGTAGCCGATGCCGCTGGTCGCGTTGAGCTGCTCGGCGATGATGATCACAAGCCAGGCGCTGGTGAGTGCGAACCGCAGGCCGACCAGGAAGCCGGGCAGGGCGCCGGGCAGCACGACGTGGCGGATCAGCCCGAGCCGGCCGAGACCGAGCACCCGCCCGGCCTCGACCAGGCGGTTCTCGACCCCGCGGATCCCGGCGTAGGTGTTGATGTAGAGGGGGCAGGCGGTGGCGAAGGCCACCAGGGCGATCTTCGGCGCCTCGCCGACTCCGAACCAGATGATGATCAGCGGCAGCAGGCCCAGCGCGGGCAGCGCCCGGACCACCTGCATGGTGGAGTCGACGAGCTCCTCGCCCAGCCGGAACAGACCGGCCAGGACGGCGAGCAGAACGCCCAGGCTGACCCCGATCAGCAGCCCGACGGCTACCCGTTGCAGTGAGGCCAGCAGGTTGCTCTCCAGCTCACCGTCCTTGGCCAGCTGCCAGGCCGCCACCGCGACCTGGCTCGGGGTCGCCAGGATGCGCGGATTGATCTGGCCCAGCGCGCCGAGGAGCTGCCAGACGGCGACCACCAGGGCGGGCCCGGCGAGCCGGCGCAGCCAGCGCGGCAGCGGTACCCGGGTACGGCGCGGGCGGCTCAGCGTGGCGGCGTCGATCAGGGGAGAGGCCGGTGGGCCGGGAGCGGGTGGTGCCGCGACGGTGGTCGCCATGGTCGATCCCTTCGGGAGGGCCCGGTCCGCTGTCCCGGGGAGGGGCGGCAGCGGACCGGGCGGGAGGTGGGGCGGCGTCAGGCAGGCGTGGCCACGCGGTGGTCGGCGGTGAACGGGCGTCCGGCGACGAGCTCGGAGGCGCGACCGTCCGGGCCCACCGGCAGGTCGCCGATCAGGGTGACCCGGTGCAGGCGCCGCTCGACGTCCAGGTGTTCCAGGTCGCGCGGGGCGAGGTGGGCGGTGGCCCGGTTGTCCCAGAAGGCGACGTGGCCCGGCTCCCAGCGGAAGCGGACGGTGTACTCGGGGCGGGTGATCTCCGCGTAGAGCAGGTCCAGGATCCGCTTGCTCTCGCTCGGGGTGACGTCCACGATGTGGCTGGTGAAGCCCGGGTTGACGAACAGGGCCCGCTCGCCGGTCTCCGGGTGCACCCGGACCACGGGGTGGATCGCCACCAGCAGGTTCTCGTTGACGCGCTTGGCGTACTCGCTGTCGCCCGCGACCTTGCTGCTGCCGCCGTAGCGGTGCTCGGCGCGCAGGGTGTCCACGAAGGCGCGGACGGGCGCGGAGAGGCCCTGGTAGGCGGCGACCAGGTTGGTCCAGGTGGTGTCGCCGCCGAAGTCGGGCACCTGCTCGGCGCGCAGGATCGAACCGGCGGGCGGGTTGACGGCGGCGGTGACGTCGGTGTGCCAGCCGTCGAAGTAGCTGTACTGGCGCTTGCGGTACTCCTCGCGGAATCCGGCGCCGTAGCGCTCCTCGAAGCGGCGCGGGTCGATGGTGAAGATCTCCGGGTGGTCCTCCGGCGGGGTGTCGTCGTGCGGGTGCGCGTAGGTCAGCTCGCCGAACTGGCGGGCGAAGGCGATCTGGGCGGCGTGGTCGAGGTGCTGACCCCGGAAGAACACCACCTTGTGGCGCTGCAGGGCCTGCTTGACCTGCTCGGTCTCGGACTCGGAGAGCGGCTGGGCGAGGTCGACGCCGTCGATGTCGGCGCCGATGTGCCCGGCGACCGGGCGGACGGTCACGGTCATGGGGAGTTCCTCTCGGTGGTCGTTACTGCTGGTCGGCTGCGATGAGTGCGCTGAACTGCTGCTCGACGTCGGCGGGGAACTCGCTGGTGACGTCGACCTTTCCGGGGAGCTGGCCGTTGGCCAGGAAGAGGTCGGCCTGCCGCTGCTGCGCGCCGATGACGGTCTGGTCCACGGCCGCGAACCGGGTCTCGCCCGAGGCCTCCCAGACGAGCCTGCCGACGGCCGGAGTCTGCTTGTCGACCTTGACGTAGAACGCGTCGATCCAGGCGTCCGGGTGTGCCCGGCTCCAGCTGGTGGCCTTGATGATGCGACCCACGAGGTCCTGGAGTGCGGCGCGTTCCGCGGTGTTGCCCAGGGCCTTGCGGCTCGCCAGGTAGAACGCGTATCCGGAGGAGACGTGCTGACCGTTGATCAGCTTCACCGCGTCCGGGTGCGCCTTGGTGTAGGTGACCAGGTCCTGGGCGGCGACGGTGGCGGCGTCCACCGTGCCCGACTCCAACACCCCGCCGATGTTCTGCAGCGGCACGTCGACCGGGGTCACGTCCTGCTGCTTCAGGTTCACCGTGGACAGGGCCTGGATCAGGAATCCCTGGTTGGCGGTGCCCTTGGAGTAGGCGACCTTGTGGCCCTTGATGTCGGCCAGGGTGTGGATGTCGGAGCCGGCCCGGGTGAGCAGGGTGTAGCCGGGACCGACGGTGTGGCTCGCGGCCACCACGTCCACCGGGAGGCCGGCCGCCGCGGCGAAGATCGCGGGCGTGTCGCCCATGATCCCGAAGTCGAGGACTCCGGCCGACAGCGCCTGGTTGACCAGCGGGCCGCTGTTGAACTGGTCGAACTGCACCTTGTAGGGAAGGTTCTTGAGCTCACCGGATGCCGTGAGCAGGGTCAGTACCTGCTTGCCCTGGTCGCCGACGTGCAGGGTCACCTGCCCGGGCTTGCTCCCGGCGTCCGTGTTCGCGGACGCGTCGCCGCCGCAGCCGGTCGTGAGCGGCAGGAGCAGAGCCGCGAGGGCGGGGAGGGCGAGGGCCTGGAGCCGTCTGGTACGCATGGGTCGAGTCCTTGGGGGTCGAGGGTCAGGCCGGAACGGTTGTGTACCGGTTGGCGGGACGGGCCAGCCCGTAGTGGTCGCGCAGCGTGCTGCCGGAGTACCCGGAGCGGAACAGTCCGCGCTCGCGGAGCAGCGGGACGACGTGCTCGGCGAACAGGTCCAGGCCCTCGGGGAGGATCGGCGGCATGATGTTGAACCCGTCCGCAGCGCCGTGGGTGAACCAGTGCTCGATGTGGTCCGCGATCTGCTCCGGGGTGCCGGGGAGTACCTGGTGCCCGCGCCCGCCGCCTAGCCGGCCCACGAGTTGACGTAGGGTCAGCCCGTCGCGTTCGGCCAGGTCGCGGATCAGCGCGAAGCGGCTCTTGGCGCCGTTGATCTCGGTGAGCGGGGGTAGCGGCGGGAGCGGGGCGTCCAGGGGATGGTCGGTGAGGTCGACGTTGAGCAGGGTGGACAGCGTCGCGATCGCGCGGGCCGGGTTGATCAGCTCGTCGAGTTCCTGGTCCAGGGCCTTGGCCTCGGCCTCGGTGGAGCCCAGGACCGGGACGATGCCGGGAAGCACGACGATGCCCTGCGGGTCGCGGCCGAGCGCTGCGGCACGCCGCTTCAGGTCGCTGTAGAACTCCTGCCCCTCGGCGATGGTCTGCTGTGCGGTGAACACCGCCTCGGCATGCGCGGCGGCGAAGCCGCGGCCGTCCTGCGAGCTTCCGGCCTGGACCAGCAGCGGGCGCCCCTGTGGGCCGCGCGGGATGTTCAGCGGCCCGAGGACCTGGAAGTGCTCGCCGCTGTGGTTGATCTCGTGGAGCTTGGCCGGGTCGGTGAGAACGCCGTTGGCGCGGTCCAGCACCAGGGCGTCGTCCTCCCAGCTGTCCCAGAGCGACTCGACCACGTCGAGGTACTCGGCGGCGCGCTGGTAGCGGACGGCGTGCTCCTGGTTGGCCGTGCGGTTGAAGTTGCGGGCGGCTCGGTCGCCGGCGGAGGTGACGATGTTCCAACCGGCCCGGCCGTTGCTGAGGTGGTCCAGCGAGGCGAACTGCCGGGCGAGGTTGTAGGGCTCGGTGAACCCGGTGGAGACGGTGCCGATGAGGCCGATCCGCTCGGTGCTCACGGCGAGCGCGGAGAGCAGGGTGAACGGCTCGAAGTGGCTGATCCAGGCGTTGCCTTGGCGAGGGTCCGGGCCCTCGACGCCGTCGGCCAGGAAGACGGAGTCGAAGGCGGCGGCCTCGGCGGTGGCGGCGAGGCGCTGGAAGTGGGCGAGCGAGGAGAGGTTCGCCGGGTCGGTGCGCGGGTGGCGCCAGGCGGCCTCGTGATGGCCGACGCCCATCAGGAAGAGGTTGAGGTGCAGTTGCCTGCGGGAAGAGGACATGCGGAAGCGCTCCGTGGTGAGTTGGTGGCGCGGGTGAAGGAGGGGCCGGCGGCGCCCTCGACGTCCCGGTGGGTTCACGGGAGCGTCGCGAGCAGGGAAGGCAGACCGATCGTCGACAGGGAACGGATCGGTCAGGCGGAGAGCGGTCAGGCGGAGGGCGATCAGACGGAGAGCGAACAGCCCAGTCCGGCGAAGTGGTGCAGGCGGAAGGCGTTCACGGGATGCCGGCCTGCGGCCTCCCGGATCGTCGCCTTCTGCTGTGCGTCCATATCCCGAGTCTGCGGGCCGACTCCGGTGCGGGCAATGATTTGTGACGGTGTGGAAGTAATGGGCCGGGTCATGCCGACCTCGCTGTCCGCAGGGCCAGCGGGTCCTGGTGCACGGCGGCGAGCACCGGCGCCCCCGCGGCGACGGCGAGCGCCGTCGGCCCGAACGAGCTGGGACGCACCAGTTGCGCCAGTTGCTCCGGCAGCTGGTGCTGGTGGGTGCGGGCGGCGATCTCCTGGTGCAGGACGGGCAGCAGCTCCGGCAGGTACATGGTGACGGCTTCGGTCAGCACCAGGATGTCCGGGCTGATCATGTCCAGCAGCAGCGCCACCGCCGGGGCGATCAGCCGCAGCCGGGCGCGGCACAGGTCCAGCGCCCGCTGATCTCCTCGCCCGGCGGCCGCGAGCAGCAACGGGAGCTCGGGGCGCGCGACGACTCCCTCGGCGGTTGCCCGCTCGGCCAGGGTCCGGTCCGAGACGGTGGCCTGCAGGCAACCGGTCCCGCCGCAGGGGCAGGCCACCGTGGAGCCCGGAACGGGCAGGTGGGCGATGCCGCCGGCGCTGTTGCGGCGGCCGCGCAGCAGCGTGCCGCCGGCGGCGATCGCGGCGTCGACGACGTTGCCGACGAAGAGGTGCACCAGGTCGCCGCGCTGGGCCGCGCCGAAGAGCACCTCGGCCTGCGCCAGGGCGCGGGCATGGCTGTCGACGTGGATGGGCAGCCGGGTGACGGACTGGAGCGCCTGCCGCAGCGGCACGTCGCGCCAGCCGAGGGCCGTGTTCTCCACCAGGACGCCGGACTCCGGGTCCACCCAGCCGCCGGTGACCACCCCGACGCCGAGCACGGAACGCCCGCCGGCCCGGCGCCGCAGGAACCCGGGCAGGTGTTCGGCGACGTCCTGGAGCACGTCTGCCTCCGTCGGCCGCCGGGGCAGCTGCTCCTGGGCGACGACCCGTCCGCGCAGGTCGGTGAGTGAGAAGGTCAGCTGGGGGACGGCGATGTGCACGCCCGCCGCCAGATGGTGGGCGGTGTCGATGTCCAGCGGGATGCGCGGCCGTCCGGGCCGGGGCGGGGCTAGCGGCGCCTGCGGTTCGTACACCAGGCCGAGCGCGAGCAGTTCGGCGGTGTGCCTGGAGACGGCGGCAGGGCTGAGGCCGGTCTCCCTGCTGATGGCGCTGCGGGCGAGCGGGCCCCGGCGCAGCGCGGCGCGGAGTACGGCGGCTGCGCCGGGGGGTTGCTCGGGTGAGGGCGGAGGTGCGGGCGTGGCGATGAGCGCGAGCGGCATCGGCGGTCCTCTGTCGACTTCGGTCCTGGGCGGCGAGCGCCGGCAGCTCCGCGGTGGCGGAGCTACCGGCGGCCGGGACAGGTCGTTGAGGTCATGCGCAGATCGTCGCAAGGCCGTTGGTCGCGGTCAATGGACGCGTGTTACGGGCGGATGGCAGTTCTGCGAAGCCATCGCGCTGCCGTCACCGCCGACCCACCACGGTCACCGCCGGCCTCACCAGACCGGCGGCTTGCGGCTGATCCAGGGGCGGGCGCGCTCCAGTTGGGCGGAAAGGGCGATGAGGGTGGCCTCGTCGCCGTACCGTCCGCCGAGCATGACGCCGATCGGGAGCCCGGCCTCGGTCCAGTGCAGCGGGAGGCTGACTGAGGGCTGCCCGGTGGCGTTGTAGAGCGGGGTGAACGGCGTGAAGGCGGTGAGGTTGGCGAACTCCTGGGCGGGGTCGGCGTCGTCGCGCAGTCCGCCGATCTGTGCCGGGGGCTGGGCCAGGGTGGGCGTGAGGATGACGTCGTACTCCTCCTGGAGCGAGGCGACCAGTGCCCCGACGGCGCGGAAGGTGTAGAGGGCGGTGGCGAAGTCGGGCCCGGAGACGTGCACACCCTCGGCGCGCAGGTGGCGGGTGAGCGGCATGAGTACCGACTCGCGCTCGGGGTCGACCGGCTGCTGGGTCGCCATGACGGCCCAGACCTGCTCGAACACCCGGCGCAGGGTCTCGTCCGCGGGCAGCTCCAGGGGCTCGGGACGGTGGCCGAGCGAGGCGAGGAGTTCGGCGGCGCTCTCGGTCGCGGCGACGCAGTCGGGGTGGACGGCGATGCCGGGGACCGGAGGAGTGGTGAGGACAGCGACGCGGAGGCTGCCGGGTTCCCGGGCGGCGTAGTCGACGAAGGTCTCGCCGGGCGGGAGGGCCGGGGCGGTGTAGCAGTCTCCGGGCATCTGGCCGGAGAGGACGTCGAGCAGCGCGGCGGCGTCGGCGACGGTGCGGGCGATGGGGCCGCTGGTGCTCAGCCCGCTGACGTCGTAGAGGGTCGGTCCGCTGCTGACGCGACCCCGGCTGGGCTTGATGCCGTAGAGACCGCAGACGGAGGCGGGGATGCGGATGGAGCCGCCGCCGTCGCTGCCCTGCGCCAGCGGGGCCAGGCCGGAGGCGACCGCCGCGCCGGCGCCACCGCTGGAGCCGCCGGCGGAACGGTCCAGGTCCCAGGGGGTGCGGGCGGGCGGGGCCACCTGGTTCTCGGTGTAGCAGGGGAGGCCGAACTCGGGGGTGTTGGTCTTGCCGAGGAGGATCGTGCCAGCGGCCCGCAGCTTGGTGACGATGTGGTCGTCCGTGGCCGGGATGTGGTCCGCGAAGGCGGCGGAGCCCTGGGTCGCGCGTACTCCCGCGACGAAGTTGAGGTCCTTCACCGGGACGGGGACGCCGTGCAGGGGGGAGAGCGCACGGTCCTCGCGGCGCGCGCCTGCCGCTTCGGCCTCGGCCTCGACCGCCTGCTTGCGCGCGATCTCCGGGGTGACGGTGATGTACGCACCCAGGGTCGCGTTCAGGCGGTCGATGCGCTCCAGGTAGTGGTCGGTCAGCTCGACCGGCGAGAGCTTGCCGGTGCTGATCAACTCGCCCTGTTCCAGCGCGGTCAGGTCGTGGAGCTGCGTCATTGCGGATCCCCTTGTCGCGGAGTTGCGGGGTGGTGACTCTTCGCCCGCCGATCCTTGCACCGGCGGATGGGCTCGGCCAGACCCCTGGACGGCGGTACGGGGCTGTCAAGATGTCGACAAGGCGCCGCTGACCCCGTGCTGAGCTGCCTGAAGAGCGCGGATGTTCACGTACGCTCGGCGGGGAACGGCAATAGGGACAGCCAGGCAGGTACGGGCCGGGCAGGGACAGGTCGGGTATCGGGTTATGGCACGCGGCAGGCTACGGATCTATCTGGGGGCCGCCCCAGGGGTGGGGAAGACCTACGCCATGCTCGGCGAGGCGCACCGGCGGCTCGAACGGGGCACCGACATCGTCGTCGCCTTCGTGGAGCACCACGGCCGCAGCCACACCGAGGAGTTGCTGCAGGGCCTGGAGGTAGTGCCCCGGCAGCGGCTGGTCCACCGCGGCGCCGAGTTCGAGGAGATGGACGTCGACGCGGTGCTGGCCCGCAAGCCGGCTGTGGCCCTGGTCGACGAGCTCGCCCACAGCAACATCCCCGGCTCGCGCCACGCCAAGCGCTGGCAGGACATCCAGCTGCTGCTGGACGCCGGCATCGACGTGATCTCCACGGTGAACATCCAGCACCTGGAGTCGCTGGCGGACGTGGTCGAGGGCATCACCGGAGTGCGGCAGCAGGAGACCGTACCGGACGAGGTGGTCCGGCGGGCCGAGCAGATCGAGCTGGTCGACATGGCCCCGCAGGCGCTGCGCCGGCGGCTGGCGCACGGCAACGTGTACACGCCGGAGAAGGTCGACGCGGCCCTGTCCAACTACTTCCGTCCGGGAAACCTGACGGCGCTGCGCGAGCTCGCGCTGCTCTGGACCGCCGACCGGGTCGACGAGTACCTGCAGCGGTACCGGGCCGAGAACGACATCGACTCCACTTGGCAGGCCCGCGAGCGGATCGTGGTGGGACTGACCGGGGGCCCCGAGGGCCGGACGCTGATCCGGCGCGCCGCGCGGATCGCCGCCAAGGGCTCCGGCAGCGAGATCCTGGCCGTGTACGTGGCTCGCAGCGACGGCCTCACCGGTGCCTCGCCGCAGGAACTGACGATGCAGCGGGCCCTGGTCGAGGACCTGGGCGGCAGCTTCCACTCGGTGCTCGGCGACCGGCCGGCCGAGGCCCTGCTGGAGTTCGCGCGCGGCGTCAACGCCACCCAGATCGTGCTGGGCAGCAGCCGCCGCAAGACCTGGCAGTGGATGCTCGGCCCCGGTGTCGGCGCCACCGTGGCCAGGGAGTCAGGGGACGTGGACGTCCACGTCGTCACCCATGAGCACGTCGCCCGGGGCCGGGTCCGGCCGATCCGGCGGATCGCCAGGCTCGGGGTGGCCCGCAGCGTCGCCGGCTGGCTGGTCGGCGTCCTCGGCCCGCTGCTGCTGACCTGGTTCCTCACCGTCTTCGCCGGGGGGACCAAGACCGGCCACACCGACATGCTGCTCTACCTCGGTCTCACGGTGGGCGCGGCGCTGCTCGGCGGACTGTTCCCGGCGCTGGCCTCGGCGGCCGTCGGCTCGCTCCTGATCAACTGGTACTTCACCCCGCCGTTGCACACCCTGACCGTCAACGACCCGCAGAACATCCTGGCGATCGGGGTGTTCCTGGCGGTGGCGCTGTCGGTCGCCTACGTGGTGGACCTGGCCGCCTCGCGCACGGCGGAGGCGGCGCGGAGCCGGGCCGAGGCGGAGACCCTGAGCTTCCTCGCGGGCAGCGTGCTGAGCGGTGAGAAGGCGCTCCCCGCGCTGCTGGAACGGGTCCAGGAGACCTTCCAGATGGAGTCGGTCGCGCTGCTGGAGCGCGGCGAGGACTTCGGCCCGTGGACCTGCGCGGGCTCGGTCGGTCCGCGCCCGGTGAGCCGCCCCGAGGACGCCGACGTCGACGTCCCGGTGGGGGAGCGGCTGGCGCTGGCCCTGTCCGGGCGAGTGCTCCCGGCCGCCGACCGGCGGGTGCTGGGCGCGTTCGCCGCGCAGGCGGCCGTGGTGCTGGAACGGCGCAGGCTCGGCGAGGAGGCGGCCGAGGCACGGCGGATGGCCGAGGGCAACCGGATCCGCACCGCCCTGCTCGCTGCCGTCTCGCACGACCTGCGGACGCCCCTGGCCGGGATCAAGGCCTCGGTCTCCTCGCTCCGGGCCGAGGACATCCGCTGGAGCGCGGAGGACGAGGCCGAGCTGCTCGCGGGGATCGAGGAGGGCGCGGACCGGCTCGACCATCTGATCGGGAACCTGCTGGACATGAGCCGGCTGCAGACCGGCGCGGTGGTCCCGCTGGTACGCGAGTTCGACCTCGACGAGGTGGTGCCGATGGCCCTGCGGGGCGTCGCCGCCGGATCGGTGCGGACCGACATCCGCGAGGACCTGCCCATGGTCTCCGGCGATCCCGGCCTGCTGGAGCGGGCCCTCGCCAACGTGGTCGAGAACGCCGTGAAGTACCAGGGCGCCGGGCAGGTCCTGGTGTCGGGCAGCGTGCTGCACCTTCCCGACGCAGACGACCGTCTGGAGGTGCGGGTCGCCGACCACGGCCCCGGCATCCCCGACGAGGCCAAGGGGAAGGTCTTCGAGCCCTTCCAGCGTTACGGTGACGCGCCGCGCGGCACCGGAGTGGGCCTCGGCCTGGCCGTGGCCAGGGGCTTCGTCGAGGCCATGGGCGGCAGCCTCGCCGCCGAGGACACCCCCGGCGGCGGCCTCACCATGGTGTTCACCCTTCGAACAGTCCTGCAGTCCGAACTGATCCAGACACTGAAAGGCGGCCCGGAATGACAGGTTCGACCAGGGTCCTGGTGGTCGACGACGAGCCGCAGATCGTCCGCGCCCTGGTGATCAACCTGCGGGCGCGCGGGTACGAGGTCGACGCCGCGCACGACGGCGCGTCCGCACTCGAACTCGCGGCGGCCCGGCACCCCGACGTCGTGCTGCTCGACCTGGGCCTGCCCGACATGGACGGCACCGAGGTGATCCGCGGCCTGCGCGGCTGGACCAAGATCCCGGTGATCGTGCTCTCCGCACGGCACGCCTCGGACGAGAAGGTCGAGGCCCTGGACGCGGGCGCGGACGACTACGTGACCAAGCCCTTCGGCATGGACGAGCTGCTGGCACGGCTCCGGGCAGCGGTGCGCCGGGCGGCGCCGGTCGGCACCGAGCCCGACGAGGCCGTCGTCACCACCGACTCGTTCAGCGTCGACCTGGTCGCCAAGCGGGTCCAGCGCGAGGGCGCCGACGTCCGGCTCACCCCGACCGAGTGGCACCTGCTGGAGGTCCTGGTCCGCAACTCCGGACGGCTCGTCAGCCAGAAGCAGCTGCTCCAGGAGGTGTGGGGCCCGGCGTACGGCACCGAGACCAACTACCTCCGGGTCTACATGGCGCAGCTGCGCCGCAAACTCGAGGACGATCCGGCTCACCCGCGGCACTTCATCACCGAGCCGGGCATGGGCTACCGCTTCGAAGAGTGATTTCGCGCAGTGATCGGGCGGGCCGGAGAACGGTACCCTTCGGTTCATGAGTGGTGACATTCGCAGTGACCGGCCGCAGGGGCGGCTGCGCCGCATGTTCAGCCGCCTCGCGGCGAGCAGCGAGGAGCTCCAGGCGGAGGAGCTCCGCCAGCACGCAGAGGAGGCGGGCTGCACGCCCATCGCCGCCTGCCAGGACCGTCAGCAGGTCACGGTGACCGGCACGTTGCGCGCCGTGACGCTGCGCCCGCGGGCCGGCGTCCCGGCTCTGGAGGCGGAGCTCTTCGACGGCACCGACGCCCTGGACGTGGTGTGGCTCGGCCGCCGTTCCATCGCCGGGATCGAGCCGGGCCGCCGCCTGGTCGCCCACGGCCGGATCAGCCACGCGCGGGGCCGCCGGGTGCTCTTCAACCCCCGGTACGAGCTGCGCCCCGTCGGATCGGAGTAGCCGGAGTGACCCCCAGCCACAAGCGCGCCGCAGGGCCCGCCGCTGCCGCAGGACCCGCCGCTGCCACGGGAACTGGCGCAGGCCAGGCGACAGCGGTCGACACCTCGCTGATCGACGCCTTCGGCGGTGTCCGCGGCATGGTCGACATGACCGTGCCCGGATTCGTCTTCGTGCTGCTCTACACGATCACCCAGCAGCTTGGTCTCTCCGCCTGGTCCGCCGTCGGTTCCACGGTGCTGCTGGCGCTGGTCCGGGTGGTGCGCAAGGAGACCCTGAAGCACGCCTTCGGCGGGGTGCTCGGCGTGGCCATCGGCGCGTTCATCGCGATGAAGTCGGGCAACGCCGCGAACTTCTACCTGCCGTCCATGATCTACGGCCTGCTGCTCGGCGTGGTCTACCTGGTGTCGGTGCTGGTGCGCTGGCCGCTGGTGGGCGTCATGCTCGGCCCGATCCTGGGCGAGAACATGACCTGGCGTACCCGGAACCCGGGCCGGCTGGCCGCCTACACCAAGGCCACCTGGGTCTGGGTGGCGCTGTTCGCGCTGCGGGCGGCGATCCTCTTCCCGCTGTACTGGGCGAACGACGTCACCTGGCTGGGCGTCGCCAAGATCGGTCTCGGCGTACCGCCGTGGCTGGTCGCGATCTACCTGTCCTGGTTGATCCTCTCCAAGGCCCCGCCGCCGATCAAGGTGGCGCAGGAGGAGGGTGCCGTCAAGGCCACCGAGGACGATCTGTTCTCGGGGACCGTCGACGACGCGCTGCGCGAGCAGCCGCTCGCCGACCCGGAACGGCGCTAGCGCCGCCCGCGTGGACATTCGCGCATACGTGTGGGGCCGGTGACCATCAGGTCACCGGCCCCACACGTAGGTACGTGGCTGTTGTACCCGTCCGTCAGCCGTCGCTGGCGAGCAGCTGCTCCAGCTCGGCCTCGCGCTCCGCGGTGGCGACGAAGAGCAGCTCGTCGCCGCCCTCCAGGGTGTCGCTGCCGCTGGGCACCAGCACCCGGCCCTCGCGGATGATCGTCACCAGCGCGGTGTCCTCGGGCCACTGGACGTCGCCGACGCGGGTGCCGACCGACGAGGCGTCGGCGGACAGCGTCATCTCGACCAGGTTGGCGTCGCCCTGGCTGAAGCGCATCAGCCGGACCAGGTCGCCGACACTCACAGCTTCCTCGACCAGCGCCGACATCAGGCGCGGCGTGGACACGGCCACGTCCACCCCCCACGCCTCGTTGAACAGCCACTCGTTCCTGGGGTTGTTCACCCGGGCGACGACGCGCGGCACGCCGTACTCCGTCTTCGCCAGCAGCGACACGACCAGGTTGACCTTGTCGTCCCCGGTCGCGGCGATGACGACGTTGCAGCGCTGCAGCGCCGCCTCGTCGAGCGCGGTGATCTCGCAGGCGTCCGCGAGCAGCCACTCGGCCTGCGGCACCCGCTCCACCGAGATGGACTTGGGGTTCTTGTCCACGAGGAGGACCTCGTGGCCGTTCTCCAGCAGCTCGCCCGCGATGGAACGTCCCACCGCACCGGCCCCGGCAATGGCTACCCGCATCAGTGCTCCTCCGGGCCCTTCGCGAACACGGCCTCGACGGCCTCGAGATCGGTGCTGCGCATCATCATGTGCACCAGGTCGCCCTCCTGCAGCACCGTCTCCGACGTGGGCAGGGTGCCCACACCCAGTCGGGTGATGAAGGCGACGCGCACGTCCGCGGCCATCTCCAGCTTGGACAGGCGCTGGCCGATCCAGCCGTGGGAGACCGGGACCTCGGCGAGCTGTACCGCCCCGCTCGGGTCCTGCCAGTGCGGCTCGGCACCGCTCGGCAGCAGCCGGCGCAGCATCTGGTCGGCGGTCCAGCGGACCGTGGCGACGGTGGGGATGCCCAGGCGCTGGTACACCTCCGCGCGACGCGGGTCGTAGATCCGGGCCGCGACGTTCTCGACGCCGAAGTTCTCCCGGGCCACCCGCGCGGCGATGATGTTGGAGTTGTCCCCGCTGCTCACCGCTGCGAAGGCTCCGGCTTCTTCGATACCGGCTTCGCGGAGCGTGTCCTGGTCGAAGCCGACCCCGGTCACCCGCTGGCCGGCGAAGCCCGAACCGAGACGGCGGAACGCCGTGGGGTCCTGGTCGACGACTGCGACCGAGTGCCCCTGCTTCTCGAGGGTGCGCGCGAGAGCAGAGCCCACGCGACCGCAACCCATGATGACGATGTGCACGCCCGTCCTTCCGGTGTGATGTCCCGGTCGATCTTGGCACCGTCTTATCGGGTGCCCGCACCAGGGTCGCACCCCGGCGCGTGAATGACACAACCGCCGTACCCCGGCAAACGGGGTCGCTACACCCCGGGTTCCCCTCGGACCTGGCAGGACGGTCGTTCGGGGCGCTCGGGGGGCGAGCGAAGTCACATGGCGCCGAGATCAATCCGCAACGCATCGGAGACCGATCGGAGTCGATCGGCAGCCGAAGAGGGGTAGCCGCCAGTGGAATCGCAGGCGTTTTCGCACGTCAGGCTATGAATCGGTGGATTTGCTCGCTGATGATCGTCGGCTGAGCTGCCTGCGCAGGGCGCCCCGCCCGGCCCGATTTCCGGGAGGGGCGTTAAGAACGCGTCAACAAGAGGCTCTACCATCCTCAGCGTGTCCAAACTCACCGACGTTCCAAAACGGATCCTGATCGGCCGCGCCCTGCAGAGCGACAAGCTCGGTGAGACGCTGCTGCCGAAGCGGATCGCGCTGCCGGTCTTCGCATCCGACGCGCTCTCCTCCGTTGCGTACGCACCCGAGCAGATCTTCCTGGCTCTGGCCGTCGCCGGAATCACCACCATCCACTTCTCCTGGTGGGTCGGCGGGGTGGTGGCCCTGGTGATGCTGGTCGTCGTCGCCTCCTACCGGCAGAACGTGCATGCGTACCCCAGCGGCGGCGGTGACTACGAGGTCGCCACGGTGAACCTCGGGAACAACGCGGGGCTCACCGTGGCGGCGGCGCTGATGGTGGACTACGTCCTCACCGTCGCGGTCTCCACCACCTCGGGCGTCGCCAACGTCGTCTCCGCGCTGCCGTCCCTGCACGGCCACGAGGTCGCCATCTCGGTGACCCTGGTGGTCGTGCTGATGGGGATGAACCTGCGCGGGGTGCGTGAGTCGGGTACGGCCTTCGCCGTCCCGACCTACGGATTCATGATCGGCATCCTGGGTCTGATGGCGTACGCGGCCGTGCGGCACTTCGGCTTCGGCAGCCAGATGCACGCCGCGAGCTACCACTTCAACCTGGTGCCGGAGGCTGGACACACCGATCTGACCGGACTGGCCCTGGTGTTCCTGCTGCTCAAGACCTTCTCGTCCGGTTGCGCCGCGCTCACCGGCGTCGAGGCGATCAGCAACGGCGTCCCGGCCTTCCAGAAGCCCAAGAGCAAGAACGCCGCCACGACGCTGCTGATGATGGCGGTCATCGCGGTGGTCATGCTGATGGGCATCGTGTGGATGGGCAACCTGGTCGGCCTGAAGATGTCGGAGAACACCAGCCAGCTGATCGGCGCGCCCGCCGACTACCACCAGAAGACCGCGCTGGCACAGATCAGCGAGGCCGTGTTCAGCAACTTCACGCCCGGCTTCTACTTCATCGCCGCCGTCACCGGGCTGATCCTGGTACTGGCCGCCAACACGGCCTTCAACGGCTTCCCGGTGCTCGGCTCGATCCTCGCCCAGGACCGCTACCTGCCGCGCCAGTTGCACACCCGCGGCGACCGCCTCGCGTTCTCCAACGGCATCATCATGCTGGCGGCCGTGGCCGTGGTCTTCATCATCGGCTACGGCGCCGATCCCAACCGGCTGATCCAGCTCTACATCATCGGCGTCTTCGTCTCCTTCAACATGAGCCAGACCGGCATGATCCGGCACTGGACCCGGCTGCTGAAGACCGAGACCGACCCGGCGGTGCGGCGCCGGATGATGCGCAGCCGGGTGATCAACACCATCGGGCTGTCCTGCACCGCCTGTGTCCTCGTCGTCGTGCTCGGCACCAAGTTCATGTCCGGGGCATGGATGTCCTGCCTGCTGATGGTCGTGTTCTTCGTGATGATGAAGGCCATCCGGCGCCACTACGACCGGGTCTCCGCCGAGCTCGTCGCCGCCGAGGAGCGCCCCGACGAGGAGGTGCTGCCGTCCCGGGTGCACTCCGTCGTCCTGGTGTCCAAGCTGCACAAGCCGACGCTGCGGGCGCTGGCGTACGCGAAGCTCGCCCGCTCCGCGCACACCTCGACGCTGGAGGCGCTGACCGTCAACGTCGACCCGGCGGACACCCAGGCGCTCAAGGAGGACTGGGAGCGGCGCGGGATCGAGATCCCGCTGAAGGTGCTGGACTCGCCGTACCGCGAGGTCACCCGCCCGGTCGTGGACTACGTCCGCAAGCTGCGCAAGGACAGCCCGCGCGCCGTGGTCACCGTCTACATCCCCGAGTACGTCGTCGGCCACTGGTACGAGCACCTGCTGCACAACCAGAGCGCGCTGCGGCTCAAGGGTCGGCTGCTCTTCACACCCGGAGTCATGGTGACCTCGGTACCCTGGCAGCTGGAATCCTCCGAGCGACGCCGCAAGCCGGTGGAGTGGAACGCCCCAGGGCAGATCCGCCGAGGTGACCTGAACCGGGTGCAGCAGCGCACCCCCGACAAGGCAGCCGCCAACGGGGCGGACGCCGGCGACGGCAGCACCGTGAAGCACGAGAACTAAGGACAGCAACGCGTGACAGCCCCCCGCAGGACCCCTGCCGCACCCTCGGCACCCGCCGCCCCTGAGGCACCCTCCCTGGTGGGGCAGCGGTACGAGGTCGAGGTGGGCCCGGTCGCCCACGGCGGCCACTGCGTGGCCCGGCACGAGGGCCGGGTGCTGTTCGTCCGCCACGCCCTTCCGGGCGAGCGGGTGGTCGCCGAGGTCACCGACGGCACCACCTCGTCACGCTTCCTGCGCGCCGACGCGGTCGAGGTGCTCGACGCGTCCAAGGACCGGGTGAAGCCGCCCTGCTCCTTCGCGGGTCCGGGGAAGTGCGGCGGCTGCGACTGGCAGCACGTCACGCCGGGAGCCCAGCGCAAGCTCAAGGTGCAGGTGCTCACCGAGCAGCTGCGCCAGCTCGCCAAGCTCACCCCGGCCGAGGCCGGCTGGGACGGCAGCGTCGAGCCCGTCGGGGGCAAGCGAGCGGCGGGCGACGTGCCGCAGTGGCGCACCCGGGTGCAGTACGCGATCGACCCGGTGAGCGGTGAGGCCGGGCTGCGGCGCCACCGTTCGCATGACGTGCAGCCGATCGACCGCTGCCTGATCGCCGCGCCGGGGGTCACCGAGCTGGGCATCGAGGCGCGGTCCTGGACCGGCATGGCGTCGGTGGAGGCGGTCTCGGCCACCGGCTCGTCCGACCGTCAGGTGATCCTCACACCCCGTCAGGGCGCGCGACTGCCCATCGTCGAGCTGGACCGGCCGGCGTCGGTGCAGCGCATCGACGACCACGGGGGCGTGCACCGGGTCCACGGGCGCGCCTTCGTCCGCGAGCGCGCGGCGGGCCGCACCTGGCGGGTCAGCGACGGCGGTTTCTGGCAGATCCACCCGGAGGCCCCCGACCTGCTGGTCTCCGCAGTCCTTGAGGGCCTGGACCCGCAGGAGGGCGAGAACGCCCTGGACCTCTACTGCGGCGTCGGCCTGTTCGCGGGCGCGCTGGCGGACCAGCTCGGGGACGCGGGGGCGGTGCTCGGCATCGAGTCGTCCAAGCAGTCGGTGCTCGACGCCCGGCACAACCTGTCCGACCTGATCGAGGACGGCCGGGTGCGGATCGAGTGCGACAAGGTCGAGCGGCTGCTGCCGCGTACCGGCATCACCGAGACCGACCTGGTGGTGCTGGACCCGCCGCGCGCCGGCGCGGGCCGTGACACCGTGCGCCACCTGGCGGGTCTGACTCCGCGTCGGATCGCCTACGTCGCCTGCGACCCGGCCGCGCTGTCCCGCGACCTGGCCTTCTTCGCCGACGCCGGGTACCGCCCGGTCAGCCTGCGAGCCTTCGACCTGTTCCCGATGACGCAGCACTTCGAGTGCGTCGCGATTCTGGAGCCGGCGGCCGGTTAGGCCTCCCGATCTTGTCCGGTGCACTGGCTGGGTAGTGCTCTCCTGTGCCCTCTGCCGTGCCTTCTGTGTCGCTCCCGCTGATGGTCTTCTGAGGGGCCTTGCATGCTAGCGGAATCGCGCTAGCTTGGAGGTATGACAAAGAAGCAGCTGAACGTCCGGGTGGACGCCACCACGGCCGAGATCGCCCGAGCCAGGGCGGAACAGGAGGGGATCAGCATGAACCAGTACATCGAGAAGCTGGTCCAGCAGGACATGGGCGAGACGGGCCGGTCCTTCGTGGACGCCGCCGCGCAGTTCATGAAGGAGTACGAGGCCGCCTTCCTCGCCGAGTTCGGCGAGCACGAGGGGACGGGTCCGCGCCGTTGAACGTGAACGTCGAGATCGACCTGTCGTGGCTGCTCATGGTCGCGGAGCAGTACACGCCGGGGGACCCCCGGGTCACCGACTACGGTTCGCTGGTCGCCGCGGTGACCCGGCACCAGGCCGAGATCTTCGACGTGCTGGTGTACCCCGAGCCCGAGGACCGGGCCGCGGCGCTGATGCACCAGCTCATCCGGGTGCCTGCCCTGGAACGCAACAACGAGCTGTTCGCCACCGCCGTGGCCTTCGCCTACCTGGTCTCCGGCGGTGCCAGCGTCGCGACCACGACCCGGGAGATGCGCAGCCTCGCCCGGGCCATGCGTGAAGGCCGGATCGGCGTCGACGGCGCCGCGGAACGTCTCGCCGGATGGATCGTCGACCAGCTGCCCGACAGCGAGGAAGAGGCCGGCGGCGAGGACGGCGGCGAGGGCGGGGCGTAGGCGCCCCGTACCCTGGTGCCGCGACCAGGTGAGACGCCACCGGGTTGGAACGTCGAGGAACGGTGCTCGTGCTGCAGGACATCGTGGAGTACCTGGTCTGCCCCCACTGCGGGCAGGCGCTGACTCCGCACGGCGCCGTGCTGCGCTGCGCGGCGCGGCACTCCTTCGACATCGCCCGGCAGGGCTACGTCAGCCTGCTGCCCGGCGACGCGCACACCGGCACCGGCGACACCGCGGCCATGGTCGCCGCCCGTGACGACTTCCTGGGCGCGGGCCACTACGCGCCCATCGCCGACGCGCTGGCACGGGCCGCCGTCGGAGCCCGCAGCGGCGCCGACCTGGTGGTGGACCTGGGTGCGGGGACCGGCCACTACCTCGCCGCCGTGCTCGACGCGCTGCCGGCGGCGCACGGGATCGCCCTGGACATCTCCAAGTTCGCGCTGCGCCGCGCCGCCCGGGCCCACCCCCGCGCCGGAGCCGTGGTCAGCGACGCCTGGCGCACGCTGCCGCTCAGGGACGCCTCCGCCTCGCTCGTGCTCAACGTCTTCGCGCCGCGCAACGGACCCGAGATCCGGCGAGTACTGCGGCCGGGCGGGACGCTGCTGGTGGTGTCGCCGACGCCGCGCCACCTCGGTGAGCTGGTCGGTGAGCTGGGGCTGCTCGGAGTGGACGAACGCAAGGAGGAGCGGCTGGCGGCGACGCTGGGCCCGTACCTGGAGTTCGCCGGGAGCAGCGAGCAGACCTTCCCGCTCTACCTGGACCACGCGGCCGTCCGGACGGTCGTGGGCATGGGGCCCAGCGCCTGGCACACCGACCCGGCGGCGCTGGCGGAGCGGATCGCGGCGCTGCCGGAGCCCGCGCCGGTCACGGCTTCGGTGATGCTCAGCGTCTTCACTCGACCTGGTGAACCTGGCCGCGACCAGGACTGATCCCGCGTCAGGAGGGACGTTTCGGCACCTACCGGTTCGATAGCGTCCTGCGGATGAACCAGCCGATCCCCGTACGCCGAGCGACCGTGCAGGAACTTCGGCTGGTGGCGTTCAAGTCGCATGTGGGGACGGTGCTTCCGCTGGCGCCGGTCACCGTGCTGCACGGGGCTTCGGGCACGGGCCGGTCCAACGTCCTGGACGCGCTGGCGGCGCTGTCCGGGCTGGCCGGTGGAGCGGAGCTGGCCGAGGCGCTCGGCGCCGTGCGCGGTGGGCTCGCCGGCTGCGTCCCGTACGGACGGCAGGGCTTCCGCCTCGGCTGCTCGGTCGGGACGCCGCAGGGAACGGTCCGGCTCGAGGTGGCGGTCCGGATCGACGGAAGGCCGAGGATCGTCGCGGAACGCCTCACCGAGGAGCGGACCGGCGAGCGGGTGCAGGTGCTGCTCTCCACCGGCGAGGAGGACCGGACCCGCGGCCGGATCAACGCCGTGTGGCACAGCGACGGCCGGCAGGGCGACATCCGCGCGCCGCTGGCGGCGGGGAGGCTGCTCACGGCCCAGCTGCCGCTGCGGGTCGCGGGTGCGACGGTGGGCGAGCAGCGGGTGCTCGGAGCCGTCGAGGGCCTGCTGACGGCGTTGCGCGAGGTCTTCCCGATCGACCCGGTGCCGGCCCTGATGCGGGGCTGGGCGCTGGCCGGGGACGACGCGCGGCTGCGGACCACCGGGGAGAACCTGTCGGCGGTGCTTGCCCGGATCCAGGGCGAGTGCCGGATCAGGTACGGCAGGCTGGTGCAGACCGTCCGGGCCGGAAGCCCCTGCCCGGTCCAGGAACTGGGCGTGCTCAGGGACCGAGTGGACGGCCTGGAACGGGTGATGGCGGTGGTCGGCGAGGGCGAGCAGCAGCGGACCACGGCGGAGTCGATGAGCAGCGGACTGCTGCGGCAGCTCGCCTTCGCCACGGTGCTGCTGACCGGCCCCGGGGTGCTGCAGATGGCGTCGGCAGCGGAGGTGCCCGATGTCGAGCGGCTGCTCACGGTCCTCGCGGAGGACCTGGACGCGGGTCTGGCCGACGATCAGGCGGCGGAGCTGCTGCGGCTCGCGGGAGAGGTGGTCGGACGTGGGCACGTCCGGCTGCTCGCCACCACGCAGGGCGCGCCGGGCGGTGCCCCGGGGGTCCTGCTGCTGCGCTGCCGTCGTGATCCGGCCACGGGTTACAGCGTGCTGGAGGCGAGCTCCGGGACGTCGTCGACGACGGTGGGTGCATGAGGACAGGTGCTCCATGAGGACAATGGCTCCATGAGTGACGAGCGACTGGATGTCCCGGAACTGCAGAGGCGGCTGCGCGAGTTCGCGGCGGCGCGGGACTGGGGCCGGTACCACACCCCGAAGAACCTGGTTGCGGCGCTCAGCGTGGAGGCCTCGGAACTGCTGGAGATCTTCCAGTGGCTGACGCCCGAGCAGGCGGCGGCGGTGATGGACGACCCGGCGCGGGCGCACCGGGTCGAGGACGAGGTGGCCGACGTGCTGGCCTACCTGCTGCAGTTCTGCTCGGTGCTCGGGGTCGATCCGCTGGAGGCCCTCGCGGCCAAGATCGAGCGCAATGAGCTTCGGTTCCCGGCGGGGCGGACCCCGCCGTTGGACGGCTCCTGACGTCGGCGACTCCAGACGCGGGCGGTTCCTGGGGCCGGTCCGGCCGGTCCGGCTGGTCCTCGCGGGCGTGCGGAGCCGCTTCACTCGTGCGGGTGGCCGAGTTGTCCACAGCCCCCGCTTTGTCCACAGGCGAGAGGCGATCACCCGGGACCAGCTGCTTGCGGGTCCACGCTGGTCTCCTGACGGATGGTCCGTCAGGAGTTCGAGCGGGGGAGCGGCGAGATGGACGCTCAAAAGCTGATCAAGTCCACCCGGTACGGTCTGACCGAGGCGAGGAGCGTCGCGCAGGTCCTCGCCGAGTCCTGGCAGGCGTGCGCGCTGGTCGAGGCCGTCTCACTGGTGGCCGCCATGGAGCTGACGGAACAGGCGCTGCTGGAGGGAAGCGGGTGCGGTCCGGTCGAGCTCGCCAGAGCGGTCGCCGAGGCCGCGGGTCACGCCGCCGCCTGCGTGGGGCGGCCTCCGGACGACGAGGCCGGCCCCAGCCGGGCGGAACGGCTGAGCGTCCTGGCGGACCTCGCGGTCACCGTCCGCGAGCTGCGCACGCTGGTCCAGGAGACCGCCGAGGCGCTGGTCGTCCTGGCCTGCGGGGCAGCCGAGCAGGAGCTCTACTGGCGCTGCATCGACTCGGTGGACGCGGTGGCCGAATGCCAGGAACTGGTCACCCAGCTGTTGCGGGTGGTCGACCCGCTCTACCGGGAGCTGCAGCCCGCCGGTGACTGGCAGTCGGCCGAGGGCGGTGCCGAGTCATGAGCGATCCCCGCACCCTCGCGCGCGTCTGCCCGCTCCCGCTCCTGCCCGTCCCCCGGCCTGTTCCCCCGCCCGATCCTGCGCCCGATCCCCTGACCGTTCCTGCGCTCCCGCAGGGGCCGGTACTACAACGCCTGGCCACCGCCGCCGTGCGGGGGCGGTGCCTGCAGGTCGGCGTCGAGTTGCACCAGGTCCGCGTTGAGTGCGGCGATCATCTCTTCCATCTGGGCGAGCAGGTTCTGCGGGGCGGCGGGAGCGGGAGAGCCGGCGCTCGGTCCCTGCGGTACGGCGGATGCCTCGGACATGGTGGACGCGGCCCTCCTGGGTGCTGCGGACGGGCCCTGCGGGCAGTGCAGGTCCCGAGCGGGCAAACGAGCTGCCGCGCGGGCCGGTAACTGTCCGTCACACCCACGGGGGACGGGTGGGCCGCTCCGTCCGGACCTGACCGATCGTTCCGAGCACGGGTTCGGGCAGGTCCGGCCGTCGATGTGTCAGTTGTGCGCGTGCAGCTCCGCGTTGAGCCCGCCCCAGGAGCCGGTGCGGGCGATGACCTCGACTGCGCCGGTCTGCGAGTTGCGGCGGAACAGCAGGTTGTCCTGCCCGGAGAGCTCCACTGCCTTGGCGACCTTGCCGTCCGGCAGCGTGACCCGGGTTCCGGCGGTCACGTAGAGGCCGGCCTCGACCACGCAGTCGCTGCCCAGCGAGATGCCGATGCCGGAATTCGCGCCCAGCAGGCAGCGCTCGCCCACCGACACGACCTGCTTGCCGCCGCCCGAGAGGGTGCCCATGATCGAGGCCCCGCCGCCGATGTCGCTGTGGTCGCCCACGACCACGCCGGCCGAGATCCGGCCCTCGACCATCGAGGTGCCCAGCGTGCCCGCGTTGAAGTTGACGAAACCCTCGTGCATCACCGTCGTGCCGACGGCCAGGTGGGCCCCCAGGCGCACCCGGTCGGCGTGGGCGATCCGCACTCCGCTCGGCGCGACGTAGTCCGTCATCCGGGGGAACTTGTCGATGCCGTACACAGCCAGCTGGCCGCCCTCGGCGCGTACCGCCAGCCGGGCCGCCTCGACGCCATCGACCGGAACCGGGCCGATGCTGGTCCAGGCGACATTGGCGAGCAGGCCGAAGAGGCCGTCCAGGCTCTGGCCGTGCGGCTGGACCAGGCGGTGGCTCAGCAGGTGCAGGCGCAGGTAGGCGTCGTGCGCGTCCAGCGGCTTGTCGTCCAGGGAGGAGATCACCGTGCGCACCGCGACGACCTCGACGCCGCGGCGCGGGTCCGTGCGCAGCGCGGTTGCGGCACCGGCGCCGAGGGCGGCGACCGCCTCGTCGACGGACAGCCGCGCGGTGCCCGCAGGGCCGGGCTCGGCCGACAGCTCGGGGGCGGGGAACCAGGTGTCCAGCACGGTGCCGTCGGCGGCGATGGTGGCCAGACCAGCGGCGACAGCGCCGCGAGCGGAGGAGGGGGCGGTGGAAGCAGTCTCGTTCGTCACCCCTGCACGTTAACGAATGGCCGCTGCCCTTGCCGAACCGTACCGGTGCGCGGACACGGCCTGTTGACCGGATCGGTCCGCAGCCGGACCCGATCCGGCCTGTCCCTGCCTCGTATCCGCAGGCCAGACTCATCCACATGACCCGAGCACTGATCGTCATCGATGTCCAGGAGTCCTTCCGCGCCCGACCCGAGTGGGAGGAGATCAACAACCCCAAGATCGCCGAGCAGGTCAACCGGCTGGTTCGGCTCGCCCGCGACGCCGGAGACCTTGTCGTCTGGGTGCTGCACTCCGAGCCCGGCAGCGGCGGCGTCTTCGACCCGGCCCTCGGCCACGTCAGGCTGATGGACGAGCTGGAGCGCCAGGACGACGAGCCGCTGATCCGGAAGACCTCCCACAACGCCTTCACCACCACCAACCTGCAGCAGCAGTTGACCGAGCACGGCGTGCGGGAGCTGACGGTCTGCGGCATCCGCGCCGAGCAGTGCGTCGAGACCACGACCAGGGTCGGCAGCGACCTCGGCTACCAGGTCACCTTCGTCACCGACGCCACCGCCACCAACCCGATCACCCGCAACGGCGTCACGCTCAGCGCGGAGGAGATCGTCCAACGCACCGAGTTCGCCCTCGCCGACCGCTTCGCGACCATCGCCACCGTCGACGGACTGGAGCGGGCAGCGGCCGATCAGGCACGATGACCCCACTATGAGCCGCGTCCTGTTCCTGCTCGTGCCCGGCGTACACCTGCTCGACCTCGCCGGGCCCGCACAGGTCTTCTCCACCGCTGCCGACCTCGGCCACGACTACACCCTGGGCTATGTCGCCGAGCAGCCGCTCGTCCCCAGCGCCCAGGGGGTGCCGCTGCACGCCGACACGGAGTGGCCCGAGCTGGATCGGGACGACCTGGTCCTGGTTCCAGGCTGGCGTGCGGCCAGCCTGGCGAGTGACGTCCCGATCGGTCCCGGTCCTCTGCGCCGCCTGTGCGAGCACTACGACCGAGGCGGCATGATCGCCAGCGTCTGCGCCGGAGCGGACGCCCTCGGCCGCGCCGGGCTCCTCGACGGCCGCCGCTGCACCACCCACCACGACCTGCAGGAGGAACTCGCCCAGCGCTACCCGAAGGCCACCGTGGTCCGCGACGTGCTGTTCACCGTCGACGACCGCGTCGTGACGTCCGCCGGCATCGCCAGCGGCATCGACCTGGCCCTGTACCTCGTCGCCGGACGCCACGGCCCGGCCACCGCCGCGCAGATCGCCCGCGAGATGGTCGTCTTCGCCCGCCGCAACGGCCACGAGCAGCAGCACAGCGCCATGCTCCGGCACCGCTCCCACCTCGACGACACCGTCCACCATGCGCAGGACGTGATCGACGCCCGCTACGACTCCCGGCTCCCACTCGCCGAGCTCGCCGCCTCGGTGGGCGTCAGCGACCGTACGCTCACCCGTCTGTTCACCCGCGCCACCGGGCTCACCCCGCTGCGCTACCAGCAGACCCTGCGCCTGGAACGTGCCGAACACCTCATCGCCCACGGCACCACCGTCGAGCACGCGGCCCGCACCGTGGGCTTCGAGGACCCGCGCATGCTCCGCCGCCTCAGAGCACGGACGCCCGACGGCTAGTGGCACCCCGCAGAAGTCCTGCGAGGCTGGCGGCGTCTGGCACTACTTCCGCGGAGCACCACTAGGATCCGGACCATGCAGACCGGGTGGATCGACTTCGTCACCGACCCGCCGATCGCCGGGCAGCCCGAACCCGCCTGGATCCACGGCGCACCGTCGGCACGGCGTAACACCGACCCGCCGATCCAGGTCCACGCCCACGACCCGCATACCTTCCTGCTGCGGCAGAGCAAGGCGGTCCACTACGAGGGTCCTTTCGTCTTCCTGTTCCTCGGCAACGAGCGCGCGCTGCTGCTGGACACCGGTGCCACCGCCGACCCGCACCGCTTCCCGCTGCGCGAGACGGTCGACGGCATCATCAGCGGCTGGCTCGCCGAGCACCCGCGCGAGGACTACCAGCTCGTGGTCGCGCACACCCACGGCCACGGCGACCACATCGCGGGAGACCCGCAGTTCGCCGACCGGCCCTCGACCACGGTGGTGGGCGTCGACACCGCTTCGGTGGAGACGTTCTTCGGCTTCGACTCCTGGCCGGAGCAGGTCGTCCGCTTCGACCTGGGCGGGCGCGTCCTGGAGATCACCGGATGCCCGGGGCATCACGACTCGTCGATCGCGATCCACGACCCCTGGTCCGGCTTTCTGCTCACCGGTGACACCGTCTATCCCGGCCGCCTCTACACCGAGGACTTCCCCGCTTTCGTGGCCAGCCTCGACCGTCTGGTGGAGTTCGCCGGGGCCCGTGACGTCACCGGTGTCCTCGGCTGCCACATCGAGATGAGCCGCACCCCGCGACGCGACTACCCGCTCGGATCCACCTACCAGCCCGACGAGCCGGCACTGCGGCTGACGGTCGACCAGCTCGTCGCCGTGCGGGACGCCGCCCACGCCGCCGCCGACAGACCCGGGGTGCACCCCAGCGACGAGTTCATCATCTGGAACGGACCCTGCCGGGGCGAGCAGGCCAAGCAGCTCGCCCGGGCGCTCCGGGACCGCTTGCGGAACCAGCTCCGCCGGAGCTGACCCGCCGCGGTCAGGTCGCGGTCCCAGAAGGGTGCGGTCCCAGAAGGGTGCGGTCCCAGAAGTTCAAGGTCAGGAGACATGTGCTCCCACGAGCAGGCCGACGAGGAATGTCATGCCGGTCGCGAGGGCACCGAGCCCGAACTGGCGCAGCCCGCCCTGCAGCGGCGGGCGACCGGTGAGTTGGGCGACGGCCGCGCCGCCCGCGAACGACGCCACCCCGGCGAGGAGCAGGGCCAGCACGAAGGCGGCCGGGATGCCGAAGAGATACGGCATCAGCGGCAGTAGCGCGCCGACGGTGAACGAGGCGAAGGATGCGCCCGCTGCCGTCCAGGGCGATGGCAGGTCGTCAGGATCGATGCCGAGTTCCTCGCGCACATGGACCTTCACGGCCTGGCGCGGGTCGGCGGAGATCTGCCGGGCGACGAGCTCGGCGACCTCGGGTTCGACGCCCCGGGTGACGAAGACCTGGGCGAGTTCCCGCTCCTCGCCCTGGGGATTGCGCCAGTGCTGGAGCTGCTCGACCGCAACCTCGGCCTCGGTGAGCTCGTTCTGCGAGCAGACCGAGATGTACTCGCCAGTGGCCATGGAGAACGCGCCGGCGATCAGGCCGGCCAGCCCCGTCAGCACGATGGTGTGGTTGGCGGCCCCGCCGCCGCCGACGCCCGCGATCAGCGAAGCGTTGGTGACCAGACCGTCCATGGCGCCGAAGACTGCGGGACGCAGCCAGCCGCCCGACACGTCGCGGTGCTGGAGGGTTCGGTGGCGCGCGCCCAGGACACGCCTCCTCGCCTCGGCCCGGCCCAGGTCGCGCGGGGGCGGATAGGCCGCCTCCTCCGGAACGGCGGCCTGCTCCCGCGCCGGCGGCCCGTCCGCATACTGCTGCCAGTACGCCGGCTCCTGCGGATCGACGGGGTTCTGACCCATCGGCACCACGTGCAACGAGCGCTGCCAGTCGCTCTCCTGCTCGGCCGACGGGTCTGGATACAGGTCCTGCCATTGGGTATCTGCGGCCATGCCCACAACTCCAGGTCGAATCGAAGGGGACTGCCCCCGGGCATTCTTGTGGAACTTCCCTTGCGCGCGTCCTCGGTCGGAACGTACCCCCGAACAGGCCCCTGCCAAGACGATTTGTCCCGAAGAGGCGTTACCGATTCGTTTCCAGTCACCGAGGCACCACATCGGCGGCACCTCTCCGTTGGGAGATGCCAATGTGGTGCCTGTGATTGAAATCCGATCCACGACATACGCGACGCCGGGTAAAGTCACCGCGCACCGGCCGAAGTACCCCTCCATCTGGAAGCGGATTCCGTCGCCAGAATACGGAGTACGGTGCCGCCGGGCCGAGGAAACCGCCGCCATCGAGCAGCAGGAGCTCCCGTGAACACATCACCCTTCACAGTGACGGTCGAGACGCGCGGCGAGATAGGGGAGGACGCGCGCCGCCTGGCTCGCGACAGCATCGAGCAGCTGGACTGCGATGCCGACCTACTGATCCGGCAGGCACGCATCAAACTGACCCGCCTCACGGACTGGACCCTGCCGCTCCCTGCAGTCACCCAGGGCAATCTGGACATCGGTGGCATTCCGCTCCGGGCCCAGACCGCCGCTCACAGCATGCACCAGGCGATCCAGCTGCTCCGGGAGCGACTGCGGGACCGCCTGGTACGGCTACTGCGCTCTGACGCCCCCTACCACGGCCTGGTGGTCGGCGCGCCGCTCGATTCGCCGCACCAGCACGCCGGCGAGGACTCGCTTTCCGTCCCCCGGACCCGGATCGTCCGGTGCAAGCCCGTCACGCTGCGCTGCGAGACCGTGGACGAGGCCGCCTTCCGCATGGATGCGATGGACTACGACTGCCACATGTTCTCCGACTCCGACACCGGGCAGGACAGTATGGTCTTCCGCTCCGGCCCCACCGGCTACAGCGTGGCCCAGCTCTCCACCAGGAACGGCCCACCACGTCGGCGCAACCTCTCCTTCACGGTCCGCCCGCGGCCCGCCCCGCACCTGACGGCCAACCAGGCCGCAGCACGTCTGAACCTCACCGGACTGCCTTTCATGTTCTTCGCGGACGCCACGAACCGCGAGGCCCGGGGCGCCATGCTCTACAAGCGCTACGACGGCCACTACGGCCTTCTGCTCCCGCAGGCATAAAGGGCTGCCTTCGAAACGCCAGGGACAATTCCGTAAGGTATCGGTAATGTGTTCCCGCCGGCAGGTGAGCGGTTCCGCCAGGAATACCCTGCCCCGAGGGCATATCGCCGGTGAATCGAGCGGGAGTCCGTGATCGGATTCGCCCGGCCAGGGCCGGTGCATAGAATCCTGCCGTCGGCGCCGCGAGTGACATTGCCAGTCCCACTGCAGAGGAATCCCTGTGGCAGCATCCTCACATCAAGGTCGGCACCGCCCGCTCGAACGTCGTCCGCCGCGACGGACGTCCCCGACCGGTCTCTCCGCCGCCGTCCTGTGCCTGGGCGTGGTGTGGATCCACGTGCAGGACCAGGGCGGCTTCCCGGGGAGCAAGTCGCCGGGCTACGTCGCCCTGGGGTACTTCGCGCTGGAGGCCGTCGGCGTGTTGTCGGCGGTGCTTCTCGTCGCCGGGCCCGGGACCCGCCTGTACCGCGCCGCCTGGCTGCTGGCCATGGGCGTCTCGGCGGGCCCGCTGCTCGGCTTCGCTCTCTCGCGCGGCCCGGGGCTCCCCGGCTACGGCGACGACAAGGGCAACTGGACCGAACCGCTCGGTCTCCTCAGCCTCCTCGTGGAGTCGGTGCTGCTGGTGCTCTCCCTCGTCGCGCTCGTGAGCGCCCGCAGCACCCGAACCACGACGTTCCCCGCCACGCGGCACGAGCCCGTCGGCGCGACCGCCGACTAGAACGAGACCCTGGACAGAACCCGGTCTCGGCTCCAAAACCACGTGTGCGGAGCCTGCGTGCCACGCGATACTCGACCGTGTGTTCCTGACGATCAGCACCTTCGGCTCCCCCGAGCGACCGGCCACCGACCTGGGTTTTCTGCTGCACAAGCACCCGGGCAAGGCCCAGTCGTTCGCCACCTCCCACGGGCTCGCGCACGTCTTCTACCCCGAGGCGACCGAGCAGCGTTGCACTGCCGCACTGCTGTTGGAGGTCGATCCGATCGGGCTGGTCCGACGAGGCCGCGGCAAGGGCCGAGGCGGATCGCCCGACTTCGCCCTCGCGCAGTACGTCAACGACCGCCCCTACGCTGCTTCCTCGCTGCTCGCGGTCGCGCTGAGCGCGGTCTTCAGGAGCGCGATGAAGGGCCGCTGCGACCAGCGTCCTGAACTCGCCGCGAACCCGCTTCCGCTGAGGATCACCGTCCCCGCGCTGCCCGCGAAGGCAGGCCAGGACAGTGGCCCGCAGCTCGTCCGCCGCCTGTTCGAACCGCTCGGCTGGCAGGTTGAGGCAGAGCCGATCCCGCTCGACGACTCCTTCCCCGAGTGGGGCGACTCGCGGTACGTGCGGTTGGAACTGTTCGGCACGCTGCGTCTGGCCGACGCGCTGAGCCAGCTCTACATCCTGCTGCCGGTGCTCGACGACGCCAAGCACTACTGGGTCTCACCCGACGAGGTCGACAAGCTGCTGCGGGTGGGCGGCGGATGGCTCGGCGAGCATCCCGAGCTGGCCCTGATCACCCGACGCTACCTGGCCCGCCGCTGGTCGCTGACCCGCAGTGCGATGGAGCAGCTGGAACTGGCCCGGCTCGCCGAGGCCGACGACCGCGAGGTCGAGGAGATCGACAACGCCGTCCCCGAGGAGACACCGGACGAGAACTCGGACGGGGCCCCGGACCAGACCCCGACGGAGACGGAAACGGAGACGGGGACAGAGACGGAGACGGAGACGGGGACGGACGCGGCCGAGCCCCGGCCGACCCCGCTCGCGGTCCACCGCCGCGAGGCGATCATGGACGTGCTGAGGGCCGCCGGCGCGACTCGTGTCGTGGACCTCGGCTGCGGCGAGGGCAGTCTCGTGGCCGCGCTGCTCAAGGAGCCGCGCGTCACCGAGATCCTCGGCGTGGACGTGTCCTCGCGCGCCCTCGCCATCGCCGCCCGACGACTGCACCTGGACCGAATGTCCGAGCGCCAGGCGCAGCGCGTCCGTCTGGTCCAGGGCGCGCTCACCTACACCGACGCCCGCCTCACCGGCTATGACGCCGCGGTGCTCTCCGAGGTCATCGAGCACGTCGACCCGCCCCGGCTGCCCGCCCTGGAGTACGCGGTGTTCGGTGCCGCGCGCCCCGGCACGGTCGTCGTGACCACGCCCAACGCCGAGTACAACGTCCGCTGGGAGTCCCTCCCGGCCGGGCACGTCCGCCATGCCGACCACCGGTTCGAGTGGGACCGCACCCAGTTCCGGATCTGGGCCGGAGAGGTCGCCGACCGCTACGGCTACACCGTCGGGTTCGCACCCGTCGGCCCGGACGACCCCGAGGTCGGCCCGCCGACCCAGCTCGCCACGTTCGTACGCACCACCGTCCAGGAAGCAGCCGCCCGATGAGCGACACGCGCGAGATGAGCAGGGCGAGCGACACGCGCCCGCTCCCCGTCCCCGACCTCTCTCTGGTCGTCCTGGTCGGCACCACCGGGTCCGGCAAGTCCAGCTTCGCTGCCCGGCACTTCCTCCCCACTCAGGTGGTCTCCTCCGACACCTGCCGCGGCCTGGTCTCCGACGACCCCAACGACCAGGCGGCGACCCCGGACGCCTTCGACGTGCTCCACTACATCGCGGGCAAGCGCCTCGCGGCCGGGCGCCTCACCGTCGTGGACGCCACCAACGTTCAGCCCGAGGCCCGGCGGCAGCTGGTCAACCTCGCCCGCGAGTACGACGTGCTGCCGATCGCGATCGTGCTCGACGTCCCGCCGCAGGTCTGCGCCGAGCGCAACGCACTGCGTCCCGACCGGGCCGGGTTCAGCCCGCATGTCATCCAGCGTCAGCAGCGCGAGCTGCGCCGCTCGCTGAAGTTCCTGGAGCGCGAGGGCTTCCGCAAGGTCCACATCCTGCGCGGCGCCGCCGAGGTCGAGGCCGCCGAGATCGTGTACGAGAAACGCTACAACGACCTGCGCCACGTCACCGGGCCCTTCGACATCATCGGCGACATCCACGGCTGCCGGTCCGAACTGGTCACCCTGCTCGGCCGGCTGGGCTATGGCGTCACCCGCGACGAGGAAGGCCGCGCGGTCGACGCCGCACACCCGGACGGCCGCACCGCCGTGTTCGTCGGCGACCTGGTCGACCGCGGCCCGGACACCCCGGGCGTGCTGCGCCTGGTCATGGGCATGGTCGCGTCCGGAAACGCCCTCTGCGTTCCCGGCAACCACGAGAACAAGCTCGGCCGCGCCCTGTCCGGACGCAAGGTGACGATCAGTCACGGCCTGCAGGAGTCCCTGGACCAGCTCGCCGCCGAACCGCCGGACTTTGTCGCCGAGGTGCGCCGCTTCATCGACGGGCTGGTCAGCCACTACGTCCTGGACGGCGGCAACCTCGTCGTCTGCCACGCCGGGCTGCCGGAGCGGTACCACGGCCGCACCTCCGGCCGGGTCCGCTCGCACGCCCTCTACGGCGACACCACCGGCGAGACCGACGAGTACGGCCTGCCCGTGCGCTACCCGTGGGCCGAGGAGTACCGGGGCCGCGCCCTGGTCGTCTACGGCCACACCCCGACCCCGACGGCGAGCTTCGTCAACAACACCATCTGTCTGGACACCGGCTGCGTCTTCGGCGGCAGCATGACCGCGCTGCGCTACCCGGAGCGCTCGCTCGTCGAGGTCGAGGCCGAGCAGGTCTGGTACGAGCCGGTCCGCCCGCTGATCTCGGACGCCCCCGGCGCCCGCGAGGGTCGTCCCCTCGCGCTCGGCGACGTCGCCGGTCGCCGCATCGTCGAGACCGCCAACCACGGGCGGGTCTCGGTCCGGGAGGAGAATGCCGCCGCAGCGCTCGAGGTGATGAGCCGCTTCGCGCTCGACCCGCGCCTGCTCGCCTACCTGCCGCCGACCATGGCCCCGGTCGCCACCTCGCGCCGCGAGGGCTACCTGGAACACCCGGAGGAGGCGTTCTCCGGCTACCTCGCCGACGGCGTCCGGCAGGTCGTGTGCGAGGAGAAGCACATGGGCTCGCGCGCCGTGGTGCTGCTCGGCGCGAACGAAGCCGCACTGGAGAAGCGTTTCGGCGTTCCCACCGGCGGCGCGATCTGGACCCGCACCGGACGTGCGTTCCTGGACGACGACACACTGACCGCCGCGATCCTGGATCGGTTGCGTACCGCTGCGACCGACTCCGGCCTTTTCGGTGACCTGGACAGCGACTGGCTGCTGCTGGACGCCGAGCTGATGCCCTGGTCGCTGAAGGCCGAGGGCCTGCTGCGCCGCCAGTACGCGGCAGTGGGCGCGGCGGCGGGCGCGGCGCTGCCCGCTGCCCTCGCAGCGCTGGACGCGGCTCGCGCACGTGACGTCGATGTCGCGGACCTGGCGACCCGTCAGACGGCCCGCCATGCGGACGCCGCCGCGTTCACCGAGGCGTACCGCCGCTACTGCTGGCCGGTGGACGGGCTGGACGGGATCAGGCTGGCCCCGTTCCAGATCCTCGCCGCCGAGGGCGCCAACCTCGCCGTCCGCTCGCACGACCAGCACCTCGCCTGGATCGACCGCCTCGTCGCGGCCGACCCGGCTGGCCCGTCGTCCACCGCCACCCCGGACCGAGGCGCTTCGCGCCGCACCTCTGGCCTGCTCCACCGCACCGGCCGCCTCCTGGTCGACACCGCTGACGAGCAGTCGGTCGCCGCCGCTGTCGCCTGGTGGGAGGAACTGACCGGCAACGGGGGAGAGGGCATGGTCGTCAAGCCGCTGGACTCGCTGGTCCGTCCCGACGGCGGACGTCTCGTCCAGCCCGGCGTGAAGGTCCGCGGCCGGGAGTACCTGCGGATCATCTACGGCCCCGACTACACCCTCCCGGCCAACCTCGACCGGCTGCGCTCGCGCGCCCTCGGCCACAAGCGCTCGCTCGCCCTGCGCGAGTACGCCCTCGGCCTGGAGGCGCTGGACCGCCTCGCCGCGCACGAGCCGCTGTGGCGGGTGCACGAGGCCGTGTTCGCCGTACTCGCCCTCGAGTCGGAGCCGGTCGACCCCCGGCTCTGAGTGCGCGACAGACCCCTGAGTGCACGACAGACCACTGAGAGCACGACAGACCACTGAGAGCACGACAGACCCAGAGCCACCGTGGCCCAAGAGACACCGCTACTGAAAGTGGAGCGACATGAGTTACCGCATCGACCGCGTCCGGGCCGAGGACGGTGAGCGCTGCCGCACCCTCCGCCTGCAGATGCTGCAGGACACGCCGATGGCCTATCTGGAGACCTATCAGGACGCACTCGACCGCCCGGCGGAGGAGTGGGACTCCCGGGCTGCCCGCAACACCAAGCCCGGCAACACCGGCTATGTCGCGGTGGACGAGTCGACCGGGGCGTGGGTCGGTGCGATGCACGCCTACGTGCCGGGCGACGACCCGGAGATCGCCTGGTTGGTCGGCGTGTGGGTGCACCCCGACCATCGGGGCGGCAAGCTCGGGGTGACCGACCGCCTGCTGGACGCGGTCGTGGCCTGGTCACGCACCGAGCCGGCGGTCTCCCGGATGCTGCTGGAGGTGCACGAGTCCAACACCCGCGCGATCGCCTACTACGAGCGGCGCGGATTCGTGCGCACCGGCCGCACCACTCCGTACCCGCTCGACCCGACGGCCTGCGAACTGGAGATGGAGTTGCCGCTCGGATGACGGACAGGACTGCATAATCATGCTCAGTTGCGTATAGAATTCCTGAATCAACGCCCCCGTCACCTCAGGAGTCCGACATGGCCTTCAACCTGCGGCACCGGCACTTCCTCAAGGAGCTGGACTTCACCCCCCAGGAGTTCCGCTTCCTGCTCGACCTGTCGGCCCAGCTGAAGGCGGCCAAGTACGCGGGCACCGAGCAGCCGAGGCTGCGCGGCAAGAACATCGCCCTGGTCTTCGAGAAGGGGTCCACCCGCACCCGCTGCTCCTTCGAGGTCGCGGCGGCCGACCAGGGCGCGCACACCACGTACCTCGACCCCAGCGGCTCCCATCTGGGCGCCAAGGAGTCGGTGAAGGACACCGCTCGAGTGCTCGGCCGGATGTTCGACGGCATCGAGTACCGGGGGTACGGACAGGAGATCGTCGAGGAGCTCGCCGCCCACGCCGGTGTCCCGGTGTGGAACGGACTGACGGACGAGTGGCATCCCACCCAGATGCTGGCCGACATCCTCACCGTGCGGGAGCACAGCACCAAGCCGCTGCCCGAGGTCGCCCTCGCGTACCTGGGCGACGCCCGCAACAACATGGGCCACTCGCTGCTGGTCACCGGCGCGCTGCTGGGCCTGGACATCCGGATGGTCGCGCCGCGGCAGCTGTGGCCGACGGAGGAGGTCCAGGCCGAGGCGCGCAGGCTGGCCGGGAACACAGGTGCGCGGATCATGCTCACGGAGGACGTGGCTGAGGGCGTGCGCGGCGTTGACTTCCTCTACACCGACGTGTGGGTGTCGATGGGCGAGCCGAAGGAGGTCTGGGCGGAGCGGATCGAGCAGCTGCTGCCGTACCAGGTGTCGATGGACACCGTCCGGGCGACCGGCAATCCGTCCGTGAAGTTCCTGCACTGCCTGCCGGCCTTCCACGACCTGGGCACCGAGGTCGCCCGGCAGTTGCACGCGACCACCGGGCTGACCGAGTTGGAGGTCACTGACGAGCTGTTCGAGTCGGAGCACTCCGTGGTCTTCGATCAGGCCGAGAACCGCTTGCACACCATCAAGGCGATCATGGTCGCGACCCTGGGCGACTGACGCTCCGCGCCACCAGTGGCGCCTACCGCCGCTCGTACGTCCACGCCGCGGACGGCCGCGCGGCTTGCCCCGTTCGGCCCCCCATCCGGCGTCGCTGCTGCGGCGGGTATGCACTATGGTTATCTCGACGTCAAGATATCCTGAGCACCGTCAGACCGTGCACCAGAGAGACACCCAGGGAGACAGTCGTGTCCGCCAACAGCTTCGACGCCCGCAGCTCGCTGCAGGTGGGCGACGAGTCGTACGAGATCTTCAAGCTGGACAAGGTCGAGGGCGCCGAGCGCCTTCCCTACAGCCTGAAGGTGCTCCTGGAGAACCTGCTCCGCACGGAGGACGGCGCGAACATCACCGCCGCCCACATCCGCGCGCTGAGCAACTGGGACGCCACCGCGCAGCCCAGCCAGGAGATCCAGTTCACGCCCGCCCGCGTGATCATGCAGGACTTCACCGGTGTCCCTTGCGTCGTCGACCTGGCGACCATGCGTGAGGCCGTCAAGGAGCTGGGCGGCGACCCGGCGAAGATCAACCCCCTCGCCCCGGCCGAACTGGTCATCGACCACTCCGTCATCGCCGACAAGTTCGGCACCAGGGACTCCTTCGCGCAGAACGTCGAGATCGAGTACGGCCGCAACAAGGAGCGCTACCAGTTCCTGCGCTGGGGCCAGACCGCGTTCGACGAGTTCAAGGTCGTCCCGCCGGGCACCGGCATCGTGCACCAGGTCAACATCGAGCACCTGGCCCGCACGGTCATGGTCCGCAACGGCCAGGCCTACCCGGACACCTGCGTCGGCACCGACTCGCACACCACCATGGTCAACGGCCTGGGCGTGCTGGGTTGGGGCGTCGGCGGCATCGAGGCCGAGGCCGCGATGCTGGGCCAGCCGGTGTCCATGCTGATCCCGCGCGTGGTCGGCTTCAAGCTGAACGGTGCGCTGCCGGCCGGTGCCACCGCCACCGACCTGGTGCTCACCATCACCGAGATGCTGCGCAAGCACGGCGTCGTCGGCAAGTTCGTCGAGTTCTACGGCGAGGGCGTCGCCTCCATCCCGCTCGCGAACCGCGCCACCATCGGCAACATGTCGCCGGAGTTCGGTTCCACCTGCGCCATCTTCCCGATCGACGCCGAGACGATCACCTACCTCAAGCTGACCGGCCGCTCCGAGCAGCAGCTCGCGCTGGTCGAGGCCTACGCCAAGACCCAGGGCCTGTGGCACGACCCGTCCGTCGAGCCGGTCTACTCCGAGTACATCGAGCTGGACCTGGCCTCGGTGGTCCCCTCCATCGCCGGCCCCAAGCGCCCGCAGGACCGGGTCATCCTCGCCGAGGCCGCCGAGAAGTTCCGCAGCGCGGTCCGCGACTACATCAGCACCTCGGACGAGTCCGGCGAGGAGTCCTTCCCGGCCTCCGACGCCCCGGCGACGAGCAACGGCATCCACAAGCCGACCCTGGTCACCGCCCCGGACGGGACGACGTACGAGATCGACAACGGCGCGGTTGTGATCGCCTCGATCACCTCCTGCACCAACACCTCCAACCCCTCGGTGATGCTGGGCGCCGCCCTGCTCGCCAAGAAGGCCGTGGAGCGGGGTCTGCACGCCAAGCCGTGGGTCAAGACCACGCTGGCCCCCGGGTCCAAGGTCGTCATGGACTACTACGAGAAGGCCGGCCTCACTCCCTACATGGAGAAGCTGGGCTTCAACCTGGTCGGCTACGGCTGCGTCACCTGCATCGGCAACTCGGGCCCGCTGCCAGAGGAGGTCTCGGCCGCCGTCAACGAGCACGACCTCGCGGTCGTCTCGGTGCTCTCGGGCAACCGCAACTTCGAGGGCCGGATCAACCCCGACGTCAAGATGAACTACCTGGCGTCGCCGCCGCTGGTCGTCGCCTACGCCATCGCCGGCAACATGAACGTCGACATCACCCGCGACGCGCTGGGCATCGACGCGGACGGCAAGCCGGTCTACCTGGCGGACATCTGGCCGTCGGAGCAGGAGATCGCCGAGGTCGTCGCCTCCTCGATCGACCAGGACATGTTCACCAAGGACTACGCGGACGTCTTCGCGGGCGACCACCGCTGGCAGTCGCTGTCGATCCCCACCGGCAACACCTTCGAGTGGGACAGCGAGTCCACCTACGTCCGCAAGCCCCCGTACTTCGAGGGCATGGCGCACAAGCCGAGCCCGGTCGTGGACATCGCCGGCGCCCGCGTCCTGGCGAAGCTGGGTGACTCGGTCACCACCGACCACATCTCCCCGGCCGGCAACATCAAGCCGGGCACCCCGGCCGCGCAGTACCTCACCGAGCACGGCGTGGAGAAGCGCGACTTCAACTCGTACGGCTCGCGCCGCGGCAACCACGAGGTGATGATCCGCGGGACCTTCGCCAACATCCGCCTGCGCAACCAGATCGCGCCGGGCACCGAGGGCGGCTACACCCGCGACTTCACCCAGACCGACTCGCCGGTGTCGTTCATCTACGACGCCGCGGAGAACTACCAGGCCGCCGGCATCCCGCTGGTGATCCTGGCGGGCAAGGAGTACGGCTCGGGCTCGTCCCGCGACTGGGCCGCGAAGGGCACCGCGCTGCTGGGCGTCAAGGCCGTCGTCGCCGAGTCCTACGAGCGGATCCACCGCTCCAACCTGATCGGCATGGGGGTGCTGCCGCTGCAGTTCCCCGAGGGCGCCAGCGCCGACGCGCTCGGTCTGACCGGCGAGGAGACCTTCTCCATCACCGGCGTGACCGCGCTCAACGACGGCGGCATCCCGGAGACCGTCAAGGTCACGGCAGGCGACGTGGAGTTTGACGCCAAGGTGCGCATCGACACCCCCGGCGAGGCGGACTACTACCGCAACGGCGGCATCCTGCAGTACGTGCTGCGCTCGCTGATCGCCAAGTAGGCACTGGCCTCTGATCTCTGACGCAGCGATCTCTGACGCAACGTCGACGGCCGGCCCGTTCCCCTCAGGGGGAGCGGGCCGGCCGTCTGCCGTGCCGTCCAGGTGCTGTGCCGTTCAGGCGAGGTAGACGCGGAGCAGGCGCTTGCACTCGGCGATGAGGACGGGGTCGCCGTCGGGGTCGGTGCGGAAGGCGAGGCGGAGGATGGCGTCGGCGCACTCCAGGGCGACGCGCAGGGCGAGACGGGGGTTGGGTCGCGGGTGGGCCGGGTCGGTGTCCTCGGCGGCGAGGAGACCGGAGACGAGGGTCCACAGACGTTCGGCCACGGCGGAGTTGTTGTCGAGCACATCGTCCAGCAGATGGATGCTGTCGTGGTCCTCCACCCCGACCGCCCCGAAGTCGACCACGCCGAAGCCGGGGACGGCGCGGTGCATGGCGACGTACTCCTCGACCGCGAGGTCCACCAGCGTGCCCACGTGCGTGGGCTGTTCGGCCTCGACGCGGCGGGAGAGCCGGTCGACGAAGTGCTCCAGATTGCGTTCCGCGAGGGCGCCGAGCAGACCTTCGATACCCGGGAAGAACTGGTAGAGCGTGCCGATCGGCACCTGCGCGCGGCGGGCGACCTCCTTGGTGGTGAGGCCGGTGTAGCCGACCTCGTCCAGGAGCTCCGCGCAGGAGTCGAGGATCCGCTCGAACCGCTCCAGGCTGCGGCGCTGGACGGGACGGCGGCGCACTGCACTTTGCATGCTCTCACTGTGCCGGATCGGGTGTAGCGTTGGCGAACAGATAAGGCGAGGAGTACTCATGTTCTGCTCGTCCGATATGTGCCCCGGTACGTGAAGGAGACGGTCACCCATGACGGACCCCCTGCGGCAGCTCCCCTCCTCGTTCAGCTGGGGGGCCTCCACGGCCTCGTACCAGATCGAGGGCGCCGCCACCGAGGGAGGGAAGGGCCCGTCCGTCTGGGACACCTTCACCGCCCGTCCCGGTGCGGTCAGGGACGGCCACACCGGGGACACCGCCTGCGACCACTACCACCGCTACCCCGAGGACGTCGCCCTGATGAAGGGCCTCGGCCTGGACGCCTACCGCTTCTCGCTCTCCTGGCCCCGGATCCGGCCGAGCGGAAGCGGAGCCGTCAACAGCGAAGGCCTGGACTTCTACGACCGCCTGGTGGACGAGCTGCTGGGGAACGGAGTCACGCCCACCCCGACGCTGTTCCACTGGGACCTTCCGCAGGCCCTCGAGGACGAGGGCGGCTGGCTGAACCGGGACACCGCGTACCGCTTCGCCGAGTACGCCGCCGTCGTCGCCGACCGCCTGGGCGACCGCGTCAAGCGCTGGATCACTCTCAACGAGCCCTTCGTGCACATGGCCTTCGGTTACGCCTACGGGGTGCACGCCCCCGGCCGCGCCCTGATGTTCGAAGCCCTCCCGGCCGCCCACCACCAGCTGCTCGCCCACGGTCTGGCCGTCGCCGCGCTGCGCGAGCGCGGTGCCCAGGAGGTGCTGATCGCCAACAACTGCACCCCGGTACGCCTCGCCGACGCCGACCGCGACGGCGCCGGCTCGGAGGCAGACCGCGCCGCCGCCGAGGCCTACGACAACCTCCACAACCGGCTCTTCAACGACCCTTTGCTGTTGGGTCGTTACCCCGACCTGTCCGTCTACGGCGTGGCCGACCCGAGTTGGGGCGGCCTGGTCCGGGACGGTGACCTGGCGGCCATCTCCGCACCCCTGGACGGACTCGGCGTCAACTACTACAACCCCAGCTGGATCAAGGCCCCGACCGCGCCCGACTCCGGGCTCCCGTTCGAGCTGGTGGAGCCCGACGCCGACCGGTACCGCCGGACGCACTTCGGCTGGCCGGTGGTCCCGGACGGGCTGACCGAACTGCTGGTGCGCACCAAGGAGCGCTACGGGGACGCCTTGCCGCCCGTGTGGATCACCGAGAACGGCTGCTCGCAGCCGGACCGGCCGGTCGACGGTCAGGTCCTGGACCAGGCGCGGATCGACTACCTTCGCGACCACATCGACGCGGTGGCGGACGCGGTCGCCCAAGGCGTCGACGTCCGGGGCTACTTCACCTGGTCGCTGCTGGACAACTTCGAGTGGGCCGAGGGCTACCACCAGCGCTTCGGGCTGGTCCACGTGGACTTCGAGACCCAGGTCCGCACGCCCAAGGCGTCCTACGCCTGGTACCGGGACCGGATCGCCGCACATCGCGCCGCATCCAGGACCCACTGACCTCAAACAGCTTCCAACCCCCTTGTTCCAACCCCCTTGGCCGGGCCCTGGAGCGCCGCTACACTCACGCAAACATGAGATGATCTCATGTTCTCCAGCTTGGGAGAGCAGATGCGCCGAGTCAGTGCGGACACGCCGCTGCAGGGTCACGAGGGCCAGTCCGGTGCCACGCCGCCCGCCGCCCTGGCGGAGCCCACCGCGCGGGTCCGCGCCGCGTGGACGGCCTCGCTCAGCCTGTCCACGCTGGCCGTCTTCATGGCCTTCATGACGCCGATCCAGATCCTGCTGCCGCTGCAACTGGAGCACATCGACCCCGCCCACAAGTCCACCGCCCTGGCCTGGGTCACCGGAATCGGCGCTCTGGTCGCCGTCGTCGTCAACCCCCTGGCCGGGGCTCTGTCCGACCGAACCGTGAGCCGCTTCGGCCGCCGCCGACCCTGGATCGTCGGCGGGGCCCTGGCCGGCGCCGCCGGGCTCGCCTTCACCGCGGCCCAGCACACCGTGCCCGGCGTCGCCGTCGGCTGGTGCCTCGCCCAGGCCGGCCTCAACGCCATGCTCGCCGGAGTCACCACCCCGGTTGCCGACCGGGTCCCGGTCGAGCAGCGGGCCGAGGTCTCCGGTTGGACCGGGATCATGCAGTCCTTCGGCCTGGTCTTCGGTGCGCTGCTCACCACCCTGGTGTTCACCGGCGTCTGGTCGGGCTACGGCACTCTGGCGCTGCTCACCGTGCTGCTGGCGCTGCCCTTCGTACTGTGGTTCGCCGAGCCGGTGCTCCCGCGCGCGCTGCGCCCCGCCTTCGACCTGCGCCGGCTGCTGGCCGGATTCTGGATCAGCCCGCGGCTGCACCCGGACTTCGCCTGGGCCTGGCTGACCCGCTTCCTGATCAACCTGGGCAACGCCCTGGGCACGCTGTACCTGCTCTTCTACCTCACCGACTCGGTGCACTACGCGGACCCCGGCACCGGTGTGCTGATACTCACAGTGATCTACACCCTCTGCGCCGCGCTCACCGCCGTCCCGGTCGGTCGGGTCTCCGACCGGATCGGCCGGCGGAAGGTCTTCGTGGTGATCTCCAGCCTGGTCATGGCAGCCGCCGCGGTGCTGCTGGCCTTTGTCCACAGCTGGACGGCCGCGATGGTCGCCGCCGCGGTCCTGGGCGCGGGCTTCGGCGTCTACCTGGCGGTGGACCAGGCCCTGGTGACCCAGGTGCTGCCGACCGCGCTGGACCGGGCCAAGGATCTCGGTGTCATCAACATTGCGAACTCAGGCCCGCAGGTGCTCGCCCCTGCCATCGCCGCCCCGATCGTCGCGGCGGCAGGCGGCTACACGGGTCTCTATCTGGCCACGGCGCTGGCCACGGTGCTGGGCGGACTGCTGGTGCGGCGGGTCCGTTCGGTCGCCTGAGACCCCGCCAAGCGGTTTCCGGTCCGACCGTTTTAGATTGGTTTGCGGCATAGGTTTCACAACGATCGGTCTTCAGTCTTGACGTGACATCACCCGATTAGCTGAGCTTAGGCTTCACAAGTTGTAACTGAGCTCCGCCGCAACGACGCGGCAGAGCCCCGGTGGACGGTCGTGTCGCCGGGGCTCGGGAGGGTGGAACATGTCCGTGGACACGCCGGGGTCGCAGTCATCCCTGCACCGCGCCAACCTGGAACGGGTGCTCAAGGCCGTCCGGATGGCCGGGTCGCTGACCCAGGCCGAGATCGCCCGGACCACCGGCCTCTCGGCCGCGACGGTGTCGAACATCGTCCGGGAACTGAAGGAAGTCGGAACCGTCGTCGTCACCCCGACCTCCTCGGGGGGCCGGCGCGCCCGCAGCGTCTCGCTGAGCGCCGACGCCGGCATCGTGGTGGGGGTCGACTTCGGTCACACGCACCTCCGCGTCGCGGTGGGGAACCTGGCCCACCGGGTGCTCGCCGAGGAGAGTGAGCCGCTCGACACCGACGCCTCCGCCGACCAGGGCTTCGGCCGGGCCGAGCAGTTGGTGGCCCGGTTGCTGGAGCAGACCGGCTTCCGCCCGGACAAGGTGATCGGCGTCGGGCTCGGCGTGCCCGGGCCCATCGACGGGGAGACCGGCGCGCTCGGCTCCACCGCCATCCTTCCCGGCTGGACCGGCATCGCCCCCGGCCGGGAGCTTTCCAGCCGGCTGGGGATGCCCGTCTACGTCGACAACGACGCCAACCTCGGCGCGCTCGGCGAACTGGTCTGGGGGGCGGGGCGCGGCCTGTCCGACCTCGCCTACATCAAGGTCGCCAGCGGCGTCGGCGCCGGGCTGGTGATCTCCGGGCAGATCTACCGCGGGCCGGGCGGAACGGCCGGCGAGATCGGCCACATCACCCTGGACGAGTCGGGCCCGGTGTGCCGCTGCGGCAACCGGGGCTGCCTGGAGACCTTCGTGGGCTCACGGCACATCCTGAACCTGCTCAACAGCAGCCACGGCGCTGACCTGACGCTGCCGAAGGTGGTCCAGCTGGCCCAGCGCGGCGACCTCGGCTGCCGTCGGGTGCTCGCCGACGTGGGACGGCAGATCGGCACCGGCGTCGCCAACCTCTGCAACCTGCTGAACCCGCGCCGGGTGATACTCGGCGGCGATCTCGCCGAGGCCGGCGACCTCGTGCTGGACCCGATCCGGGAGTCCGTCGCCCGGTACGCCATCCCCAGTGCCGCCCGGCAGCTTTCGGTGGTCCCGGGAACTCTTGGCGGCCGCGCTGAGGTCCTTGGAGCCTTGGCGCTGGTAATGTCCGAAATGGGAGATTCCGGGGCATTGCCCGCCGTTGAGAGTAGGGATTCCACTCGTTCGGTTGCAGTCATGCCTTCAGGAAGATAACGAATGGGTTCGGATTGCTGGTAGTCAGGTTTTACTTATTGACGCCAGACTCACCTGGGAGGTTGACTCCCAGACACCTCGGTCGCAAAGCCGCGACCGCGTCAGGGAGGCACCCCAAAACATGAACACTTCTCTCCGCCGTACCGTGGTCGCGACCGCTGCGGTCTCCATGGCTCTCGGAATGGCCGCCTGTGGCAAGGCCGGCAGCACCAGCACTGCGTCTTCCTCCTCCTCTTCCTCGGCCGGCACCTCTGCCGCCGCCGGTGGGAGCATTGGTCTGCTTCTCCCCGAGAACCAGACCACGCGCTACGAGAAGTTCGACAAGCCCCTGATCGAGGCGAAGATCAAGGCACTGGCCCCGTCGGCCAACATCATCTACGACAACGCCGCGGGCAGCGCGACCACGCAGGCCCAGCAGGTCACGTCGATGATCAACCAGGGTGTGAAGGTGCTGATCCTGGACGCCCAGGACTCCGCCGCCATCAAGACCTCGGTCCAGGCCGCGGTCGCCAAGGGCATCAAGGTCATCGCGTACGACCGCCTCGCCCAGGGCCCGGTCTCCGCGTACGTCTCCTTCGACAACGTGAAGGTCGGCGAGCTGCAGGGCCAGGGCCTGCTGGACGCCCTCGGCGCCAAGGCCACCCCGTCGGCCAAGATCGTCGAGATCGACGGTGACTCGGCCGACCCGAACGCCGCCGACTTCAAGAAGGGCTTCCAGACCGCCGTCGCCGGCAAGGTGAACATCGCCTACGACGCCTCGGGCCTGTGGAAGCCTGACGTCGCCGCCCAGAAGGCCGCCGCCGCGATCACCCAGCTCGGTGCCAAGAACATCGCCGGCTTCTACTCGGCCAACGACGGCATGGCCGCCGGTATCGTCACCTCGATGAAGAACGCGGGCCTCTCCAGCCTGCCGATCGGTGGCCAGGACGCCCAGCTGGACGCCATCCAGCGGATCATCTCCGGCACCCAGAGCTACACGGTCTACAAGGCCTACAAGCCCGAGGCCGAGGCCGCCGCGACCCTCGCCGTGGCCCTGCTCAACGGCCAGCCCGCCGTCACCACCATCGCCACCAGCACCAAGACCAGCGGATCCGGCGACAACGTGCCGTCCGACCTGCTGACCCCGGTCCTGGTGACCAAGGCCAACGTCGAGAGCACGGTCGTCGCCGACGGCCTCTACACCGCCAGCGACATCTGCACCTCGGCCTACGCGGCCGCCTGCACCGCCGCCGGCATCAAGTAGTCGTCGCATCGTCGCCCCGTGCGGGATTCCCGCACGGGGCGTCGCGCGGGACCATGGTTTTTGCGTACCTCGTCTGCGCCAGGGACGGCGCGGCAGCCCACCCGAGGCACCGGGTGGCAGTTATTTCCCGGGGGGAACCCCGGACCCCAAGGAGTTGGTTCACGTGACAAGCGCACCCGTACTGGCGTTGCGCGGGGTCTCCAAGCGGTTCGGTGCAGTCCAGGCACTGACGGACGTCGAGCTGGAGGTCCATGCCGGAGAGGTCGTCGCCCTGGTCGGTGACAACGGCGCAGGAAAGTCCACCCTGGTCAAGACGGTCGCTGGAGTGCACCCGATCGACGAGGGCGTCATCGAGTGGGAGGGCAAGCCGGTGAACATCCACCGGCCGCAGGACGCCCAGCACCTCGGCGTAGCCACCGTTTACCAGGACCTGGCGCTCTGCGACAACCTCGATGTCGTCAACAACCTCTTCCTCGGGCGCGAGATCATCCGTCGCGGCGTCCTGGACGAGGTCTCCATGGAGCAGAAGGCGCTGGAACTGCTCCAGACCCTGTCCATCCGCATCCCCAGCGTGCGCATCCCGGTGGCGAGCCTCTCCGGTGGGCAGCGCCAGGTGGTGGCCATCGCCCGCGCGATGGTCGGCGACCCCAAGGTCGTGATCCTGGACGAGCCCACCGCCGCCCTCGGCGTCGAGCAGACCGCGCAGGTCCTCGACCTGGTCGAGCGGCTCCGCGAGCGGAACCTCGGGGTCATCCTGATCAGCCACAACATGGCGGATGTGCGCGCGGTCGCGGACAACGTCTCGGTGCTGCGGCTCGGCAAGAACAACGGCTCCTTCCCCATGGCGGGGACCACTCAGGAGACCATCATCGCGGCGATCACCGGCGCCACCGACAATGCGGTGACCCGTCGTCAGGCACGTACGACGGAGGCGTCGAAGTGAGTAACGAGACCGACATCAACACCCCCGCCGTACCGGTCACGGACCCGCGCCTGCTGGTCCGTGAGGAGGGCCTCAAGGGCTACCTCACGGAGTTCAAGCGCAAGGTGCGTGGTGGCGAGCTCGGCTCGCTGCCGGTCGTCGTCGGGCTGATCGTGATCTGGATCGTCTTCGGCATCGAGAACAAGACGTTCCTCACCGCGGCCAACTTCGAGACCATCGCGTACTACATGGTCGGGATCGGGACCCTCGCGATCGGCCTGGTCTTCGTCCTGCTGCTGGGTGAGATCGACTTGTCCGTCGGCTCGGTCAGCGGCCTCGCCGCCGCCGTCTTCGCGGTGCTCTCGGTCACCCACGGGGTGAACATCTGGCTGGCCGGCCTGCTGACCCTGCTCACCGGGATCGGGATCGGCGCGCTGCAGGGCTGGATCTTCGCCAAGATCGGCGTCCCGGCCTTCGTGGTCACCCTGGCCGGCTTCCTGGGCTGGCAAGGCCTGATGCTGGCACTGCTGGGCAACACCGGCACCATCAACCTGGCCGACACCGGCTTCATCCACCTGCTCGGCGGCAGCTCCTTCTTCCTGGGCGGAGACGTCGCCGGCGGCTACATCCTGGCCGCCGTGGCCGTGGGCGCCATGCTGACAGGCTCGCTGCTGGAGCAGAACCGCCGCCGCAAGGCTGGCGTCCCGTTCCGCCCCACCAGCGAGATCGCGCTGCGCGCGGGGCTGCTCGGCGTTGCCGCCTTCGTCGCCGCCTATGTGCTGAACCAGCACACCGGCGTGCCCAACGCCCTGGTGTTCTTCCTGATCGCCCTCGTCATCGCGGACTTCGTGCTGCGCCGTACCTCGTACGGCCGCAAGGTCTTCGCGGTCGGCGGCGGCATCGAGGCGGCCCGCCGCGCCGGTATCAACGTCGCCATGGTCCGGATCACGGTGTTCGCGATCTCCGGTGGCTTCGCGGCCCTCGGCGGTCTGATCATCGCCGCCCAGATCACCTCCGCCAACCAGGCCGGTAGCGACCCGATCAACCTGATGCTGGCCATCGCGGCCGCCGTCATCGGTGGTACCAGCCTCTTCGGCGGTCGCGGCAGCGTCTGGTCGGCACTGCTCGGCGTGCTGGTCATCCAGTCCATCAAGACCGGCCTGGACCTGCTCGGCCTGGCCAACTCGGTCGAGTACATGATCACCGGTGGCGTTCTGCTGGCCGCCGTGATCATCGACTCGATCTCCCGCAGGACGCAGAAGTCGGCCGGCCGCGCCTAAGACCGACCGGCGCCCGAGCGTCCCGAGTACGGACCGCCCCGAGACCCGAGCGCGGGTCTCACCGAACCCGCCGGCCCAGCCGATCCGGGGTTGGACCTCTGAGGGGGAGGTCCGCTCCGGTTGAGGCCGGTGGAAAGCGACTGCCCGGCACCGTTCCGCTCCGGTGCCGGGCAGTCGTCCGTCCAGGTCCCTACTAGACTCAGCTCTTCCAGCTCAAAAGGCGAAGAAAGACGAAGGAGGAACGGGTGGCCCTGCTGACCCGCATTCGGGGACCCCGCGACCTGGACCGGCTCACCCCAGGGCAGCTCGCTGTCCTGGCCGAGGAGATCCGGGGCTTCCTCGTCGAGGAGGTTTCCAAGACGGGCGGCCACCTCGGCCCCAACCTCGGCGTCGTGGAACTCACCATCGCGCTGCACCGGGTGTTCGACTCGCCGAAGGACCGGGTCCTCTTCGACACCGGCCACCAGAGCTACGTGCACAAGCTGCTCACGGGTCGTCAGGACTTCTCCGAGCTACGGGTGAAGGGCGGCCTGTCCGGTTACCCCTCGCGGGCCGAGTCCGAGCACGACGTGATCGAGAACTCGCACGCCTCGACCGTCCTCGGCTACGCCGACGGCCTGGCCAAGGCCAACGAGCTGCAGGGCCTGGACGACCGCTACGTGGTCGCGGTGATCGGCGACGGCGCGCTGACCGGCGGCATGGCCTGGGAGGCGCTGAACAACATCGCCGAGGCCCAGGACCGCCCGCTGATCATCGTCGTCAACGACAACGAGCGCTCCTACTCGCCCACCATCGGCGGCCTCGCCAACCACCTCGCCACGCTGCGCACCACCCAGGGCTACGAGCGCTTCCTGTCCTGGGGCAAGGAGGCGCTGCAGCGCACCCCGGTCGTCGGCCAGCAGATCTTCGAGACCCTGCACGGCGCCAAGAAGGGCCTCAAGGACTTCATCGCCCCGCAGGGCATGTTCGAGGACCTGGGGCTGAAGTACGTCGGCCCCATCGACGGCCACGACGAGCAGGCCCTGGAGTCCGCGCTCAAGCGCGCCAAGGGCTTCGGCGGCCCGGTCATCGTGCACTGCCTCACCCAGAAGGGCCGCGGCTACCGCGCGGCCGAGCAGAACGAGGAGGACCGCTTCCACGCCGTGGGAGTGATCCACCCCGACACCGGGTTGCCCGTGAAGACCGCGGGCCAGGACTGGACCTCGGTGTTCGGCGAGGAGATGGTCGCGCTCGGCCGCGAGCGCCGCGACCTGGTCGCGATCACCGCCGCCATGCTTCACCCGGTCGGCCTAGCGCCCTTCGCCAAGGAGTTCCCGGAGCGGATCTTCGATGTCGGGATCGCCGAGCAGCACGCCGCCGTGAGCGCGGCGGGGCTTGCCACCGGTGGGCTGCACCCGGTCGTGGCCGTGTACGCGACGTTCCTGAACCGGGCCTTCGACCAGGTGCTGATGGATGTGGCGCTGCACCGGTGCGGGGTGACCTTCGTGCTGGACCGCGCCGGGGTCACCGGCACCGACGGAGCCAGCCACAACGGCATGTGGGACATGTCGATCCTGCAGGTCGTCCCCGGCCTGCGGCTCGCCGCGCCGCGTGACGCGGACCAACTGCGCGCCCAGCTCCGCGAGGCCGTCGCGGTCGCGGACGCTCCTACGGTGGTGCGCTACTCCAAGGGCAGCGTCGGCGCCCCGATCCCGGCCATGGGCCGGATCGGCGGTATGGACGTGCTGCGCGACGGCGGGGAGCCGGTCGGCTCGACCCGCGCGGACGTGCTGCTGGTCTCCGTCGGCGCGATGGCGCCGACCTGCCTGCACGCCGCCGAGCTGCTCGCCGCCCAGGGCATCAGCAGCACCGTCGTCGACCCGCGCTGGGTCAAGCCGGTCGACCCGGTGCTACCCGCGCTCGCCGCGGAGCACCGGGTCGTGGTCACGGTCGAGGACAACGGCCGGGTCGGCGGTGTCGGCGCGACGATCGCGCAGGCCCTGCGTGACGCCGGGGTGGACGTGCCGCTGCGCGACTTCGGCATCCCGCAGGAGTTCCTCGACCACGCCAGCCGCAACGAGATCATGGAGCAGATCGGTCTGACCGGCCCGGCCATCGCCGAGCGGGTGGCCGCGTTCGTCGCCAAGCAGGACAGCGGCGGGCTCGTGGTCTGACCCGGGCGAACTGCGTGGTGCACGCACGGACATTTGAGACCCGCCTGCGTGACGACGGAGTAGCCGGGTAGCGTGGCTGGTGTGTTGAAGGAGCCGTCAGACCGTCGCCGAGGGCCGGCGCCCCGTGCGGGCGGCTCCGCGGTAGCGCTGCCGCTTGCCCGGCCGGCGCTGGGCGAGCTGGTCGCGCGGGCCCGCGAGGCCATGCGCACCGGTTACTGGGCGCGGCTCGTCCCCCTGCTCGGCGTGCTGGCGGTACTCACGCATCTGCCCTCCTTCGCACGCACCGTGTGGAGTCCGGACGAGGGCTACCTCGCCACCCAGGCGCGGATGCTCGCCGGCGGCGGGGTGCTCTACGACACCGTCGTGGACCGCAAGCCGCCACTGCTGCCCTGGCTGTACGAGGGCGCGTTCGCGCTGTTCGGCTCGGCCTCGCTGTGGCCGCTGCGGGTGCTCGCCATCGGCGCCCACCTGGCCACCGCGGTGCTGCTGGCCGCGATCGCCCGAAAGCGGTGGGGCAACCGCGCGGGAGCCGCCGCCGGGGCGCTGTACCTGCTGGTCTCCATCGGCCTCTCGCCGGAGGACAGTCAGGCGGCGACCTTCGAGGTCTTCATGCTTCCGGCCACGGCCGCGGCCTTCTGGTTCGCCCAGAACCGCCGCTGGGGACCGGCCGGGGCAGCCACCGCAGCCGCCGCGCTGACCAAGCAGACCGGTGGCGCGGTGCTCTTCGCCGTCCTGTGGCTGCTCTGGCGCGACGGGCGCCGGTACGGCGGCACCGCGACCCGGGCCTCCCTGCCCGCGCTGGCCTTCGGCTTCGGGCTGCCGGTGGCCGTGATCGCGCTCTCCACCGGCGTCAGGAACTTCCTGTTCTGGGTGATCACCGGCAGTAGCGACTACGCCTCCCTGGGCGGTTCCTGGCTCACCATGATCGGCCGCGCCCTGGGCAACAGCGCCATCCTGGCGGCCGCGGCGCTGGGCCTGCTCATCCCGCTCGCGCGCCGCTGGCGCCGTCTGAGCGAGGACGCCGACCTGTGGGTCTGGTTCGGCTCGTCCTGGCTCGGAGTGATCACCGGGTTCCACTTCTTCGGCCACTACTACCTGCAGCTGGTGCCGCCGCTGGTCCTGCTAGGAGTCGGCGCGGTGGTCCGGGGCGCGGCCCGCTGGCGGCCGGTGCTGATCTACACCGCCGTCGCCAGTGCGGTGTTCTGCGGACTCGGCTTCTTCTGGCCGCACCAGCCGCTGCAGCACGCCGTCTCCGTCGCCGCCGACGTCACCCAGGACACCGCGCCGCAGGACTCCGTCCTGGTCTGGGGCATGCATCCGGAGATGTACTGGCTGGCGGACCGCCGCCCGGCGTCCCGCTACCTCACCGCCGGGCTGCTCACCAACTTCTCGGGCGGCCGTGACGCCCAGAGCGTCGGGGTGGACCAGGGCGTCGCGGACGCCTGGAAGACCTTCGACGCCGAGATGTCGCAGCAGCTGCCGGAGATCATCGTGGACGACTCCGGCAATGCCCCGTACGCGCCCAAGTACATCGCCCCCATGCGCGCCCTGCTGGCCGCCCACTACCAGCAGGTCGAGATCGACGGCACCGCGGTGATCTACCGTCTCAAGGGCTCTCCGGCCTGTGTGCGCCCCCCGTCCTCACTCCAAGGGAAGCCGTGACATCCTGTCGGATGCACAGCCGGACTTGTTGGAGGAGAGACCACCAGTGAAACGCTCCGCGGGCGAGAGCCAGAAGCCTTCCGAAAAGCCCGGGTCGGCGCGGGGGGCCTCCGCACGGCGCCTGGCCGTCGTCGGCACGATGGTGCTCGCCGTCTTCGTCGTCGCCGGCGTCGTCGGCGCCGTCGTCCGCGACAACAAGTCCAAGCAGCTCGCTCCACCGGCCTCGGCGGCAGGGCCGAGCGCCCTCGCCGTCCCGGTCTGGGGACACGCCCCGGTGACGCTCACCGTGTACGAGGACATGCGGGACCCGGCGTCCGCGACCTTCGCCCAGACCTATGACCCCACCCTCGCCCGGCTGATCGCCTCGGGCACCGTCAATGTGCTCTACCGCCAGATCGCGGGTGTGGACGCGGCCCAGGGCGGCAGCGGCTCGCTCAACGCCGGGAACGCGCTGGGCTGCGCACAGGATGCCAAGGACTTCGCGCAGTACCGCACGGTCCTGCTGGCGAACCAGCCCGCGCTGTCCGACGACGCCTTCGGCTCCAAGGCACATCTGATCACGCTGGCCAAGCGGGTCAACGGCCTGGACACGGACGTCTTCCGCGGCTGCGTGGACGGCGGCCAGCACAATGTGTGGGTCAAGGACTCGACCAAGGACTTCACGTCCGCGCAGCTCGGAACCACCCCTGTGCTGCAGATGCAGGTCTACGGCCAGGACCAGCCGCAGACCCTGATCGGCGGCTCCACCAAGCTGAGCCCGCAGGACCTGGTCAACCAGGTGATCGCGGTGGCCGAGAACATGCCCGCGTCGTCGGTCACCGGCACTCCGGCGCCGTCGCCCTCGGCGTCCTGACCCGACGGCATGAGCAGCCGACCGGAGCCGTCCGGGGTCTGGGCGACCGCGGTCGGGGTGGCGCGGATTCGGGCGCTGGAGAGCGAACGGGACGACGCACTCTTCCAGGACCCGCTGGCCGCGGCCTTCGCCGCGGCCGGCGGGCTGCCGTCGTACGCCGAGCGGCAGTCGGACCGAGGCCGCGAGGGGATGGACCAGGAGGCGCGTCGGCGCTGGCTCGGTGTGGCCTTTTCCATCGTGATCCGGACCCGGTTCCTGGACGACCTGCTCGCGGACGCGGTGGCGGCGGGCTGCCGCCAGGTGGTGCTGCTCGGCGCGGGCATGGACAGCAGGGCCTACCGTCTCGCCTGGCCGCACGGTACCCGCCTGTTCGAGATCGACATGGCGGAGCCGCTCGGGTTCAAGCAGTCGGTGCTTGATGCCGAGCAGGCCGAGGCGCGCTGCGAGCGGGTCGCCGTCCCGGTGGACCTGCGCGAGGACTGGCCTGCGGCGCTGGCTGCCGCCGGCCACGACCCGGCGGAACCGACGGTGTGGATCGCCGAGGGACTGCTGATCTACCTCCCGGAGGAGGCGGTCGAGCGACTGCTCGGACAGGTCGGCGGGCTGTCGGCGCCGGGTAGCCGAATGGGGCTGACGCTGGGCTCGCGCGGCGTGGTGGAGCGCTTCCGGCAGGACCGGGACACGGCGGCTTCGATGTGGGTCTCCGAGATGCCCGAGGACCCGATCGGCTGGCTGGACGGTCTCGGCTGGGAGGCCGAGGCGTTCACCCTGCGGGAGCGTGGCGCCGCCTACGGGCGGGCTCTCAGTGGCCCGCCGCAGCGGGCGGACGTGGGCCCAGGCGGGCTGATCGCGGCGGTACGGCGCTAGGGCTGGGGCGACCCGCACGGAACACGGCGAGCGGGCGCGCGCCGACGCGGTGGCGCAGCTCGCGCTCGGTGTCCGCGCAGTCGACGAGCTGGCTGAGCGGGTGCACGCTGAGGCCCTGTCGGGCCAGCGCATACCAGGCGCGCACCAGATCGCGGCCCGCTTCGGCCATCCCCTCGGGGGTGGCCGGGTCGCCGGTCAGGACCAGGACGCTCCCCTCGTAGCGCAGCAGACCCGCCTGGGTGGCCGCCAGCACCCGCGCGAGCGGACGGCTCGCCCGAGCCGCGAGCAGGGCCCGCAGCCCGGCTGCCTCCACCCGCGACATCGCCAGCGCCCGGAAGGTCAATCCGTCCTGATGGTAGCGGGGGTGACGTGGCGTCAGCCGGAGCCAGGTGCGGAGTTCGGCGGCGACACCGGGAGCGGAGAACAGTCTGCGGTCGGACCGGGCGGCGAGGGCGGCGAGGCTGCGTGCGGGGACTTCGACCAGTGCTGTTGCGGTCAACTGGGCACGGACCCGCCCGAGTTGTTCGGCATCGAGGCGCCCGGGCAGATACGCCCCCCGGGCGCAGCCGCGCGCGCCGACATCGGCGGCGGTGAAGTCGCTGCGATACCGGTCCGAGGCGGGCAGCAGCCTGGCCACGCTGTGCTGTTCGTCGTCGACGGCGAACTCGGCGCGTACGGCGAGTCCGGCGTCGGCCGCGGCGATCAGGGCCGTCTCGACGTACCCGCCCAGGCAGAGCAGGAGGTCGCGGCGGGTCGGGTCGCCGACCGGCAGCGAGCGTTCCGGAGCCCAGCCGACGGTGATCCCTTCGGGGGAGAAGCGCAGCGTCCAGGGCTGGGCGTTGTGGGGGCTGGGCGCGCGGGCGCACAGGGGCTCCAGCGCCCGGAACTCCTCGGTCCAGGTCGTCATCGCTCCGGCCCCAGATGCCTGACCGGACGGTCGGGCAGGGCGCGCGCGGTCTCGGTGCTCAGTGGAGCGAAGGTGTCGATATGGCCGAGGGCGCCGTCCTCGGCACGCCACATCCCGTTGGTGTAGCCGTGGGAGTCGGCGGTGTAGATGCGGATCCAGCCGGCCGTGGCGCGGCGGGTGCCCTCGTCCGTGAGCCAGCACATCAACTCGGCGTGGGCCCGGCTCCGGGCGAACTTCGGCGCGGGGCTCTGCTGATAGACCACGCGCGCTGCCAACCATGCACCTCCGTAGAGGGCTGGTCGCGCGCGCGGGTCATCAAGCAGAGCCCCGCGCCCCTTGGGTCGTAACGGGGTGACGCTCTGCGGAGGGGTCCCCGCAGGGGCTAGGCCGGGACGCTGGCGATGCCCGGGGCGAGGAACGGCTTGCCGTTCACCCGCTCGGAAACGCCGCTGCGGTCCAGGTACGGGGTGATCCCGCCGAGGTGGAAGGGCCAGCCCGCGCCGGTGATCAGGCACAGGTCGATGTCCTGAGCCTCGGCGACCACGCCCTCGTCCAGCATCAGCGCGATCTCCTGCGCCACCGCGGTCAGCGCCCGGTCCAGGACCTGCTCCGGCGTCAGCACCTTGTCGCCGACCTGCAGCAGCGCCGCGACCTCGGGGTCGATCTCCTGCTGGCCCGACGCCCAGGTGTAGAACCCGCGCTTTCCGGCCTTGACGACCCGCGCCAGGTTCTCGGACACGGCGAAGCGGTCCGGGAAGGCCGCGTGCAGGGTCTCCGACACGTGCAGCGCGATGGCCGGGCCGACCAGCTCGATCAGCACGATCGGGGACATCGGCAGGCCCAGCGGCTCGACGCCCTTCTCGATGGTCTCGATGGGTGTGCCCTCGTCGATGACCGTCTGGATCTCGCCCATGAAGCGGGTGAGGATGCGGTTCACGACGAACGCCGGAGCGTCCTTGACCAGCACACCGGTCTTCTTCAGCTTCTTCGCCACGCCGAACGCGGTGGCCAGCGAGGCGTCGTCGGTGCTCTCGCCCCGGACGATCTCCAGCAGCGGCAGGACCGCCACCGGGTTGAAGAAGTGGAAGCCGACGACCCGCTCGGGGTGCTCCAGCTTGGACGCCATCTCGGTGACCGACAGCGAGGAGGTGTTGGTCGCCAGGATGCAGGTCGGCGAGACCACGGCCTCGACGTCCGCGAACACCTGCTGCTTGACGCCCATCTCCTCGAACACGGCCTCGATGACGAAGTCCGCGTCGCCGAAGGCGGCGGCCTTGTCGAGGGAGCCGGTGACCAGGCCCTTGAGGCGGTTGGCGCCGTCCTGGTTGACTCGGCCCTTCGCCAGCAGCTTGTCGATCTCGCCGTGGACGTAGCCCACGCCCTTGTCGACGCGCTCCTGGTCGATGTCGGTCAGCACGACCGGCACCTTGAGCTGGCGGGCGAACAGCAGCGCCAGTTGCGAGGCCATCAGGCCCGCGCCGACGACGCCGACCTTGGTGACCGGGCGGGCCAGCGCCTTGTCGGGGGCACCGAACGGGCGCTTGCCGCGCTTCTGCACCAGGTTGAAGGCGTAGATGCCGCTGCGCAGTTCGCCGCCCATGATCAGGTCGGCCAACGCCACGTCCTCGGCGTCGAAGCCCGCCTGCAGACTGGCCGCATCCTTCAGGGTGGCGTCCTTGGCCGCGGCGATGATGTCCAGCGCCCGGTACGGTGCCGGAGCGGCGCCGTGCACCTTGGAGTCGGCGATGGCGCGGCCGTGCGCGACGGCTTGGTCCCAGGCGTCGCCGCGGTCGATCTCGGCGCGCTCGACGACGGTCTCGCCCTTGAGCACGGTGGCCGCCCAGAGCAGGGACTGCTCCAGGAAGTCCGCAGGGGCGAAGATCGCGTCGGCGATGCCCAGGTCGAACACCTGCTTGCCCTTGAGCTGGCGGTTCTGCGAGAGCGAGTTCTCGATGATGACCGAGATCGCCTTCTGCGGGCCGATCAGGTTGGGCAGGATGGTGCAGCCGCCCCAGCCGGGAACCAGGCCGAGGAAGCATTCCGGCAGCGAGAACGCCGGGACGCCGGTGCTCACGGTCCGGTAGTCGCAGTGCAGGCCGATCTCGACGCCGCCGCCCATCGCCGCACCGTTGTAGAAGGTGAAGGTGGGGACGGGCAGCGCGGCGATCCGCTTGAAGACGTCGTGGCCGCCCTTGCCGATGGCCAGCGCGTCGCTGTGCTCCTTGAGCACCTCGACGCCCTTGAGGTCGGCGCCGACCGCGAAGATGAACGGCTTGCCGGTGATGCCGACGGCGACGATCCCGCCGGCCGCGGCCTCCCGCTCGACCTGGTCCAGCGCCTCGTTGAGCTTCGCCAGCGAGCCCGGCCCGAAGGTGGTGGGCTTGGTGTGGTCGAAGCCGTTGTCCAGGGTGACGAGCGCGAAGCGGCCGGCGCCCAGCGGCAGGTCGAGGTGGCGGACGTGAGCCGAGGTGACGACCTCGTCCGGGAAGAGCTCGTGAGCGCGCTTCAGCAGCGCGGTGGTGTCGGTCATCACTTGCTTCCCTCTGCAAAGTTGGGGTTCTCCCAGATGACCGTTCCGCCCATGCCCATGCCGATGCACATGGAGGTCAGGCCGTAACGGACGTCGGGGCGCTCCTCGAAGCGCCGCGCGAGCTGCGTCATGAGGCGCACGCCGGAGGAGGCCAGCGGGTGGCCGTAGGCGATCGCTCCGCCGTACGGGTTGACGCGCTCGTCGTCGTCGGCGATGCCGAAGTGGTCCAGCATCGAGAGGACCTGGATGGCGAACGCCTCGTTGATCTCGAACGCGCCGATGTCGGCGATCGTCAGACCGGCCTTGGCCAGCGCCTTCTCGGTCGCGGGGACCGGGCCGATGCCCATGACCTCGGGCTCCACGCCGACGAAGGCGTAGGAGACCATGCGCATCTTGACTGGCAGGCCGAGCTCGCGGGCCACGTCCTCGGCGGCGATCAGCGAGGCGGTCGCGCCGTCGTTGAGACCGGCCGCGTTGCCCGCGGTGATCCGGCCGTGCGGGCGGAACGGGGTCTTCAGGCCCGCCAGCATCTCCATGGTGGTGCCCGGACGCATCGGCTCGTCGGTGCTGACCAGGCCCCAGCCGGTCTCACCGGCCGCCTCGTTGGTGCGGCGCACCGCGACCGGCACCAGGTCGGGCTGGATCACGCCGTTGGCGTACGCCTTGGCGGCCTTGTCCTGGCTGCGGACGGCGTAGGCGTCGCAGCGCTCCTTGGTCAGGTGCGGGAAGCGGTCGTGCAGGTTCTCCGCGGTCATGCCCATGAAGAGGGCGGACTCGTCGACGACCTTCTCGGACAGGAAGCGCGGGTTCGGGTCCACGCCCTCGCCCATCGGGTGGCGGCCCATGTGCTCGACACCACCGGCGATGGCGATGTCGTACGCACCGAAGGCGATGCCGCCGGCGACCGAGGTGGCGGCGGTCATCGCGCCGGCGCACATGCGGTCGATGGAGTAGCCCGGAACCGACTTCGGCAGGCCCGCCAGCAGAGCGGCGGTGCGGCCCAGGGTCAGGCCCTGGTCGCCGATCTGCGTGGTGGCGGCGATGGCGACCTCGTCCACGCGGGCGGGGTCGAGGCTCGGGTTGCGGCGCAGCAGTTCCCGGATCGCCTTGATCACCAGATCGTCGGCGCGGGTCTCCGCGTAGATGCCCTTCGGTCCAGCTTTGCCGAACGGGGTGCGGACGCCGTCGACGAAGACGACGTCCCTCGCGGTACGAGGCACGGTGGCTCTCCTCCCAAGTCCCCAAGTGGGGGCCCAAATGACGTAGCGGCCCTGCTGGACCGGTGGGAGCGGCCGTGGTCGACCACGGTGTCCCTCAGCAGATGCTACCCGCTAGTAACTAAGTTGCCCAGACCGGTCCTGCCGGAGCCGCTCCGAACACCACTAGGCCTCCGCGCGGGCGACCCTGGCCTGTGCGAACGCCTGGGACAGTACCGGCGCGGTGAGCTCCACCTGCCACGCGCGCGCGCCGTGGCCGTGCAGGGCGGCGGCGATCGCCTCCGCGGTGGCATTGCGGGGCGGCGCCCAGGAGACCCGGCGCACGAGCTCGGGCGAGACCAGGTTCTCCTGGGGGAGGTTCAACGTTTCAGCAAGCGTTCCGACCGCGGCGCGCGCCGCCGACAGGCGGGCCGCCGCCAGCGGGTCCTTCTCCGCCCAGGAACGCGGCGGCGGCGGGCCCTCGTGCGGCGCCGAGGGCGGCGGGAGCTGAGTCTCGGGGATGGCCCGCGCGGACTCGACCGCCGCCATCCACTGCTCCAGCGCACGCCGGTGCACGCGCGGGCCGAAGCCGGGCAGTGCCTGCAGCGCGGGCAGGTTCAGCGGCATCGCCAGGGCGGCGGTGACGATCGCGGCGTCAGAGAGGATGCGGCCCGGGGAGATGTCCCGCTCGCGGGCGACCCGGTCGCGGGTCTGCCAGAGCTCCCGCACGGCGGCGAGCTGGCGGCGGCGGCGTACCTTGTGCACGCCCGAGGTGCGCCGCCAGGGATCCACCCGGGGCGGCGGCGGGGGAGCGGCCACGATCGCGGCGAACTCCTGCCTGGCCCATTCCAGCTTTCCCTGCGTGGTGAGCTCCTGCTCCAGGGCGTCCCGCAGGTCCACCAGCACCTCGACGTCCAGGGCCGCGTAGCGCAGCCATGGCTCGGGCAGCGGGCGGGTCGACCAGTCGACGGCGGAGTGGCCCTTCTCCAGGGTGAACCCGAGCACACTCTCGACCATCGGGCCGAGGCCGACCCGGGGGAAGCCGGCGATCCGTCCGGCCAGTTCGGTGTCGAACAGCAGGGTCGGGCGCATGCCGAGCTCGGCCAGGCAGGGCAGGTCCTGGGTCGCCGCGTGCAGTACCCATTCGGTGTCGGCCAGGGCGTCGCCGAGTGACGACAGGTCAGGGCAGCCGACCGGGTCGATCAGCGTGCTGCCGGCGCCCTCGCGGCGCAGCTGCACCAGGTAGGCACGCTGCCCGTAGCGGTAGCCGGAGGCCCGCTCGGCGTCGATGGCGACCGGACCGGTGCCGGCGGCGAAGCGGGCGACGATCTCGGCGAGTGCCTCGGCGTCCGCGACCACGGGGGGGATGCCCTCGCGCGGTTCCAGCAGCGGGACCGGGCCGCCTGCCTCGGGTCCGCCTGCCTCGGGCTCGCCCGCCTCGCGGTCGCCCAGCTGAGGGGTGTCCGCCTGACGCGTCTCTGCCCGAGGAGCCTCTGCCGCCGGGGCGCCGGTGCTGCGGGCTGCCGCGGTGTGGGTTGCCGCACTGCGGGCGTCGACGGTGCGGGCGCCGTTGGCGCGGGCCTCGGCGGTGTCGGGGTTGGCTTCGGGGGCGTCGGTCACGCGCCAAGCCTACGCCCGCGCGCCCACACGCCCGCCTGCGCGCACTGCCCTGGAGACGGCCGCGCCCCACCGCGCGGGGAGATCCCGAAGGATCGCCTCAGGAGGAACGTTCCCTCGTGCGGTGGGGCGCGGGTCGTACCGGTGGATGGGGGGTCAGTGGATGATGCCGGTTCGCAGCGCGACCGCGACCATTCCGGCGCGGTCACCGGTACCGAGCTTGCGGGCGATCCGGGCCAGGTGGCTCTTCACGGTGAGCGCGGACAGGCCCATGGCGACCCCGATGGCCTTGTTCGACTGACCCTCCGCAACCAGCCGCAGCACCTCGACCTCGCGTCCCGACAGCTCACGGTAGGCGGGCGGCGGGGGAGTGCCCGGGACCCCGGCGACGACCCCGGGGGCGCCGACCGGTGCGCCCGGCATGCCGGGGCGGCGCAGGTGGCCCGGCAGCGCGCGGCCGTTCATCCCGGGCGCACCGTTCATACCCGGGCGCTGCGGCAGGCCCGCGTTCACACGGGTGCCGGTGACGACGTACCCCTTCACTCCGCCGGCGAGGGCGCTGCGCACAGCGCCGATGTCGTCGGCGGCGGAGAGCGCCAGGCCGTTGGGCCAGCCTGCGGCGCGGGTCTCGGCGAGGATCGCCAGCCCCGAACCGTCGGGAAGGTGGACGTCGGCCACGCAGATGTCGCGCGGGGTGCCGACCCGGGGCCGGGCCTCGGCGAGGGAGGATGCCTCGATCACGTCGCGAACGCCCAGTGCCCACAGATGACGGGTGACCGTGCTGCGGACCCGCGGGTCCGCGACGACCACCATGGCGGTGGGCTTGGTCGGACGATAGGCGACCAGGTTTGCGGGGTGCTCGAGAAGAACAGACACCAGGCCTCCTGAGGGGATGGCGCGAAGACCCGGTCACGTGCAGATGGGGAGGGGGTCCTCGTGTGGAAAGGGTCACTGACTGCTTCGGCATGATGCGTGCCCGGCTTTAGCGAATGATCACGATTGAGTGAGCATCAAATCGGGCAGTTCGTGCATTTTGACCAACTCGACCGAGCGTAAGTCACTCTAAAGTGATCAAAAGCGGTCGACACGCCGAAGGTCTGACCGGAATGTCCGTTAAGGAGGTACGGGCCCTGGAACCGGCGTGTCAGCCGGGACGACGGCGCGTGGGCATCGGCACCACTCCGCCGACGGGCGCGGCCGAGGCGCTGGGGGCGGCCGGGGGCAGCCCGGCACACAGGCACAGCAGCTCGCACCAGGCCCGCAGATGCTCGGCGAAGCCGCCGGCGGAGGACAGGGCGGACAGCACAGGTGTCCACGAGGCCCGGATCTCGATCTCGGTGGAACTCTCGCGCTCGGCCAGCGCGCCGAAGTAGTGGGAGGAGCAGAGCGTGACCGTGCCGCTCGGTTCGGTGTACGCGGCAGCCTGCTGCTCCAGCGCGTCCATCAGCCAGGACCAGCCGACCTCGGACAGCATGGGGTCGCCGCCCATCTCCGGCTCGAGCTCGGCGCGGCCCAGCGACACCAGCCGGAACTCGCCGTTCCACGCCTCGTGGCCGTGCGGCTCGTGCAGCAGCACCAGTCGCCCGTCGGCCAGTTCCTCCCCGTCCACCTCGACCGTCGCGGTCAGTGCGAAGGCGTACGGGGCGAGTTTGCGTGGTGCAGGGGTGTCGCCGATCACCACCTCCGGGCGGAGCCGCGCACCGCGCAGGGCCTCCACGGCCTCTCGAAAGGCCGGCGGGACGCCGGGCGCTCCGTCCTCACTCGCGGGGTGCCCGCTGACCGCTGCCATGCCGGAAGACTAAGACGCGGGCAGCGTGCAACGTCGGAGGCACCACGGGCGCGGCGCAGCGGGTGTTCGACGCATGCGAGGATTTCACCGTGAGCGAGAGCGTGAGCATGAGTGAGAGCAATGCGTTGCAGGGCAGTCGGGCCGCCGTGCAGGACTCCGCGTTCCTGCGGGCCTGCCGGGGCGAGGCGGTGCCGCACACCCCGGTGTGGTTCATGCGCCAGGCCGGGCGGTCGCTGCCCGAGTACCTGAAGATCCGCGAGGGCATCCCGATGCTGGACTCCTGCATGATGCCGGAGTTGGTCAAGGAGATCACCCTGCAGCCGGTGCGCCGCCACAACGTGGACGCGGCCATCTACTTCAGCGACATCATGGTGCCGCTCAAGGCCATCGGCGTGGACCTGGACATCAAGCCGGGCATCGGCCCGGTCGTCGCCAACCCGATCCGCGACCGCGCCGGCCTGGAGCAGCTGCGCCCGCTGGAGCCCGGTGACGTGTCGTATGTCACCGAGGCCATCGGTCTGCTGGTTGCCGAGTTGGGCGCGACCCCGCTGATCGGCTTCGCCGGGGCCCCCTACACCCTCGCCAGCTATCTGGTCGAGGGCGGCCCGTCGAAGAACCACGAGCACACCAAGGCGCTGATGTACGGCGACCCGGAGCTGTGGCAGGAACTGCTCGACCGGCTCGCCGACATCACCGCGGGCTTCCTCAAGGTGCAGATCGAGGCCGGGGCCTCGGCGGTGCAGCTGTTCGACTCCTGGGTCGGTGCGCTGGCGCCCAACGACTACCGCCGCTCGGTGATGCCGGCCAGCGCCAAGGTGTTTGACGAGGTCGCCGGCTACGGCGTGCCGCGGATCCACTTCGGCGTGGGCACCGGCGAGCTGCTGGGCCTGATGGGCGAGGCGGGTGCGGACGTCGTCGGTGTCGACTGGCGGGTCCCGCTGGACGAGGCCGCGCGCCGGGTCGGGCCGGGCAAGGCGCTGCAGGGCAACATCGACCCGACGGTGCTGTTCGCTCCGGAGGCCGCCGTGCGCGCGAAGGCGGACGAGGTCCTGGACGCGGCGGCCGCCAGCGGTCGCGGACACGTCTTCAACCTCGGCCACGGGGTGCTGCCGAGCACCGACCCCGACGCGCTGACCCGCCTCGTCTCGTACGTGCACGAGCGCAGCGCGCGCTGACGTCTCCCGGGGGAGTGGTGGCGTCCCGGTGAGCGGGACACCACCACTCCCGGGGTCACTCGTCGTCCGGGTTCCCGGCCGACGGCTCGGCTGCGAGTTCGGACCTGGGCGTGGGCCCGGGCGTCGCTCGGCGGCGGACGATCCAGCGCGCCAGCCACCATCCCGCTCCCAGCAGCACCAGGAACGGCAGTGCCGCGGCCAGGCCGATCAGCAGCCCGCGCAGCGTCAGATACAGCGCGTGCCAGCCACCCTTGAGCGCACCGATGGCCGCGGAGCCCGCGCCCTTGGCGTGCGGAGCGGGCGGCGGGCTGGCCTTCGCGTACAACTGCACCGTCACCGTCGACATGGCCGTCTGCGACTGCAGTGCCTGCTGCTGCGCCTGCAGCGACTCCAGGTCGGCCTCGCGCTGCGTCAGATCCTGCTCCAGCGTCGTCACGTCCGCGATGCTCTGGGCCCGGTCCATCAGCGCCCGCACCCGCGCCACGCTGGCCTGCTGGGTCTTGATCCGGCTGTCGATGTCCACCACCTGCTGGGTGACGTCCTGCGCCGAGCGCTGGTGTGCCAACACCACGCCCAGCCGCAGCAGTTGCTGGTACACCCCGTCGTACGCGTCCGCCGGGACGCGCAGCACCAGTTGCGCCGAGTCGCCGCTCACGTTCGTCGGCTGCGGCAGGGGCATCGCCGGGGCTGCGGCACTCCCGTTGGTGGACCCGGCGCCGGACCCGTACACCGCTCCCGGGAGGTAGCCGTCGGTCCCAGTCACCTCCGAGTCGACATAGCCACCCGCCGCGTTGACCAACTGCTCGGCCTGCGCCACCGCGGCGTCCACCCCGTTGGTCCGCAGCTGGATCTGACCGGTATAGATCATCGACCGGCCGCTCGGGACGACCTGCGTGGGCACCTTCGATCCGGTGCTACCCGACCCGGAGCTCCCCGGCGCACTGCCGTTGGTCGCCGCGCCGGCGGCACTCTTGGCGGCGTCGTTCGACCCCGGCGGCGCTGCCTGGGCCGCCTGCGGAGCCGCCGCGCTGCTGGCGGACGTGCCGTTCGAGCCGCTGCAGGCCCCCAGCGCCAGGCCGCCGGCCAGCACCAGCGCCCCCAGCGCCGCTCCCGTCCGTCTGCGGCTGCCTCTTCCGACCATCATGGTTGCCCCTCAGCTCAGCCCGTGCAGCCCACCCGGTGCGGACCGACTGCCGATTGGACCCGCCGCTCCGGTCCCGGGTTCCCGACGGTGCGTCACATCCGGGTCACGATCCGGGGCGCATCCGGGGCGCATCCGGGCGCATCCTGGTGTGTGGAAGAGTGAAGGCCATGCAGAGCAGCGCACCCCGAACGCAGCTTCCCCACGTCGTGATCGTCGGTGGCGGCATCGCCGGGCTCGCCGCCGCGGCCAGGCTCGCCGGTGCCGACGGCGCCGTCCCGAGCGCCCGGGTCACCCTGGTCGAGGCGGACACCAGACTCGGCGGCAAGCTCCACGCAGGCCGGATCGAAGGCATCCCGGTCGACCTCGGTGCGGAGTCGATGCTCGCCCGCCGGCCCGAGGGCGTCGCCCTGGCCCGCGCCGTCGGCCTCGGCGAGGCGCTGCAGCCGCCGGCGACCGCCAAGGCCGCGATCTGGACCAGGGGCGAGCTGCGCCCCATGCCCACCGGCCACCTCATGGGCGTCCCCGGCGACCTGGACGCGCTCGCCGCCTCCGGGGTGATCTCCGCCGAGGGCATGGCCAGGATCGCCCAGGACCTGGTCCTGCCGGCCACCGAGGTCGGGGACGACATCGCCGTGGGCGCGTACGTCGCCGCCAGGCTCGGCCGCGAGGTCGTGGACCGACTGGTCGAACCGCTGCTCGGCGGCGTCTACGCCGGGCACGCCGACGAGATCTCACTGCGGGCGGCGGTGCCCCAGCTGCTGGGCGTGGCCAGGAGCGGCGGGTCGCTGATCGAGGGCGTCCGCGCCCTCCAGGCGGCCGCCCCGGCCAACCCCGCCCCCGTCTTCCAGGGCATCGACGGCGGCATCGGGCGGCTGCCGCTCGCCGTCGCCGACGCCTGCCGGGCGGCCGGAGTCACCCTGCGCCTCGGCGCCGGAGCGGACGCGCTGCGCCGGACCCCCCAGGGCTGGGCGCTCCAGGTCGGGGACGAGCGGCTGGACGCGGACGCCGTGGTCCTCGCCGTACCCGCGCCGGTCGCCGCCGGACTGCTCAGCGTCGAGGCCCCTGCCGCGGCCGCCGAGCTGGCCGCCGTCGAGTACGCGAGCATGGCGCTGGTCACGCTGGCCTTCCGGCGCTCCGAGCTTGGCGCGCTCGCGGGCAGCGGCTTCCTGGTGCCGCCCGTGGACGGACGCTCCGTCAAGGCGTCCACCTTCTCCAGCAACAAGTGGGGCTGGCTGGCCGAGGCTGCCCCCGACAGCTTCGTGCTGCGCACCTCGGTGGGCCGCCACCGCGAGGAGCAGGACCTCGACCTCGACGACGCCGAGCTGGTCGCCCGCTCGCTGCGCGACCTGCGCGCGGCGGCGGGCGTCACCGCCGTCCCGTACGCGAGCACCGTCAGCCGCTGGCGCGGCGGACTGCCGCAGTATCCGGTCGGACACCTCGACCGGGTGGCCAGGATCGAGAAACTGGTCGCCGAGCTGCCGGGCCTGGCGCTGTGCGGGGCGGCCTACCAGGGCGTCGGTATCCCCGCCTGCATCGGCAGCGGCTGGCGGGCGGCGGACCTGGTGCAGGGGGCACTCCACACGGAAGGGACAATGAACGCATGACGGAGAGCACCGAAACCAAGAAGAAGGCACGCGACCTCAACCAGGTCATCCGCTACACCCTGTGGTCCGTGTTCCGGCTCAAGGACGTACTGCCGGACGACCGCAGCGCCCACGCCGCCGAGGTCGAGGAGCTGTTCGCGCAGCTCGCCGAGAAGGACGTGACCGTCCGCGGTACCTACGACGTCTCGGGGCTGCGCGCCGACGCCGACCTGATGATCTGGTGGCACGCCGAGAACAGCGACGACCTGCAGGAGGCGTACAACCGCTTCCGCCGCACCCGGCTCGGCCGGGCGCTGGAGCCGGTCTGGTCGAACATGGCCCTGCACCGCCCTGCCGAGTTCAACAAGTCGCACATCCCGGCGTTCCTCGCCGACGAGACCCCGCGCGACTACGTCTGCGTCTACCCCTTCGTCCGCTCCTACGAGTGGTACCTGCTGGAGGACGCCGAGCGCCGGCGCCTGCTCTCCGAGCACGGTCAGCTCGCCCGGGGCTACCCCGACGTCCGGGCCAACACCGTCGCCTCGTTCGCACTGGGCGACTACGAGTGGCTGCTGGCGTTCGAGGCGAACGACCTCTACCGGATCGTGGACCTGATGCGGGACCTGCGTGCGTCCGAGACTCGGCTGCACGTCCGCGAGGAGGTCCCCTTCTTCACCGGCCGCCGCAAGCCGCTCACCGAGCTGCTGGCGGGACTGGCGTAGCGCGGTTCGCCGGGCGGCGGCTCAGAAGCCGTGGTGGTGGTGACCGCCGCCCAGGTCGGTCGGCGTCGAACGGTCGGAGAAGAGCGAGGGCATCTCGCTCATCGTCGGCGCGGTCCGCGCCACCACGGGCGGCCTGACGGTCGGCCCCGGCAGCGTGTTGGCGACGATCGAGACCACGATTCCGCCGACGAACAGCACCAGCGGCCACAGTAGCGGCGGGTACGGCGCGGTGGGGGTGCCCTGGATGCCCGCGTCGGCCCACTGGATCGTCGCGGCGGCGCCCAGGACCAGGGTCAGCATCAGTGCGGCCGACATCAGCCGGTTGGCCGTTCGCCTGCGTCTCGCCGCGGCGGAGAGCCAGGCCTCCGGCGCCTGCGGCCAGGGCCGGCTCCGTGCCGCGCTCCACAACTGGTTGACCGAGGCCAGGCCCACTACCGCGCCGGACGTCGTGAACTCTGGGTCGAGGCTCAACACGCACCTCCAAAAGCCGGAGGAGCCGGGTCCCCCGCACCCGGCTCCATGAAGCTGAGCATGGCTCGCAGTCGTTCGCTCGGGAAGACTCGACCCCTATTTCCAGAGCTAGATTTGAGCTTTCCAGGGGTCTCGTGTGCGACTTGCTCCCTTAGGCCCCTTTCGCGTCACCCCTACTCCGACCGCCGCCCGCGCAGGACGCGCTCGGCAGCGACAGGAAGTCCGATGTGGCCCCGGACGGCCTACTGCACCCCGCAACTCCCGTGCGGCAACGCCCCCTGCGGCCTGCGCTGACCGGGGGCCGGCGCCTCACTCGCCTGCGGGACGCAGCTTCAGCGAGATGCTGTTGATGCAGTAGCGCTGGTCGGTGGGGGTGTCGTAGCCCTCACCCTCGAAGACGTGGCCCAGGTGCGAGCCGCACTTGGCGCAGCGGACCTCGACTCGGCGCATGCCCATGGTGGTGTCCTCGATGTACTGGACCCGGTCCTCGGCCAGCGGCGAGAAGTAGGAGGGCCAGCCGCAGTGGCTGTCGAACTTGGTCTCCGAGCTGAACAGTTCGTTGCCGCAGGCCCGGCAGGAGTAGACGCCGACGGTCTTGGTGTCGGTGTACTCGCCGACACCCGGGCGCTCGGTGCCGGCCTTGCGCAGGACGGCGTACTCCTGCGGGGTGAGCTGCTCGCGCCACTCCGCGTCGGACTTCTCGATCTCGTAGGTCATGGCCGGCCTGCCTTTCAGTCGAGGGGCGCGGGCGGGGCGAGCCGGGCGAGGATCTCCGGACCGAGGAAGGTCACGTCGCCGGCTCCCATGGTGAGAACAAGGTCGCCCTCCTTGGCGATTCCCGCGACCAGATCGGGCACGTCGGCCAGCGAGTGGGCAGGGGTCACGTCGGCGCCGTGGCTGCGGGCGGCGTCGATGACCAGGTCGCTGGTGATCCCGGGGACCGGGTCCTCGCGGGCCGCGTAGATGTCGAGGACCACGACCGCGTCCGCTCGCGAGAGCGCCTCGCCCATCTCCGCCCCGAGCTGCTGGGTGCGGCTGAACAGGTGCGGCTGGAAGACGACCAGGACCCGGCCGTCTCCCGAAGCCTCGGTGATGGCCTCCAGGTCGGCGGCGATCTCGGTGGGGTGGTGCGCGTAGGAGTCGATGACCTGGACGCCTCGCGCCTCGCCCTTGAGCTGCAGCCGGCGGCGGACCCCCTGGTAGCTGCCCAGGGCCTGGGCGAGCTCGGCGGCGGGCACGCCGAGAGCGATCCCGGCGGCCAGGGCGGCGACGGCGTTGTGGGCGTAGTGGCGCCCCGGGACGGAGACGGTGAAGCTGAGCTCGCGGCCCTCGTGCAGGACGGTCACCTCGCTGGTCATACCCTGCGCGGTGATCCGGACGATGCGCAGCGCGGCGTCCTCGGACTCGCCGACGGTCACCACGTTGAGCTCGGTGCGGTCGGAGACCCGGCCGGTCAGCTCGCGCGCGCCGGGGTGGTCGATGTCGACAACGAGCGTGCCGCCGGGGACGATCCGGCCGACAAAGGTCTCGAAGGACTCGTAGATCTCGTCCATGGACGCGTAGTTGGCGTGGTGGTCCAGCTCCACGTTGAGGACGATCGAGACCTCGGGCGCGTACTTGTGGAAGCTGCGGTCGCTCTCGTCGGCCTCGGCCACGAAGATCTCGCCGGTGCCGTGGTGGGCGTTGCTGCCGGGCTCGTTGAGGTCGCCGCCGATGGCGAAGGAGGGGTCCAGGCCCAGGGCGGTGAGGCTGACCGCGAGCATGCTGGTGGTGGTGGTCTTGCCGTGGGTTCCGGCGACGGCCAGGCCGCGGTGGCCCGCCATCAACGCGGCCAGCGCGTCGGCGCGGTGGATCACCGGCAGTCCGCGTTCGCGGGCGGCGACCAGCTCGGGGTTGTCCTCACGGATGGCGCTGGAGACGACGATGCAGCTCGCGCCCCCGGGGACGTGCTCGGCCGCGTGCCCGACGTGGACCTCCGCGCCGAGCTGCCGCAGGGCGAGCACGACCGTGGACTCCTTGGCGTCGCTGCCGGACACCTTGGCCCCGCGCACGGCGAGGATCTTGGCGAGGCCGGACATGCCCGCGCCGCCGATCCCGATGAAGTGCGGTGCGGCGAGGTCGGCGGCGCTCGCGGGGACGCTCTTCGGTGCAGGGGACGTCACTGGTGGCTCTCCCGGAGTCGGGGCGGGGCTGTCGAGCACGATTCTGCCAGTACCCGGGGGTCACCCCCGGACGGCGCAGCCCCAGTGCTCGGCCCCGGTGCTCGGACCCGGTGCTCGGACCCAGTGCTCGGACCCGGTGCTCAGTCCTGCTGCGCGAAGAGCTGCAGGACCGGTACCCCGACCTTGTGCCGCGCCTGCGAGGCCCAGTCGCGGTGGAACAGTCCCTCGATCCAGTGCGGCGCGGCCAGCACGATGACCTCGTCCGCCTTGACGTTCTCGACCAGCGCCTGCAGGTCCTGCAGCGGGTTCTCCTCGATCACCCGGCCGGAGGCCTCCGCGCCGGCCGCCCGCAGCTGCCGCAGCGTGTGGTCCAGGCCGGCCGCGGCCGCGCTGAGGGCGTCCGCACCATGGGGTTCGTCATGTTCACGGGTGGCGCGGTCCAGGTAGCCGAAGGCCACGTCGTCGACGGCGCGCAGGAACTCGTCCTGCTTGCCCCGCGGCTGCATCAGGACGTGGAAGGCGACCTGCTCCTCACCGTGGAGCGTGGTGATCAGCTCGATGTCGGCGTCCGAGAGAGCCTTCTCGATCAAAAGTACGGTCGTGTACACGCGCGTCCCTTCTCGTTCCGGAGTCCCCGGCACCGCTGAATTCCATACTGCCCGGTAGGGAAGGAATAGACCTGTTACGCGGACGATGCGCTTCCGCTAGACGGCAGTCTTCACGCTACGGGCGTAGCGCGCAAAGAGGAAACCTTTCTCCTCAAGCAGCGATACGAGTTCGAGCCGCTTCGCAGGGGCGGCCGGTCCGTTGGCGATCCGGGGCGCGTCCCCGGAGGCCAGCAGCGGCGCCAGCGAGAGGCACAGTTCGTCCAGCACGCCCGCCGCTGCCAACTGCCCCAGCAGGCGCGGGCCGCCCTCGGTGAGCAACCTGGTCCAGCCGCGCTCGACCAGCACCGCCACCATCGCCGCCGGGTCGACCCGGTCCTCTCCGGCCAGTACGACCTCGGCGACCTGCCCGGCCGCCTTCAGCGCCTCGGTCGGTGCGTTCGCGCAGGTGATGACGACCGTCGGCACCAGCGCTTCGGTGAACAGCGGCGAAGTCAGGTCCAGGTCGAGGCGGCTGGTGACCACGGCGATCGCGGGCGCGGGGGTCTGGCCGCGTGCGGCCCGCGCCGCCGCGAAGTCGGCCCGTGCGCGGGCCGGCCGGTAGCCCTCGGCCCGAACGGTCTGCGCACCCACCAGCACCACGTCGGCCAGGGCGCGCAGCACGCCGAAGATCCGCTTGTCGGCCTCCGAGGACAGCCCCTCGGACAGGCCGTCGAGGCGCGCCGCCCCGTCCAGGCTGGAGACCATGTTGGCGCGCAGCCAGGGCTGCCCGCGGTCGGTGGCCTCGGGGTAGGCATAGGCCTCCGCCAGCCCCTCCAGCGTGGTGAGGTCTGTCACATCGGACGATTCAGGCAGTAGTCGACGCATAGTCGGGAGTCTTCCACGCGGAGGCGGACCGTATTCTTGGGAGCTGTGCCTGCCGTTGAACTGCCCGCCGACGAGCTTTCCGTGAAGCGTCCCGCCGAGTCCACAGTGCTCACCGGACGGCGCCCCGTGGTGCCCGCCGACCGGATGGTCGCCGAGATGGTGCCGCCGCCGCGGTTCCGCAGCGCGCGGTTCAGCACCTACCTACCGGACCCGACCCAGCCCAGCCAGACCGAGGCGGTCCGTGTCCTGGAGTCCTTCGCCGCCACCCTGGGCACGCCGGAGGTGGCCAGGAAGCGCTGGTTCGGCCGCTCCGCTCCCGTGCCGGCCGGCCCCGGAGGCGTCTACCTCGACGGCGGCTACGGCGTCGGCAAGACCCACCTGCTGGCCTCGCTCTGGCACTCGGCCCCCGGCCCCAAGGCGTTCGGCACTTTCGTGGAGCTGACCAACCTCGTCGGCGCGCTCGGCTTCCCGCAGGCGGTGCAGGCCCTGTCCGGGCACAAGCTGCTCTGCATCGACGAGTTCGAGCTGGACGACCCCGGCGACACGGTACTGGTCTCCACCCTGCTGAGCCGGCTCGCCGAGGCAGGCGTCAAGCTCGCGGCGACCTCCAACACCCTGCCCGGCAAGCTGGGCGAGGGCCGCTTCGCCGCCGCGGACTTCCTGCGCGAGATACAGGGCCTGTCCGCGCGCTTCCGCAGCGTGCGGATCGACGGCCAGGACTACCGCCACCGGGGCCTGCCCGAGGCTCCGCCCCCCTACACCGGGGACCAGGTCGCGGCGGTGGCGGCGCGGTTGGGCGGACGCGCGTCGCTGGACGGCTTCGAGGCGCTGCTGGACCACCTCGCCGTGGTCCACCCCAGCCGGTACGGGGCGCTGCTCGACGGGGTCGAGGCGGTCTGCCTCAGCGACGTGTGCCCGGTGCAGGACCAGAGCACCGCGCTGCGTCTGGTCGTCCTGGCGGACCGGATGTACGACCGGGAACTGCCGGTGGTCGCCTCCGGAATGCCCTTCGACCGAATATTCAGCGACGAGATGCTCAACGGCGGCTACCGCAAGAAGTACCTGCGGGCCGTCTCCCGGCTGGTGGCCCTGGCCCGGGACAGCGGCCGGGTCGCCGCTCCGGTTCCGGCGCCCGCTCCCGGTTCCTGACAGGCGCTGCGGACGGTCCTGACGGGCAGGTCCTCACGGGCACTGCGCCCGATCGGGATCGGATTGTCAGTGGCGGGTCGTACGGTTGGTTGCGTGAGACCCATCACCGATCTTGAGCGAACAGTGGCGCCCTTCGAGGTCGTCAGCCCCTACCAGCCCAGCGGCGACCAGCCCACCGCCATCGCCGAACTGGAACGACGCATCCGCGCCGGTGAGAAGGACGTGGTCCTGCTCGGTGCGACCGGCACCGGCAAGTCCGCCACCACGGCCTGGATGATCGAGAAGCTCCAGCGGCCCACCCTGGTGATGGCGCCGAACAAGACCCTGGCCGCGCAGCTCGCCAACGAGTTCCGCGAGCTGTTCCCCAACAACGCCGTCGAGTACTTCGTCTCGTACTACGACTACTACCAACCCGAGGCGTACATCGCCCAGACGGACACCTACATCGAGAAGGACTCCTCGATCAACGAGGAGGTCGAGCGGCTCCGCCACTCCGCCACCAACTCCCTGATCACCCGGCGCGACGTGATCGTCGTCGCCTCGGTGTCCTGCATCTACGGCCTCGGCACCCCGCAGGAGTACGTCGACCGCATGGTCCGGCTCAAGGTCGGGGACGAGGTCGACCGGGACGCGCTGCTGCGCCGCTTCGTCGACATCCAGTACGCCCGCAACGACGTCGCCTTCACCCGTGGCACCTTCCGGGTGCGCGGCGACACCATCGAGATCTTCCCGGTGTACGAGGAACTCGCCGTCCGGATCGAGATGTTCGGCGACGAGATCGAGGCGCTCACCACGCTGCACCCGCTCACCGGCGAGGTCATCAGCGAGGACCATGAGCTCTACGTCTTCCCTGCCTCGCACTACGTCGCCGGCCCGGAGCGGATGGAACGCGCCATCGCCGGGATCGAGGCGGAACTGGAGCAGACCCTCGCCACCATGGACAAGCAGGGCAAGCTGCTGGAGGCCCAGCGGCTGCGGATGCGCACCACCTACGACATCGAGATGATGCGGCAGATCGGTACCTGCTCGGGGATCGAGAACTACTCACGCCACATCGACGGCCGCGATCCCGGCACCGCGCCCAACACCCTGATGGACTTCTTCCCGGAGGACTTCCTCCTGGTCATCGACGAGTCCCACGTCACCGTCCCGCAGATCGGCGCGATGTACGAGGGCGACGCCTCCCGCAAGCGTGCCCTGGTCGAGCACGGCTTCCGGCTGCCCTCGGCGATGGACAACCGCCCGCTGAAGTGGGAGGAGTTCCTGGAGCGCGTCGGCCAGACCGTCTACCTCTCGGCCACACCCGGCCCCTTCGAGCTGTCCCGCGGCAACGGCCAGGTGGACCAGATCATCCGCCCCACCGGTCTGATCGACCCCGAGGTCGTGATCAAGCCGACCGAGGGCCAGATCGACGACCTGATCCACGAGATCCGGCTGCGGGTCGAGAAGGACGAGCGGATCCTGGTCACCACCCTCACCAAGAAGATGTCCGAGGACCTCACCGACTACATGCTGGACCTGGACATCCGGGTGAGGTACCTGCACAGCGACATCGACACGCTGCGCCGGATCGAGCTGCTGCGCGAGCTGCGTGCGGGCGAGTACGACGTCCTGGTCGGCATCAACCTGCTCCGCGAGGGTCTGGACCTGCCCGAGGTCTCCCTGGTCGCCATCCTGGACGCCGACAAGGAGGGCTTCCTGCGCTCCGGTACCTCGCTGATCCAGACCATCGGGCGCGCCGCCCGAAACGTCTCGGGCCAGGTCCACATGTACGCGGACAGGATCACCCCGGCGATGGAGAAGGCCATCGAGGAGACCAACCGCCGCCGCGCCATCCAGCAGGCGTACAACACCGAGCACGGCATCGACCCGCAGCCGCTGCGGAAGAAGATCGGCGACATCCTCGACTCGATCGCCCGCGAGGACATCGACACGGGGGAGCTGCTCAGCACCGGCTACCGGCAGCAGGGCGGGGTCAAGGGCGGCAGGGGAGCGAAGGCTCCCGTCCCCGCGCTGGGCGCGGTCGGGAAGCACGACGCCCGCGATGCGAAGGGCCTGCCGGCCGCCGAGCTGGCCGACCTGATCAGCGAACTGACCGACCGGATGCACAACGCCGCCGCCGAGCTCCAGTTCGAGGTGGCCGCGCGGCTGCGGGACGAGGTCAACGAGCTGAAGAAGGAACTGCGTCAGATGCGCGAGGCGGGGATGGTCTGACCGTCGCCAGCCCGTCGGCGACCGCTCCCCAGGTCGTAAGACCGACCCGCGCCGCCGCCCTCCACGTGCCGGTCGGTCTAAGGTTTGCCCAAGAAGCAGCTGTGGCCGCAGGGCGGCCGTTCGGGGAGGGGACGCGGCATGTCCGTGAGTCTGAACAAGGGTCAGAGTGTCAGCCTGCAGAAGTCGGGCGGCGGTGTCCTGACGGTGGTGCGGATGGGCCTGGGGTGGCAGGCCGCTCCGCGAAAGGGGCTGTTCGGTCGCCGGGCCCGGCAGATCGACCTGGATGCGTCCGCGGTGATGTTCTCCGACCACCAGCTCGCCGACGTGGTGTTCTTCCAGCACCTGGTCAGCAATGACGGTTCGGTGCGGCACACCGGCGACAACCTGACCGGGGGCGCGGGCGGCGAGGACGACGAGTCGATCCTGGTCGACCTCTCCCGGGTCCCCGAGCATGTCAGCCAGATCGTCTTCACCGTCAACTCCTACACCGGCCAGACCTTCCAGGAGGTCGAGAACGCCCACTGCCGGCTGGTGGACGAGAGCACGGGGCAGGAGCTGGCGCGGTACAGCCTCAGCGGCGGCGGTGCGCACACCGGCCAGGTGATGGCCAAGGTCCAGCGCGACCCGGCCGGCGGCTGGCAGATGTCGGCCATCGGCGCCCCCGCGCGCGGGCGCACCTTCCAGGACATGCTCCCCGCAATCGCGCCCTACCTCTGAGCGCGTCCGACCCGCTTCGTGCAAGGACTGTCCGGCTTGTCCTGAAGTTCGGTTCCGGGTACGGTAACGGCCTTTGCGAGCATGTCTCCTGACGGTCTTTCCGGCGCTAGGCTCGTCGCGTGCTGGTAGAGAAGTCCCCAGGTGGCGGCCGATTGCTGGAGCGCGACTCCGAGCTGGATACCGCCCGCAGGGCGCTGTACGGCCTGGTGGGGGGACCGGCTCCCACCGGGTCGAGTGAGCACCTGCTCGTCTTCACCGGCTCCGCCGGGCTCGGTAAGACCAGCCTGCTGGCCGCCGTGCGGCACGCCGCCACCGAGCAGGGCCTGCTCGTACTCTCCGCGCGCGGCGGTGAGCAGGAACTGCTCTCGGCCTTCCACGTGGTCCGCACCCTGCTGCTCCCGTTGCTCCTCGAGGTGGGCGAGGCGGGCCAGCGCGAGCTGCTGGGCAGTTGGTACGAGATCGTCGGCGCGGCGGTCGGCCTGAAGCCTGCGACCGGCTCGGCCGCAGCGCCGCCAGACCCGCAGGGCGTCCGCGACGGACTCGACTGGGTCGTCACCAACCTCGCCTTCTCCCGGGGCCCGCTGGTCGTGCTCGTCGACGACGCGCACTGGGCCGACGCCGAGTCCCTGGCCTGGCTGGCGTCCTTCGCCTCGCGGGTCGAGGACCTGCCGGTCCTGCTGGTCATGGCCTATCGCCCGGACGAGTTCCCGGCGGGCGCCGAGGCGTTCGAGGACACGGCGGGGCACAACGGCGTCAGCCCGATCGGCCTGGCCGCGCTCACCCCCGAGGCCGTCGCGGCCCTGGTCCGCCAGATGTCCGGTGCGGGAACAGGTGCGGGAACGGGAACAGGTGCGGGAACGGGGACAGGCGCGGTCACGGGAGTGGCTACCGGCGACGCGAAGGTCCGGGTCGAGGACGCCTTCTGCCGCGAGGTCTGGGCCGTCACCGGCGGCAATCCCTTCGAGACCGTCGAGCTCCTGGCCAAGACCCAGGAGCGCGGGATACCCCCGGTCGAGGAGTCCTGCCCGCTGCTGCGCGAGCTCGCGACGGCGACCAAGGGCAGCGGCCTGATCGCCCGGCTGGAACGGCTCGGCAGCCCGGCGGTGCGACTGGCCTGGGCCGTCGCCGTGCTCGGCATCCACACCCCGGTGGAACTCGCCGCCGCCGTCGCCACGCTCAGCCCCTCCGAGGCGGCCGAGGCCGCCGACCGGCTGCGCGCCGCGCGCATCCTGACCGGCTACCAGATCCTGGAGTTCATCCATCCCCTGGTCGCCACCTCGGTGTACCGGGGCATCCCCGACGAGCTGCGCGTCGGCATGCACAGCCGGGCCGGTTGGGCGGTCCTCGGCGCCGGGGGCAGCCCGGTCACCGCGGCCCGCCACTGGCTCGAGGTCCAGCCCCGGGGCGACACCGCCGTGGTCGAGCAACTGCGGGCAGCCGCTCGGCTGTTCATGCAGGCGGGCGCGCCCGAGACGGCACAGCGCTGCCTGGCCCGGGCGCTGCGGGAGCCTCCGTCTCCGGTGCAGCGGGCAGAGGTGCTGTTCGAGCTCGGCTGCTCCACCCTGCTCTACGACCCCGCTGCCACGGTCGGCCATCTGCGCAGCGCGCTGGAGCAGCCGGTGCTCAGCGACCGGCTGCACGAGGGCATCACCGTGCGGCTGGCCCAGTCGCTGGCGCACAGCAACAACCTGCTGGAGGCGGCCGAGACCGCAGCCGAGGCAGCGTCGAGCGCCGAGTCCGAGCGGACCAGACTCCGGCTGCAGGTCTGGAACCTGATGTGGTGCGCGTTCGACGCGCACGAGGAAGGCTCCGCGGCGCGCTCCCGGCGGCTCGCCGACCTCGCCGAGATCATCGAGCGGGACGCCGGGCGGGTGGACGTCGCCGGCCGCTACGTGCTGGGGCTGCGAGCCTGGGACGCCGTGGTCAGGGGCGAGCCCGAGGCCACGGCGGTGCACTACGCAGACCTCGCCCTGGCCGACGGGCTCAGCTGGACCGACCAGGAATGGGCCTTCGAGGTGCCGGTGCTGACGGCGCTCACCTATATGTACACCGACCGGCCGGATCGGGCCGAAGAGCTGTTCGAGAAGGGCATAGCGGAGTTCGAGGAGGCCGGCTGGCGCGGCGCCCACCTCGCCTTCGCCCACACCATCCGCGGCTATGTCCGCTTCCGCTGCGGCAGTCTGGCCGAGGCCGAGGAGGGTGCGCGCACCGGTCTGGAGCTGGCCAACCGGGTGGGGGAGGGGCTCCCGGTGCACTGGTACGCGGTGGGGACGCTGATCGCGGTCCTGCTCGCGCGCGGCAAGGTGGAGGAGGCCGCCGGACTGGCGGAGCGCTACCGCTTCCACGCGCCCTACTCCGCGGCGGTGGTCTTCCCCGACGCCCAGACGGTGCGCGGCGGACTCCTGCTCGCGCTCGGCGACTTCGCCGGCGCGGCTACCGAACTCGGCGGAGCCGGGCAGCGGTTGGACGGCCGGGAGATGCGCAACCCGGGCTGGTGCGGCTGGCAGCGTGCGCTGGCCTCGGCCCGTGCGGCACTCGGCGACGTGGACGGCGCCCGCGCGCTCGCCGAGGACTCGCTCGCACGCGCGGAGCGGTTCGGTACCGCCTCCGCGCGTGGCATGTCCCTGCGCGCCTGTGCGGAGTTCGCCGAGGGCGAGCGCCGGCTGGAGTTGCTGAGCCAGGCCCTGGCGCAGTTCGAGCGCTGCTCCGCCCCGTACGAGCACGCCCGCGCGGCGTTCGATCTCGGCCTCGCGCTCCGTGACGCCGGACGGAACCCGGACGCGGACGCGCAGCTGCGGCGTGCGGTCGAACTCGCCGAGGCCTGCGCCGCCGACCAGCTCGCGGAGTCTGCCCGCAGGACTCAGACGGGCTGAACACCCCACGCTGGTACGGTCGCCGCATGTCCGAACCGCATCGCTCACCGACCGGCCGCGTCACCGCGGATGACGTCCAGCTCTCCGTCCGGCTGGCGGTGGCGGCGTTGCGGCAGGGAGCCGGGGCGGACTGGACCGCCAGGGCCGGCTCGCTGGAGTGGGACTGCTGGGAGACGGTCGAGCACCTGAGCGATGATCTGTTCGCCTATGCCGCGCAGTTGGGCCCGCAGGTGCCACCGCAGGACGCCGAGGTTCCGTTCCGGTGGGCGAGGCAGCGGCCGGGCGGCCCGGCGAACGTGGTGTACGCGGACCGCGCCGGCGGAACGGCCGGGTTGCTGCAGGTACTGGACGCCTGCGGCGCGCTGCTGGCGGCCATGGTGCGCACGACTCCGCCGGAGCAGCGCTCGTACCACGTCTTCGGGCTGGCCGACCCGGAGGGCTTTGCCGCCATGGGAGTCGTGGAGACCCTGGTGCACGCGTACGACGTCACCCAGGGCCTGGGCCTCCGATGGGACCCGCCCGCCGACCTGTGCGACCGGGTGCTGGTCCGCCTGTTCCCCGACGCGCCGCCGGACGGGGACCGCTGGCGCACCCTGCTCTGGGCCACCGGCCGCGCCGAGCTCCCCGGCCATCCGCGTCGCACCGACTGGCGCTGGTACGGCGCGCCGCGCCCGAGCGACGCCTCATAGCCGAGCCGAGCCGCCGAGCCGAGGTGAGCCGCCGACGCAAAGGCGCCCCGCACCGGATCGGTGCGGGGCGCCTTCGACGCGCGGCGATCGTCAGATCGTGCGGATGTTCTCGGCCTGCGGGCCCTTCTGGCCCTGCGTGACGTCGAACTCGACCTTCTGGCCCTCAAGGAGCTCGCGGAAGCCCTGCGCGTTGATGTTCGAGTAGTGGGCGAAGACGTCGGCGCCGCCGCCGTCCTGCTCAATGAAGCCGAAACCCTTTTCGGCGTTGAACCACTTCACGGTGCCGGTAGCCATATTGGTCTCCTTCTGTACAGGGGCTGGTGCCAGGACCCGCACGGTACGGGCCCCGTGTCGCCGGAATGATCACCCTGGTCACGAAGGGACCTGCAAAAGCACGAACGCCCGTGATTGCGATCACGGGCGGCCAAAACTTAGGGAACCACGCACTGCAACTGATCTAGAGAATACAGGGTGCTGCCCGGGGTGCGTCAACAGATCCCGGACTCCTGTGACACGCCCGTGGCCTGCTTCCTCTCGCGTCGCGTGGTCGCACGGGCGCTGATCGTGTACCGTTTTGCCTGTAGTAGTCGTGGTTCTCGACGTTTGTACGCCCGTGATCCCGATCGCGGGCTTTTTTGATGTCTTCGATCACTTCAGGCGCGGGCGTGCGGATCGGTGACTCGGAGTCCGCACGGTGCGGCTCCTACACGACTGCATGAGGAGAACGAGAGACATGGCCACCGGAACCGTCAAGTGGTTCAACGCCGAAAAGGGCTTCGGCTTCATCGAGCAGGACGGCGGCGGCGCCGACGTCTTCGCCCACTACTCCAACATCAACGCCTCCGGCTTCCGCGAGCTCCTTGAGGGCCAGAAGGTCGAGTTCGACGTCACGCAGGGCCAGAAGGGCCCGCAGGCCGAGAACATCCGCCCGCTCTGAGGCCGGCCGGCCCCATCAGCGAGTGATCTGAACGCCCCCGTACCGGTACGCCGGTACGGGGGCGTTTCGCGTGCCGTGACGGAGCCGTCCGGGCCGTGCCGGCAGGGTCAGGGCGCCGGGTGCCAGCTCAGGATCGGCTGGTAGCCGGCCTCCAGCCCGGCCGCGGCCGTGATCGCCGCCGGGATCTGCCCCGGACCGGTGATGTTGTGGTTGTTGGCGATCAGCACCGCCTTCTGGTTGTAGTCCGCGGGGCCGTTCGTCCAGTAGTTGCCCTCGATGTCCAGTGGGTTGTCGGTGCCGTTGTTCAGCGTGTAGTTGACGTGGTTGCTGCCCCAGACGTTCGCGGCGACGGCATACTCCGCGTTGCCGCCGATGGTGATGAACGCCGAGCCATTGTCCGTGTACAGGCCGTGCCCCTTGGCGCTGATCTGGTCGTGGACGACGTTGCCGGTCAGGTGCTCACCCGTGGCCAGCGAGCTGCCGGTGATGCCGTTGGTGTAGATCGCACCGCCGTCGCCCAGAACGCTCATATGGTTGAAGATCAGATTGTCGGTGAAGCCGTTGCCGTTGGAGTAGTTGGGCTCGGCCGGCAGCTTCACCTTGTCCGGCCAGCCGCCCCAACCCACCGAAATGCCGGTGTACGGCACATGGTCGATCTGGTTGTGAGCGAAGGTCGACCGCTCGACATAGCCGACGTCGATCGCCACGCCCCCGTGGTACTCGACCGAGGTGCCGGTGAAGTGGCTGTCCTTGATCACGTTGTCGCTGGTGTGCTGCGCCGCGCCGGTCGGTTCGTTGATGTCGACGCCGCCCAGGTCCAGACCGTTGCCGGAGACGTCGGTGAAGACGCACCCGGTCACCGTGTCCTTCTGCGAGCCGTCGCCGAGGCTGAGGCCCGCCCCGCCGAGGTGCGCGAAGTAGTCGTGGTCGAAGTGGACGTGGTTGTCGTAACTCAGCGACACGTTGGCGGCCATCGGCGTCCACGCCCCGTACGGGCAGGTACCGCCGGTGACGAAGGTGCACAGGCCCTGGGTCGCGTACCCCCTGGTGCCGGTGATGCTCACGGTCGCCTGGATCTCGGAGAAGCCCTCCCCGGTGTTCGGGAAGGTGTCGGTGGCGTAGGAGAACTGGAGGCCCTGGAAGAGCAGGCCGTGGACCTCCGCCGAGGGGTTGCCGTCCGTGGTCAGCAGCGATTGCAGAGCGGGCGCCTCGACGTCGGCGCTGCTCAGCGTCTCGCCGCCGCGCGGGATGTAGGAGAACGTGTGGGCGGAGCGGTCGAGGTACCACTCGCCCGGCTGGTCGAGCAGCTCGTAGGCGTTCTCCACCGAGGTCGGCGCCTCGGTGATCGACTGGCGGCCGACCAGCTCGTAGGTCCGCCCCGAACCGTCGGTGCGCAGCACCCGCTTGGTCGAGTTGTTCCAGCAGGGCTGAGCCATGGTGACGGTGGTGCCGGTGATCGAGGCCACCGGGCAGCGTGGTTCGGTCCAGGCGCCGAGGCCGCCGGTGTAGACGAACTCGATGCCGCCGGGGTTGCGCCAGCTTGCCATCGGGTCCCCGGCCGCGGTGGTGTAGCCGGTGGCGGTCTGGGTGAGTTTCACCGGGACGGCGCCGGTGGCGCGGACCGCGCGGGAGCCGTTGACGTACAGCTGCCGGGTGTCGAGGCCGGCCGGGGCGGGTGCGGTCCAGATGTTCTTCGCGGGGTCGGCCAGCTTCCAGCCGGTGATCCGGGTGCCGCCGCTGAGCACCGGGAACGCACCGGGTTCCGCCTTCCAGGTGATGTCGCCCGCGGTACCGGTGGCGGAGTCAGCCGCGGTGAGGGTGAGCGGCCGGGACAGCCGGTAGTCGCCGCCCGCGAGGTTGACCGTGATCGCGCCCGAGGTCGCCTGGTCGACGCCGCGCACCGCGGTCTGGGCGCGGGCCAGGGTCTGGAACGGGGCGGTCGCGGAGGTCCCGGAGTTGCTGTCGCTCCCGGTGGGGGAGACGTAGAAGTCCACCGGGGCCGCTGCCGCCTGCGCGGCACCGGCGAGGGCGGGCGCGGCGACGGCGGCGAGGACCGCGAGGGTGGCGGTCAGGGCCCAGCGGACGGACCGCTTCGGAGTCGTGTCCGGATCAACTCGCATGATTCCCCTGCATCCACTCGTTCATGATCAGGAAGGAGCCGAGGCCGTGGAAGTCGTTCACGGCCCTGGGGCGTGCCAGGTAGTAGGCGAGGTCGCCGACATTGGTGCCGACGCAGATGTTCCTGATGTCGGCCAGCCCGGCGGAGTCCAGCGACACCTCGCCGAGGACGCCGTGGTAGCCCCTGTTCGCCACAGCCTGGTCGGAGGCGGCGACGTATCCGCGCTGGACCGACTTGGCGACGATGAAGGTGTACATGGCCGAGCAGGAGGTCTCCGTCCAGTTCCCGGCGAGGCTGCCCTTGTCGACCACCTGGAACCAGCGGCCGGTCGCGGGGTCCTGGTAGCGCGCGATCGCGCCGACGAGGTTCTGCAGCGTCCGCAGGACGGCCGGGCGCCCGGGGGCGCTCGTGGGCAGGTCGTCCAGTGCGCTCAGCGAGGCCATGCCGAACCATCCGATGGAGCGGCACCAGAACTGCGAGGAGTGGTGGGTCGCCGGGTCGGCCCAGCTGATCGGGTTCTGGTCGTAGGCGTGGAAGAGCAGCCCGGAGGGGTCCGCCGTACGGCTCGCGTAGACGGTGAGCTGCTCGGCCGCCTCGCCGTCGGCGTAGGTCGCGTCCCCGTAGGCGGCGCCGTAGCGCAGCAGGAAGGGCAGCACCATGTAGGTCCCGTCGAGCCAGAGCTGGCCGGGCTTGCTGGTGGCGTGCCAGAAGCCGCCGTCGCCGGTGCGCGGGTAGCTGTTCAGCCGGGTGCGGATCACCTTGGCGGCGGTGGCGTACCTGGCGAGCCCGGTCTGCTGGTCGAGCAGGATCAGCAGATTGCCCGGCTCCATGCTGTCCAGGCTGCTGAAGCTGTTGCCGATGCCGCCCGAGGAGCTGACGAAGTGGTCGACCCAGCCCTGAACGTACGTCAGATACCGTTTGTCGCCCGTGCGCTGGTAGAGCAGGTCGGTGCCGTAGAGGAAGAGTCCCACCTGGTAGCCCCAGCCGCCGAGGGTGACCGGGTCGGGATGGCGCTTCATGGTCGAGTCGACCACGGCCCTGGACCAGTCGGTCACCGGAGAGGCCGCGCGGATGGCGGGCGTGGGCGTCGAGTTGACCGCCCTGATCCGCGGGCTGCCGCCGCCGGTGGTCGTGCTGCCCGTCACCGAGTAACCGGTCACGGTGTCGAAGCCCACGTCGTACCGGCTGCTGGTCCCGCGCTGGAGCGTGACGCCGTCCAGCGAGACCCTGGCCCCGTCCGTGGTCTGGAACGCGGGCCTGCCGTCGTTGCTGTCGAAGCGCACCGCGCTCCGCTGGAAGCTGATCCCGCTCACGTGCCGCAGCCACCAGCCGTAGGAGGGCCGCGTGCCGAACGCCTTGGGCGTGTAGTCGACAGGCTGCTCCGGCGGGACGATCGTCGCGTCGGAGGCGGGGTGTCCACCAGGGACGCTGAGGTTGACGTCGGTGAAGCTGACGTTGCTGATGTTGTGGCCGGGCAGTCCGGCGATGGTGCTGGTGTACTCGGTGCTCTGCCGCAGCGCGGTGCCGGTGACATGGGTGAAGCTGACGCCGTCGATGGTGCCGGCCCCCGGGTGACCGGGGCAGCGTCCGCGCGCGCCGATCTTCAGCAGGATCGGCGTGGAGGCATGCGTCATGGTGATGTCGTCGTAGGTGATGCCGGAGATGTGTGCGCCGTCCATCGACTCGACGCCGATCCCGGCCTTGCCGCCGGCCAGGATCGAGATCCGGGAGAAGTGCGCGTCGCTGAAGTCTCCGCAGGTCTCCGAGCCGAACTGGAGGCCGTTGTTGCCGGACGAGGCGACCGTGCTGTCGGAGACGTTGATGTGCCGGCTCGGGTACGTGCGCCCGAGGGCGAAGTCGCTCTTGAAGACGAGCGAGTCGTCGACGGAGGTGATGCTGGAGTTGGTGACGCTGACATCCGAGGTGTTGATGACGTTGATGCCGTCGCGGTGGGTGGAGATCGTCACATGGTCGACCGCGACGTGGTCGCAGCCGTTCATGAGGATGCCGAAGTGGCCGCCGTCGTGGATGGTGATGCCGGAGACGGTCAGTCCGTCGCAGACCCTGAGCGAGATGGCCTTGTCGGCCTGGCCGGCGGAGATGTTGCCGGTCCTGAGATTGCCCGCGCCGTCGATGGTGCCGCTGCCGGTGAAGCCGATGTTGTGCAGGTCGTCGCCCCAGAGCAGGGCGTCGTGGAAGTGGCTGTGCCCGAAGTCCTGGTACTGGGAGTAGGAGTTGGGCTCGGCGGCGTCGAATCCGGTGGCGGCGGCGCGGAGCGTGGCTCCGGCGTCCAGTTGCAGCGTCACCTGGCTCTGCAGGTGGACCGAGACCGACTCGTAGGTTCCCGCCGGGAATTCCACGACGCCGCCGCCCGCGGTCGCGGCCGCGGCGATGGCCTTGTCGATCGCGGGGGTGTCGATCGTCCTTCCGTTCCCGGTGGCCCCGTACGACCGGACGTCGAAGACGGTCGGCGCCGGGAAGACGGTCGGCGCAGGTGTCGCGGCAGCGGCGGGAACGGTCAACGACGCGCCGACGAGCCCGGCTAACGCGGTGGCGGCGAGAAGCCGTCGTACGTTCATGATCCTCCTCGGTGGTGGTGTGAGAAGGATTCATAGGATGTATATGGGCATGGACATTGTCAAGGAGTCTAACCAGAATCGCAGTCCTAGCCCATTGAGCTGCGATGGATGCCTCCGGGGCTTCGCACAGGATCGGCTGTTGAGTCAACAAATAGATCCCATCTCTGTCTCATGCCGTGCTCAGAGTATTGACATGTGCGGGACTGGTGGTTCTATTTGAGTTAGGTAACTTTACTAACACATCAGGAGCCTGGAATGGTGACAAGACGCCGGCGGTTAGGTCCCGCTCTCGGGGTGTCGATCGCGCTGGCCGCCCTCGGAATGACCGCGCCGGTCGCGGTGGCGACCCCCGCCGTCGTCCCGACCGGCTTCAGCGACACCGTGGTGACCTCGGTGGCACTTCCGGTCGGCCTGGACTTCACCCCCGACGGCCGGATGCTGGTCACCACCAAGCCGGGCCACCTCTACGCCTACAGGAGCGGCAAGCTGACCCAGGCGTTCGACGCCTCCGGCTTCGTCTGCGCCGGACAACCCGGACAGGACGAGCGCGGAATGCTCAGCGTCGCCGTGGATCCGGATTTCGCGAGCAACCACTTCATCTACCTGTACTACAGCGCCAGCGAGGGCGGCAGCTGTGTCAACCGGGTGTCCCGGTTCACCCTCGACTCGTCCAGCCAGGTCGCCGCCTCCAGCGAGAAGATCCTCATCGACGGTATCCAGGGTGACGGCTTCCACAACGCGGGCGACCTGGCCTTCGGGAAGGACGGGGACCTGTACGTCGCGGTCGGCGACGGCCACTGTCTCGAAGGCTGCGATCCGGGCAACAAGGCCGCGCAGGACCTGAAGAACCTCAACGGCAAGATCCTTCGCATCACCTCCAGCGGCGCCGTCCCGGCCGGCAACCCGTACTCCGGCACCGGTACCGCCCGCTGCAGCACCGGCCCGATCAGCTCCGGCAAGTGCCAGGAGATCTACGCCTACGGCTTTCGCAACCCGTTCCGGATCGCCACCGACCCCAACGCCGCCGGGACCAGGATCTTCGTCGACGACGTCGGCCAGAACACCACCGAGGAGGTCGACCAGCTCAAGGCGGGCGCCAACTACGGCTGGCCGATGTGCGAGGGCCCCTGCAACACCAGCGGGCTGACCGACCCGGTCTTCTCCTACCCCGACAACACCGGCGGAGGTCGCGCGGCGATCACCGGTGGCGCGTTCGTCCCCGACAACGCCTGGAACGCCGCCTACAACGGCCGCTATCTCTTCAGCGACTACGTCAAGAACAACGTCTACTCGATCACCGGCAGTGGTGGGAACTTCACCACCTTCTCCGCCGGCGCGACCGCTGTCGCGATGAAGTTCGCCCCGGCCGTCCCCGGTGCCGGCGGCGGGCAACAGGCCCTCTACTACACGAATCTGACGACGGGAACGGTCCACCGGGTCAGCTCCGGCGGCACCGTGCCGAACGCGGCCTTCAGCACCTCGCCGGGCGGTGCCGTCTCGTACTGCTCCACGCACGCCTCCACAGCCGGTGCGCCACCGTTCACGGTCACCTTCGACGGATCGGCCAGCGGCGATCCCAACGGCCGGCCGCTGACGTACCACTGGACCTTCGGCGACGCAGCGACCCAGCAGACCACCACGCCGACCACCACCCACACCTACACCACCAAGGGGGCCTTCACCCCGCAGCTCACGGTCAGCAACGACAGCGGCGGGACGTCCACCGCCGCGACGGGCGCGGTCCGCACCGACGACGCGCCTCCGGCCGTGACCGTCACCTCGCCCGGCACCAGCAGCCGGTTCACCGTCGGCGCGACCTACACCCCGACCGGCACGGCCGTCGACTCCAGCGGCGCGGCGCTGCCGAGCAGCGCGCTGACCTGGCAGGTGTGGCTGTTCCACATCAACCACGTGCACCCCGTGCTCGACCCGGTCGCCGGCAACGGCAGCACCGCGTTCGTGGCCCCGCCCGCCGAGCAGTTCTCGGCGATCAAGGGCAACAGCAGACTGCTGGTGTGCCTCAGCGCCACCGACGCCAACGGCGTGACCCAGACCGTCGAGCAGGACTTCGACCCGCAGCTGGTCCAGCTGACCCTGGGCAGTTCTCCGAGCGGACTGAGAATCCACATCGATGAGGACGACGTCGACGTCGGCGGCGACGTGACCACCCCGGCGACGGTCACCTCCTGGGCGGGCTACCAGATCCACCTCACCGCGCCCGACCAGACCGACTCCTCCGGCACGCCGCAGACTTTCGGTTCCTGGTCGGACGGCGGCGCGCGGAGCCACGCCGTGGCCCCCACCGTGGACAGCGGCTACACCGCGACCTTCAGCGCGGGTGCGGCGCAGAAGACCTACGAGGCCGAGTCCCCGGCGAACACCCTCGTGGGCGGGGCGGCGGTGGCGACCTGCGCCCCGTGCTCGGGCGGCAAGAAGGTCGGCCATGTCGGCAACGGGAAGGGGGTGCTGACGTTCGACAACGTCGCCGTCGCGACTGCGGGGACGTACCAGCTGACGATCGGCTACTGCGACGGCTCGACCGGCCGGTCAGCGGCTGTGAGCGTCAACGGCGCCGCCGCGCAGACCGTCGCCTTCGCCGGGACCGGAAGCTTCACCACTCCCGGCACCAAGGTCATCACGGTCACCTTGAAGGCCGGTGCGAACACCGTCTCCTTCGCCAACTCGTCGGGCTGGGCACCCGACTTCGACAGGATCACCGTCTGACCGACGGCGCGGTCGGGCCCTCGGCGTTCCCGCCGGGGGCCCGACTCCTGCCGTCCGGACCCCCGGTGGGGATGCGCGAGTGACCGGTGCGTGCTTCTGTGGAGCGGGATTCCGGAGTTCGGCGAGGAGGCCATCGTGAGCGGCAACCTGTACCCGTTGAAGATCCGCCAGGCCGGCAGCTCGCTGGTGCACATCGCCGTGCGGACCGGGACGAGCGCGCGGACGCCCTGTGGGTTCAGCCCGGAGGCCGGCTACTACAGGGTGCTGGCCGGTGGCCCGGTGACCTGCTCCCGGTGCCGGGATCTGGACGACGGGGGCGCGAAGCCAACGGAGGGGCCCTCCGACTGACGTGCTGTCAGTGCCCGTCGGCTGCCGGGAATGCGTCGGCCCCGCCGCAGGGAAGTTCGGCGGGGCCGACCGTGCCCGCCGGAGCTTCGGGTGGACCGGTGGACGGTGCTGACTTCTTGATCGTCACCAGCGGGCCGGACCTTGATCGCTGTTACTCGATCGCGACCGAATCCGGACCTCACGATGACAGCTGGCACCCGCGGTTCGCTCACCAGCTGTGTTCGCCCAGCCGCGACGCGTACCGGACGGCGCTTCCGCCATCGGGGTGACGGACGCCGGGCAACTAAGACCGACCGGCAAATGGAGGGTGGAAGAAGGAGCGGGTCGAGGGCCGAGTCCAGGCGGTGCCGACGAAGGAGCCATGGCGGAGCCCTGGCGACTGAGGAGAAGCCGTCTGGACGAGAGCCATCGGCCCGCGACGCCGCCCTCCATTTGCCGGTCGGTCTAAAGAAGGCCCCGCCGACGGGGGATGCGGCGAGGCCTTCGGTTTCAGCATACAACCATGGCGAGGGGTGTCACGCCCGACCTGTTTTCGACGGCGCTTCGGGGCCGCTCGCCTCGCCACCGTCGGGCAATGACCTGACGGACTGTCTGACGGACCGTCATGCGTCGCCGGGCGGCCTCACTCCCTGCGTCCCGGCAGGCCGAGCCGCTCGCGCAGCTTGGCGTTCTCCAGGCGGAGCGACTCGGCCTGGCGCTGGAACTTCAGGGCGTCGGTCGCGTTCGCCTGCATGCCCTCGTTGCGCCCGACGCCGTAGACCCGCTGGACGAAGTCAGCAGCCTGCGCCTCGGTGACGTTGCCTGCGATGGTCACGAGCTCGTTGGTGAACCGCCGGATCGGGTTGTCCATGCGCCAAGGAGACCGCGCGGCAGGGCTGTCCGCTACCCGGGCGGCGATTCCCGTCGGCCGTGCCCGTTACCAGCCCCGGCTGCGCCACTCCGCGAGGTGCGGGCGTTCGGCACCGAGGGTGGTGTCGTTCCCGTGGCCCGGGTAGACCCAGGTCTCGTCGGGCAGAGGGCCGAAGACCTTCTCCTCCAGCCCGTTCATCAGCGACGCGAAATCCGCCGGGCTGGTCGTCCGTCCGGGACCGCCGGGGAACAGGCAGTCGCCCGTGAACAGGTGCGGGTGACCCTGCGGATCGTCGTAGAGCAGGACGATCGCGCCAGGGGTGTGGCCGACCAGGTGACGTACGGTCAGCGAGACGTCACCCACGCGCACCGTGTCGCCGTCGTCGAGGAGCAGGTCGGCGGGGACGGCGATGCCCTCGGCGTCCAGCCGGCCGGTGGCCGTGCGGGCCCCGGTCGCCCGGACAACGTCCGCCAGCGCGTCCCAGTGGTCGCGGTGGCGGTGGGTGGTGACGACCGTGGCGAGGCTGTGGCCGACGGTCTCCAGCAGCACCGGGGCGTCGGCGGCGGCGTCGATCAGCACCTGCACGTCGGTGGCCCGGCAGCGCAGCAGATAGGCGTTGTTGTCCATGGGCCCGACGGCGACCTTGGTGATCACCAGATGGGGCAACTCCCGCACGTCCGGGGTCCCGCCGACCTTGACTGCTCCGTGGTACGACATGTGCTCAGCCTAGCGGCGGGATCGCCGGCAGGGCGCTGCGCAGCTCGGGCGACGCGGCACAACCCACCCGTACCTCCAGGCCCTCGCCCTGTGAGCGCCCGGAGAGCCAGGCGACCAGTGCGTGACTCGGGCCGCTCGCCCCGCACTCGATCACCGCGTCGGGCTCCACCGCCTGCCCGATGACGTAGTTCATGTCCGTCGTCTCGTCGAAGAGCGTCACCGGTGGCAGCGACCCGATGTTGTGGTAGCGCTCGGTGAGGGCGGCGAGCTCCTCGGCGACGAAGTCCGCGGGCCACTGCGCGGGGGAGTAGTCGAGGAGCAGGTCGACGTGGTGGTACTCGACCTCGGAGTAGCGCTTGTCAGCGACACGGGCGGCGGGGAACGGGCCGAGGCGGTGCGGAACCTGGACCGACCAGGCGGAGTCCGGCATCGCCTCGGTGGCAGCGACGAACCGCAGCGCGGACGCGCGGAGGTCGGCCAGCTGCTCGGCCAGCGGGCGCTTGGCGCCGTCCTCGATGGCGCGGTCGCGCGACTCCGGGCTCGGGTACATCTGGATCGGCTGCGAGGTGCGGGCCCCGAGCAGCAGGTTGCAGAGGGCGTCGGCGTTGCGTGCCAGGTGCGTCAGGACGTGGCCCCGGGTCCAGCCCGGCAGCGCGGACGGCTCGAAGACCTGCTCGGGACGCATCCGGCCGACGGCGCGCAGCAGCCGTCCGGTGGCCTCCGACACGGCGGCGAGGGTCGGGGTGGGTGCGGCGGTCATGTGTGTGTCTCCCGTCACGTCGGTGGGGCGTGTCCAGCGTGCCCTGTTGTCGTTTCACCCGCTAGGGGGTGCCGCTCGCAGGGCTGCCTCGGCTGTGCTCGGAAGGGCGGCGGGCGGGGGCGGGAAGCGTTGACGCTACCGTCGTGTTCACTCCTTCGGGTGAGCCTTCGCGATTGCCCCAAAAATCGAACACGTGCTCCCATAGTCTTGAAACGCAGGGACCGAGCGGGCCGGAAGCCTACGATGGTTGCCGATGGGCTCCTCCCTCCCTGTGCCGCCCCTTCACGTCGGGCGGCCCCGGATCGCCCCATCCAGGACCGCCCGACCCACCCTCCGCTTCGGAAGGCGCATCAGCGTGGCAGACCGCCTCATCGTCCGCGGTGCTCGCGAGCACAACCTCAAGAACGTCTCGCTCGACCTGCCTCGCGACTCCCTCATCGTCTTCACCGGCCTCTCCGGCTCGGGCAAGTCCTCGCTCGCCTTCGACACGATCTTCGCTGAGGGTCAGCGCCGCTACGTCGAGTCGCTGTCCTCGTACGCCCGCCAGTTCCTGGGGCAGATGGACAAGCCCGACGTCGACTTCATCGAGGGTCTCTCGCCGGCCGTCTCCATCGACCAGAAGTCCACCTCGCGCAACCCCCGCTCCACGGTCGGCACCATCACCGAGGTCTACGACTACCTGCGCCTGCTGTTCGCGCGGATCGGCCACCCGCACTGCCCCGTGTGCGGCCGCCCGATCGCCCGGCAGTCGCCGCAGCAGATCGTGGACAAGGTCCTGGAACTGCCGGAGGGGACGCGCTTCCAGCTGCTCAGCCCGCTGGTCCGGGCGCGCAAGGGCGAGTTCGTCGACCTCTTCGCCGACCTGCAGACCAAGGGCTACTCCCGCGCCCGGGTGGACGGGGCCACGATCCAGCTGACCGAGCCGCCCACGCTCAAGAAGCAGGAGAAGCACACCATCGAGGTGGTCATCGACCGCCTCACCGTGAAGAAGAGCGCGCAGCGCCGCCTCACCGACTCGGTCGAGACCGCGCTCAAGCTCTCCGGCGGCACGGTCGTCCTGGACTTCGTGGACCTCCCCGAGGACGACCCCGAGCGTGAGCGGATGTACTCCGAGCACCTCTACTGCACCTTCGACGACATCTCATACGAGGAGCTGGAGCCGCGCTCCTTCTCCTTCAACTCGCCCTTCGGGGCCTGCCCGGAGTGCACCGGCATCGGCACCCGGATGGAGGTGGACCCGGAGCTGATCATCCCCGACGAGGAGAAGACCCTCGACGAGGGCGCCATCCACCCCTGGTCGCAGGGCCACACCAAGGAGTACCACCAGCGGTTGATCGGCGCGCTCGCCAAGGAGCTCGGCTTCCGTACCGACATCCCCTGGGCCGGACTGCCGCAGCGGGCCAAGAAGGCCCTGCTGAACGGGCACAACTCGCAGGTCGAGGTGAAGTTCCGGAACCGCTTCGGGCGCGAGCGCTCGTACGTCACCGGATTCGAGGGCGTGCTGCCCTTCGTCCAGCGGCGGCACTCGGAGTCCGAGACCGACAGCAGCCGTGAGCGCTTCGAGGGCTACATGCGCGAGGTCGCCTGCCCCGCGTGCAAGGGCACGCGGCTCAAGCCGGTGGTGCTCGCGGTGACCATGGCCGGGAAGTCCATCGCCGACGTCGCCGGGATGTCCATCAGCGACTGCGCGGAGTTCCTCGGCGCGATGGAGCTCTCCGATCGGGAGAAGACCATCGCCGAGCGGGTCCTCAAGGAGGTCAACGAGCGCCTCAGGTTCCTGGTCGACGTGGGCCTCGACTACCTCTCGCTGAACCGCGCGGCAGGGACCCTCTCCGGCGGCGAGGCGCAGCGCATCCGCCTCGCCACCCAGATCGGCTCGGGGCTGGTCGGCGTGCTGTACGTGCTGGACGAGCCCTCGATCGGGCTGCACCAGCGCGACAACCACCGGCTGATCGAGACCCTGGTACGGCTGCGCGACCTGGGCAACACCCTGATCGTGGTGGAGCACGACGAGGACACCATCCGCACCGCCGACTGGGTCGTGGACATCGGCCCCGGCGCGGGCGAGCACGGCGGCCACGTCGTGCACTCCGGCTCGCGCGAGGGCCTGCTCGCCAACGAGAGGTCGCTGACCGGGGCCTACCTCTCCGGGCGCCGCAGCATCCCGATCCCCAAGGCACGCCGGCCGCTCGACCCCGAGCGGCACATCACCGTGCACGGCGCCCGCGAGCACAACCTGCAGGACGTGGACGTCCGCTTCCCGCTGGGGACGTTCACCGCGATCACCGGTGTCTCCGGCTCCGGCAAGTCGACCCTGGTCAACGACATCCTCTACACCCACCTCGCCCGCGAACTCAACGGCGCGCGCAGCGTTCCCGGCCGGCACACCCGGGTCACCGGCACCGACCAGGTCGACAAGGTCGTGCACGTCGACCAGTCGCCGATCGGCCGCACCCCGCGTTCCAACCCGGCGACGTACACCGGTGTGTTCGACCACGTCCGCCGACTGTTCGCGGAGACCACGGAGGCGAAGGTGCGCGGCTACCTGCCGGGCCGCTTCTCCTTCAACGTCAAGGGCGGCCGCTGCGAGAACTGCTCCGGCGACGGCACGATCAAGATCGAGATGAACTTCCTGCCGGACGTCTACGTCCCCTGCGAGGTCTGCCACGGGGCCCGTTACAATCGGGAGACCCTGGACGTCCACTTCAAGGGCAAGTCCATCGCCGAGGTGCTGGACATGCCGATCGAGGAAGGACTGGAGTTCTTCGAGGCCGTCCCGCCGATCGCCCGCCACCTGCGGACGCTCACGGACGTCGGCCTCGGCTACGTCCGCCTCGGCCAGTCCGCGCCGACCCTGTCGGGCGGTGAGGCGCAGCGCGTCAAGCTGGCGTCCGAGCTGCAGAAGCGTTCCACCGGGCGCACCGTCTACGTGCTGGATGAGCCGACGACCGGGCTGCACTTCGAGGACATCAGCAAGCTGATCAAGGTGCTGACGGGCCTGGTCGACAAGGGCAACACGGTCATCGTCATCGAGCACAACCTCGACGTGATCAAGACCGCCGACTGGGTCATCGACATGGGTCCCGAAGGCGGAAACGGCGGCGGCCTGGTCGTCGCGGAGGGCACCCCGGAGCAGATCGCGGCGGTGGGCGAGAGCCACACCGGCAAGTTCCTCCGGGACATCCTCGGCGACCGGGTCTTCGACGAGGCGGCTGCCGGTGCGGCGGCGCCGAAGCGAAAGCCCGCGGCGAAGGCGACGGCGAAGAAGACGGCGGCCAAGAAGGCCGCCGCCCGGACGAAGGCGACCGGCTAAGACCGACCGGCAGATGGGGGGTGGGTGAAGGAGGGGGTCGAGGGCCGAGTCTGGGCGGGGCGGAGGAGGGAGCCATTGCGGAGCACTGGCGACTGACGACAACCCGGTCAGGCGAGAGCCATCGGCCCGCGACGCCGCCCCCCATCTGCCGGTCGGTCTAAGCCTGCTCACAGCAAGCCCGCATAGGGTGCACCCGGGGCCGCAACCTGCCCCGGGTGCACCGCGTTGTGCTAGGAGGGTGCTGAAGATCTAGGCCGGGCTCGCGACGCCCTGCGAGGCTGCTCCCTGATCCGGCCTAGATCTTCAGCACCCTCCTAGACGCACCTCTTCCTCCTGCCCCTGGAGTCCAGAACACCATGTCGCAGCAGCCCAACATCCCCGCACCCACCATCCCGGCCGAGGCCGAGGCCGAGCCCGCCGCCCCCGGGAGCTGCTGCGGCCCGTCCCGGCGCGGGGTGCTCCGCGGCGCTGCGGCGGTCGGCGTGGTCGGCGTCGCCGGTGCGGGCCTGGCGGCCTGCTCCTCGGCCGGCGCGGCGAGCAACACCGCCGCGGCCGCGGCCGGTCCGGTTACGCTCGGTCCGGTCAGTGACGTTCCCGTGGGCGGGGGCAAGGTCTACCAGGCTCAGAAGATCGTGGTGACCCAGCCGACGGCCGGCCAGTTCAAGGCGTTCAGTGCCGTCTGCACCCACGCGGGCTGCCTGGTCGACGCCGTGTCGAGCGGCACCATCCAGTGCCCCTGCCACGGCAGCCAGTTCAAGATCGCGGACGGCTCGGTGGCCAACGGCCCCGCGCAGACCGCGCTCCCCGCCCAGTCCGTCTCGGTGCAGAACGGCAAGTTGGTAGTCACCACCTGAACCAGCTGTCTCCTGTGCAGGGCGGACAACGGGGAATGTCGGGGCCAGTCGGTACGGTTACTCCCATGGCCGACCCGTCGACGTACCGTCCCGCGCCAGGGCAGATCCCGGTCTCCCCGGGCGTCTACAAGTTTCGTGACGCCCACGCGCGGGTGATCTACGTCGGCAAGGCGAAGAGCCTGCGGCCCAGGCTCTCCTCCTACTTCCAGGACCTGGCGAGTCTGCATCCGCGCACCCGGCAGATGGTCACCACCGCCGCCTCGGTGGAGTGGACGGTCGTCGGCACCGAGGTCGAGGCGCTGCAGCTGGAGTACAGCTGGATCAAGGAGTTCGATCCGCGCTTCAACGTCAAGTACCGGGACGACAAGAGCTATCCCTCGCTCGCGGTCACGCTGAACGAGGAGTTCCCCCGGGTGCAGGTGATGCGCGGCCCCAAGAGGCGCGGCGTACGCTACTTCGGCCCGTACGGGCACGCCTGGGCGATTCGCGAGACCGTCGACCTGCTGCTCCGGGTGTTTCCGGTCCGGACCTGCTCGCCCGGGGTGTTCAAGCGGGCCGAACAGGTGGGCCGCCCCTGCTTGCTGGGCTACATCGGCAAGTGCTCGGCCCCCTGCGTCGGCCGGATCTCCCCCGAGGCCCACCGCGAACTCGCCGAGGAGTTCTGCGACTTCATGGCCGGCCGCACCGGCACCTACCTGCGCCGGTTGGAGCAGGAGATGAAGCAGGCCGCGTCCGACATGGAGTACGAGAGGGCCGGGCGGCTCCGCGACGACATCGAGGCGCTCAGGCGCGCGATGGAGAAGAACGCCGTCGTGCTCGCCGACGGCACCGACGCCGACCTGCTCGCCATCGCCGAGGACGAGCTCGAGGCCGCGGTCCAGATCTTCCACGTGCGTGGCGGCCGGGTGCGCGGCCAGCGCGGCTGGGTCACCGACAAGGTGGAGAACGTCGACACGGCAGGCCTGGTGGAGCACGCCCTGCTGCAGCTCTACGGGGAGGAGCGCGGCGAGGCCGTGCCGCGCGAGGTGCTGGTCCCGGCCCTGCCCGATCCGGTGGCGCCGATAGCGCAGTGGCTCAGCGAGCGGCGCGGCAGCGCGGTGGACCTGCGGGTGCCGCAGCGCGGCGACAAGCGCGAGCTGATGGTCACCGTCGAGCGCAACGCCGCCCAGGCGTTGGCCCTGCACAAGACCAAGCGGGCCTCCGACCTCACCACCCGCAGCGTCGCCCTGCAGGAGATCGCGGATGCTCTCGGCCTGGACACCGCCCCGCTCCGGATCGAGTGCTACGACATCTCCCACCTCCAGGGCCAGGACGTGGTCGCCTCCATGGTGGTCTTCGAGGACGGTCTCGCCCGCAAGAGCGAGTACCGCCGCTTCGCGATCAAGAGCTTCGAGGGGCAGGACGACGTCCGCTCCATGCACGAGGTGATCACCCGCCGCTTCAAGCACAACGAGCAGCCCGCGGGGCGCGACGAGGAGACCGGCCGGCCGCGCCGCTTCGCCTACCCGCCGCAGCTGATCGTCGTCGACGGCGGCGAGCCGCAGGTCGCGGCTGCGCAACGGGCGCTGACCGAGCTGGGCGTCCACGACGTGGCCCTGTGCGGGCTGGCCAAACGCCTTGAGGAGGTCTGGCTGCCCGAGGAGGACGACCCGGTGGTGCTGCCCCGCAGCAGCGAGGGGCTGTACCTGCTGCAGCGCGTCCGCGACGAGGCGCACCGCTTCGCTATCAGCTACCAGCGGCAGAAGCGCGCCAAACGCCTGGTCTCCGGGGCCCTGGACTCGGTCCCCGGGCTGGGGGAGACCCGCCGCCAGGCACTGCTCAAGCACTTCGGCTCACTGAAGCGGCTGCGGGCGGCGACGGTGGACGAGATCTGCGAGGTCCCCGGCGTCGGCAGGCGGACCGCCGAGGCCGTTGTGGCGGCGTTGTCCTCCCGTACACCTGCTGCTCCCGCGGTGAACACCGCCACGGGGGAGATCGTGGAGGAGTATGCCGAGGAGAGGCCGGACGATGGCAGTGTCACTCATGCGAGTGATTCAGGGAAGCCGCAGGCCACCACAGGCGTTGTTGGTACTGACGCGACCGACAGCGGCACGAGTAAGCATGGGGAGAGAACGTGAGCAAGTCCGGCGGTGAGACCGTTCCCGAGCTGGTGATCATCTCCGGCATGTCCGGGGCCGGTCGCAGCACGGCGGCAAAGTGCCTGGAGGACCTCGGCTGGTTCGTCGTGGACAACCTGCCGCCGTCCCTGATACCGACCATGGTCGACCTGGGCGCCCGGTCGCAGGGCGCGGTGGCCCGGATAGGGGCCGTCGTGGACGTGCGCGGGCGCAGCTTCTTCGACGACCTGCTGGCCTCCCTGGAGGACCTGGAGAAGCGCGGCGTCCGACTGCGCGTGGTCTACCTGGAGGCGTCCGACGACGCCCTGGTACGGAGATTCGAGAGCGTCCGGCGTCCGCACCCGCTCCAGGGCGACGGGCGGATCGTGGACGGCATCGAACGCGAGCGAGCGCTGCTGCGCGACCTGCGCGGCGAGGCCGACCTGGTGATCGACACCTCCAGCCTCAACGTCCACGAGCTGCGCGCCAAGCTGGACGCCCAGTTCTCCGACGACCAGGAGCCGCAGCTCCGGGCCACGGTCATGTCCTTCGGCTTCAAGTACGGGCTGCCGGTGGACGCCGACCTGGTCGTGGACTGCCGATTCCTGCCGAACCCGCACTGGGTGCCGGAGCTGCGCCCGCGCACCGGTACTGACGACGAGGTGGCCCGCTACGTCTTCGACCAGCCCGGCGCCAAGGAGTTCCTGGACCAGTACGCGGAGCTCCTCAGAATCGTCACCGAAGGCTACCGTCGTGAGGGCAAGCGCTACATGACACTTGCCGTAGGCTGCACCGGAGGCAAGCACCGCAGCGTGGCGATGTCGGAGCGGCTGGCGAAGCGCCTGATCGCGGACGGACTCGAAACGGTGCTGGTGCACCGGGACATGGGGCGCGAGTAGGACCAGCCGGTCTGAGGGTTCAAGAGGGGCACGAGTGGCGTCACACATCGTTGCTGGACGGCAGGTCCGACGCCGAGGGGCCCCGCAGATCACGGCACTGGGCGGCGGGCAGGGCCTGGCCGCGTCGCTCCGTGCTCTGCGCCGGCTCACCGGCGAGTTGACCGCCGTGGTCACCGTCGCCGACAACGGCGGCTCCAGCGGGCGGCTGCGCACCGAGTTGGGTGTGCTGCCGCCCGGTGACCTGCGCAAGGCGCTGGCCGCGCTGTGCGGCGACGACGAGTGGGGCCGTACCTGGTCCGAGGTGATCCAGCACCGCTTCCAGAGCGACGGCGACCTGCACGGCCACGCGGTCGGCAACCTGCTCATCGTGGCGCTGTGGGAGAAGCTCGGCGACCCGGTCGAGGCCCTCGCCTACGTCGGGCGACTGCTCGGCGCGCACGGCCGGGTGCTGCCGATGTCGGCGGTGCCGCTCGACATCGAGGCCACCGTGCGAGGTCTCGACCCGGGCGCTCCCGACCGGGTCGACACGGTGCGCGGCCAGGCCGAAGTAGCGGTCACCACCGGCGAGGTGGAGTCGGTGCGACTGCTGCCGCAGGACCCGCCCGCGGTGCCCGAGGCCGTCGCCGCCGTCCGCGACGCGGACTGGGTGGTGCTCGGCCCCGGCTCCTGGTTCACCAGCGTGCTCCCGCACCTGATGGTCCCTGAGCTGCGGGACGCCCTGGTGGAGACCCGTTCCCGCAAGGTGCTCGCGCTCAACCTGGTGGCGCAGCCCGGGGAGACCGAGGGCTTCTCCCCGCAGCGGCACCTGGAGGTGCTGGGGGCTCACGCCCCCGACCTCTCCGTCGACTTCGTGCTCGCCAACGAGGCCACCGTCGCCGATCCGGAGGCGCTCCGCAGCGCCGCGAAGCGGCTCGGCGCCGAACTCGTGCTCGACAACGTCGCGGCCCCGGACGGGAGTCCGCGACACGACCCGGAGCTTCTGGCCGCAGCGTACGACCGGATCTTCAGAACGCATGGAAGGATCGCGCCATGGCGATGACGGCAGCGGTGAAGGACGAAATCAGCCGGCTCCCCGTCACCCGGGCATGCTGCCGCAAGGCGGAGGTGTCGGCGATCCTGCGCTTCGCGGGCGGCCTGCACCTGGTCAGCGGACGCATCGTGATCGAGGCGGAGCTCGACACCGGCGTTGCGGCGCGGCGGCTGCGCAAGGACCTGCTGGAGATCTTCGGACACTCCTCGGATCTGGTGGTGATGGCCCCCGGCGGTCTGCGACGCGGCAGCCGGTACGTGGTGCGGGTGGTGAAGGACGGTGACCTGCTGGCCCGGCAGACGGGCCTGGTGGACGGGCGAGGACGCCCCATCCGGGGTCTTCCCCCGGCGGTGGTGTCCGGGGCGACCTGTGACGCGGAGGCGGCCTGGCGCGGCGCCTTCCTGGCGCACGGTTCGCTCACCGAGCCCGGCAGGTCCTCCTCGCTGGAGATCACCTGCCCCGGCTCGGAGGCGGCGCTGGCCCTGGTCGGCGCAGCCCGGCGACTGGGCATCCCGGCGAAGGCCCGCGAGGTGCGCGGGGTGGACCGGGTGGTGATCAGGGACGGCGATGCCATCGGCGCGCTGCTGACCCGGCTCGGTGCGCACGAGTCGGTGCTCGCCTGGGAGGAGCGGCGGATGCGCCGCGAGGTCCGGGCGACCGCGAACCGACTGGCGAACTTCGACGACGCCAACCTGCGCCGCTCGGCGCGGGCGGCCGTCGCGGCCGGCGCACGGGTCCAGCGGGCCCTGGAGATCCTCGGCGAGGAGGTCCCCGAGCACCTGGCCGCGGCCGGTCGGCTGCGGATGGAGCACAAGCAGGCGTCGCTGGAGGAACTGGGTTCGCTGGCCGACCCGCCGCTGACCAAGGACGCCGTCGCCGGCCGGATCCGCCGACTGCTGGCGATGGCCGACAAGCGGGCGTCGGAGCTGGGTCTGCCCAGCACGGAGCACAGCCTCTCCGAGGAGATGGTCGCGGGCTGACGGGTGTGCCGAAGCGGGGAAATGCCCGTGAAATCCCGGTGAAACCTGCCTGAATGCCGCCCCCGGACCTTGCGTCGGGGGGCGGCACACTCGTGCGCGGCCGGTCGGATGTGCTCTCCGACACTGGCGCGGGGTAGGGTTTTAAGCGGTCGGGGACATCCCATTCCAGCTCGTCGACGTACAACGTCGGCGTACCAGCGAGGAGATCGGTTCGTGACGATCCGGGTAGGCATCAACGGGTTCGGCCGTATTGGCCGTAACTTCTTCCGTGCGGTTAAGTCCCAGGGCGCGGACATCGAGATCGTCGGTGTCAACGACCTCACCGACACCAAGACCCTGGCGCACCTGCTCAAGTACGACTCGATCCTGGGCACGCTCCAGGCCGAGGTGTCCCACACCGCCGACAGCATCACCGTGGACGGCAAGACCTTCAAGGTCACCGCCGAGCGCGACCCCGCCGCCCTCGGCTGGGGCGACCTGGGCGTGGACATCGTGATCGAGTCCACCGGCTTCTTCACCAAGGCCGCGGACGCGAAGAAGCACATCGCCGCCGGTGCCAAGAAGGTCCTGATCTCGGCCCCCGCCACCGACGAGGACATCACCATCGTCATCGGCGTGAACGACGACAAGCTCGACGTCTCCAAGCAGGACGTCATCTCCAACGCCTCGTGCACCACCAACTGCGTGGCGCCGCTGGCGAAGGTGCTGCTGGAGAACTTCGGCATCGTCAAGGGCTTCATGACGACGGTCCACGCGTTCACCAACGACCAGGTCACGCTGGACTTCCCGCACAAGGACCTGCGCCGTGCCCGCGCCGCGTCGCTGAACATCATCCCGACCTCGACGGGTGCCGCCAAGGCCACCGCGCTGGTCATCCCGGAGCTCAAAGGCAAGCTGGACGGCACCTCGCTGCGCGTCCCGGTCCCGACCGGCTCCATCACCGACCTGGTCGTCACCCTGGAGCGCGAGGTGACCGTCGAAGAGGTCAACGCCGCGTACCAGAAGGCCGCCAACGGTGCGCTCAAGGGCATCCTTGAGTACACCGAGGACCCGATCGTGTCCTCGGACATCGTCAACAACCAGGCGTCCTGCATCTTCGACTCGCAGATGACCATGGTTCAGGGCAACCAGGTCAAGGTCTTCGGCTGGTACGACAACGAGTGGGGCTACTCCAACCGCCTCGTCAACCTGACCACCCTCGTCGGTGGCCAGCTCTGACGAGCACGGCAAGCGCGATGTGAGGCAGGGTCCGGACGCCACGTCCGGACCCTGTCCGTGCTCCCCCATCACCCCGTCTCCCACAGGAGAACCAGACTGTGCAGACCATCGACGACCTCGACGTCGCCGGCAAGCGGGTATTCGTCCGCGCCGACCTCAACGTGCCGCTGTCCGGCACCGACATCACCGACGACGGCCGGATCCGCGCCGTCGTCCCGACCATCGCCAAACTGGTCGCCGCGGGCGCCAAGGTGATCGTCGCCTCCCACCTGGGCCGTCCCAAGGGCGAGCCCGACCCCCAGTTCAGCCTCGGCCCGGTGGCCGTGCGGCTGGCCGAGCTCCTGGGCCAGGACGTCACCTTCGCGACCGACACCGTCGGCGACAGTGCCGCCGCGGCCGTGGGCGAGCTCCACGACGGTGGCGTCGTCCTGCTGGAGAACCTGCGCTTCAATGCGGAGGAGAGCAGCAGGGACGACGCCGAGCGCGGCGCCTTCGCGGACCGGCTGGCCGCCCTCGCCGACCTCTACGTCGGTGACGGCTTCGGTGCCGTCCACCGCAAGCACGCCTCCGTCTACGACCTCCCGGCGCGCCTCCCGCACGCCGTGGGCCTGCTCATCGCGACCGAGGTGGCCGTCCTCAAGCGGCTCACCGAGGAGGTCGACCGGCCGTACGTGGTCGTGCTCGGCGGTGCCAAGGTCTCCGACAAGCTCGCCGTGATCGACAACCTGCTCGGCAAGGCTGACCGCATCCTCATCGGCGGCGGCATGGCCTACACCTTCCTCGCGGCCAAGGGCCTCGAGGTGGGGAAGAGCATCCTGCAGACCGACCAGATCCCGGCCGTGCAGGAGTACCTGGAGCGCGCGGAGAAGAACGGCGTGGAGTTCGTGCTCCCCGTCGACGTCGCGGTCTCGGCGGACTTCCCCGACCTCAAGACCAAGGCCCCGGTCGAGGACTTCGAGATCGTCGCCGCCGACGCCATCCCGGCCGGCAAGGGGGGCCTGGACCTGGGTCCGGCGACCTGCGAGCTGTTCGCGGCCAAGCTCGCGGACGCGCGGACGGTGTTCTGGAACGGCCCCATGGGCGTGTTCGAGCACCCGGCCTTTGCCGACGGCACCCGGGCGGTCGCCCAGGCACTGGCCGACGGCGACTCGTTCTCCGTGGTCGGTGGTGGCGACTCCGCCGCAGCCGTGCGCATCCTGGGCTTCGACGAGAAGAAGTTCGGGCACATCTCGACGGGTGGCGGCGCCAGCCTCGAGTACCTCGAGGGCAAGACCCTCCCCGGCCTGGCCGCACTGGAGAACTGAGAAGACCATGGCAGACCCCCGCACCCCGCTGATGGCGGGCAACTGGAAGATGAACCTCAACCACCTCGAGGCCATCGCCCACACCCAGAAGCTCGCCTTCGCGCTCACCGACAAGGACTATGCGGCCGTCGAGGTCGCCGTCCTCCCCCCGTTCACGGATCTGCGCTCGGTGCAGACCCTGGTCGACGGCGACAAACTGAAGATCAAGTACGGGGCGCAGGACATCTCGGCCCACGACTCCGGCGCCTACACCGGCGAGATCTCGGGCCCGATGCTGTCCAAGCTGAAGTGCAGCTACGTGGCCGTCGGCCACTCGGAGCGGCGCCAGTACCACGGCGAGACCGAGCCGATCGTCAACGCCAAGGTGAAGGCCGCATTCCGTAACGGCATCGTCCCGATCCTCTGCGTCGGCGAGGGTCTGGACGTTCGCAAGGCGGGCAACCAGGTCGCGTTCACACTGGCGCAGCTGGACGGTGCGCTCGACGGCGTCGAGGCCAAGGACGCCGAGCGGATCGTCGTGGCCTACGAGCCGGTGTGGGCCATCGGCACCGGCGAGGTCGCGACCCCCGAGGACGCCCAGGAGGTCTGCGGCGCGATCCGGGTCCGGCTGGCCGAGCTCTACGGCCAGGAGCTGGCCGACGCCGTCCGCGTGCTCTACGGCGGTTCGGTGAAGGCGTCGAACACGGCCGGAATCATGGCAAAGCCGGACGTCGACGGCGCCCTGGTCGGCGGCGCGGCCCTCGACCCGGAGGAGTTCGTGAGGATCGTTCGCTACCGGGACCAGGCAGTAGGCTGACGGCGGTCTAAGGTAGTGGGGGTCGGGGCAACGGCGGTTCGCCCGCCGTCCCGACCCCTACGACCTGGTCGTTGCCCCGATCCACGTTCAATCCACGAGAGATTGGTCCCGCCGTGATCCTCGGCTTCTCGATCGCGCTGATCTTCTTCAGCGTGATGATGGTCGCCCTCGTCCTGCTGCACAAGGGCAAGGGCGGCGGCCTGTCCGACATGTTTGGTGGCGGTATGTCCTCCACCGGCGGTGGCTCCGCCGTTGCCGAGCGCAACCTCGACCGCATCACCATTTTCATGGGAGTCGGCTGGTTCGCCTGCATCATCATTCTGTCGCTGCTGCTCAAGGCCAAGAACGGCTGAGCCCGCGCGGGTCCTGAACTCTCTCCGGTCCGACTACAGCCGTGGACCGAAAGCTGACGGAGTGTCGCCCGGCCGCCTATCATGGGTGACAGTTGTCACCGGTGGCGGTGTCGGGCGGCACTTATGCGGTCCGTACACTGGGACGACTCCGTCGGAGAAGGGGGGCGACGGGACACTGTGGGGGCCGGGCCTCGGGGGCACGGAATCTTCCCAGGTGACTATCGCATCGCACCAGCACGCAGGGAGTCAGACCGTGGCAAGTGGCAACGCCATCCGTGGCAGCAGGGTCGGGGCAGGCCCCATGGGGGAAGCCGAGCGCGGGGAGTCCGCTCCTCGTCTCCGTATCTCCTTCTGGTGCGCCAACGGGCACGAGACGCGCCCGTCCTTCGCCTCCGACGCGCAGATCCCGGATACCTGGGACTGCCCGCGCTGCGGCTTCCCGGCCGGGCAGGACGAGGAGAACCCGCCGGCGCCGCCGCGCACCGAACCGTACAAGACCCACCTCGCGTACGTCCGTGAGCGTCGCAGCGACGCCGACGGCGAGGCGATCCTCGCCGAGGCGCTCGCCAAGCTGCGCGGCGAGATCTGAGCTCCGGGCACAGCTCGTCCCAGGCACAGCAGGGCACCGCAAGGGCGTTGCCGGGCACCACCTCACCAGGTGTCCGGCAACGCCCTTCTCAGGCTTTGGCCGCCCGCCACATGGTGTCCATGGTCGGCGCGTCCTTCGGCAGGCCGAGGGCGCCGGTCACCTTGAAGCCGAAGTGTTCGTACAGCGGGATGTTGACCGGGTTGCTCGACTCCAGATAGGCGGGCAGCCGCTCGGCGTCCACCCGGTCCAGCCGGGAACGGAGCAGGGCCGCGCCCACACCCGTGCCCTGCAGATCCGGTTCGACGCCGAGGAGGTAGAGGTACCAGTGCGGTTGGGTGCGCGGGTGGCTCCGGAAGCAGGCGTCCTGGAGGAGCTGCCCGTACCGGATGCGGCGTCCGTAGCCGCGCAGGAAGCCCGGCACGGCGACAATCTGCCGCCGCAGCGGTGGGTGCGCCTTGCCCGGTGGCAGCCACACGGCCGCTCCGACGACATGTCCGCCCCCGCTCCTGCCGCGGCCCTCGACGGCGATCTCCACCGCGCCGTGCGGAAGCACCTCGTAGCGCAGGATCGTGGCGAATATCCGGCGCAGCCGCCTCGTTCGGGTGGTCATCACGGGCAACGACCAGCGCCACTGCGGGTCGTCGTGAAAGGCGCGGGCGAGCGTTCCGGCGATTGCGTCCAGGTCCGCGCCCGTTGCCGGCCGGACCGTGATCTCTGTTTCCCCCATGCCCGAAATCGTAGGCACCGTACGGTGGTTGAGTCGACCCTGCCGCGAGGCCGAGTCCGCCCGAAGGCCGGTACGGCTCGGTGCGGTCCGCCTGGAGTGGCGGGCCGCACCGAGCCGATGGTGAGGTTCCGTCAGGCCGAGGACGGCGGGTACAGCTGCGGCGGGATCTTGGACGCCGCGGCCCGGTCCAGCAGCCACAAGGTGCGCTGCCGGCCGTAGGCACCGGAGGCCGGGGCTTGGATCTCGCCCGGGCCGCTGAGCGCGAGTGCCACTGCCTCCGCCTTGTCCTCGCCCGCCGCGAGCAGCCACACCTCGCGGGCCGCACGGATCGCCGGGAGGGTCAGCGAGACCCGTACCGGCGGCGGCTTGGGCGCGCCCCGGACGCCGACGACAGTCCGGAAGGTCTCCCGTACGCCGGGGTGCTCGGGGAAGAGCGAGGCGATGTGGGTGTCCGGACCGACGCCGAGCAGTAGCACGTCGAAGGCCGGTACTCCCAGGTGGTCCTCAGGACCGGACGCCTTGGCGAGTTCGGCGGCGTAGCGTTCCGCCGCCGCCTCCGGGTCGTCCCCGTCCGGGCCGTCCGACGCGGGCATGGGATGCACGCGGGACGGGTCGAGCGGGACGGCCGCGAGCAGCTCGTCGTACGCCTGGGTGGCGTTGCGCTCCGGGTGACCCTCGGGGAGGAACCGCTCGTCGCCCCACCACAGGTCCAGCCGTGACCAGTCCACCGCGTCCCGCGCCGGCGAGGACGCCAGCGCGGCGAGCAGCGCGTTGCCGTTGCGGCCGCCCGTCAGCACCACCGAGGCGGTGCCGCGGGCAGACTGCGCGTCCACGATCCGGGTGATGAGCCGGGCCGCAGCGGCGAGCGCCATCAGCTCCTTGTCGCGGTGCACAACGAGCTGAGGGGCGGTCACTTCTGGGTCCGGGTGGACGAGGCGGCGGACTTCTTCGCGGTTCCCTTCGTCGGCGCCGTGGTGCCGGTGGCCGCCGCCGCGCCCTTGGCCGGAGTCCGCGGGTCGACGACCTCGTGACCCTCGGGGGGCGAGTCCGGGTGGAGCTTCTCCACGCCGTAGCGAACCGCTGCGGCGTAGATGTCGTCCGGGTCCAGGCGGCGCAGCTCCTCGGCGATCAGCTCGGACGTCTCGCGGCGCTTGAGCGCCACCATCCGGTCCGGCTGGTCGGGCATGGAGAGCTTCGCCATCAGGCCGTCCGACCGCTCCAGGGTGACGGCGCCGCCTGCGGTGTGCAGGCGGACGGCGGTCAGGCCGGGGCCGTCGGTGACGACCCGGTCGACCTTGACGTTGAGGCGGTCGGCGAGCCACAGCGCCAGCAGTTCCGCGCTGGGGTTGTACGACTCGCCCTCGACGACGGCGGAGGCGACCTTGGCGTGCCGCTGGTCCAGTGCCGCCGCGAGCATGGAGCGCCACGGGGTGATCCGGGTCCAGGCGAGGTCGGTGTCGCCCGGCGTGTAGGTCGCGGCCCGGGTCGCCAGTTGCTCGACCGGGGATTCCGCCGAGACCGCGTCGGTGATCCGGCGTTGGGCGAGTGCGCCCAGGGGGTCCTTGGCGGGGTTGTCGGGGGCGTTCTCCGGCCACCAGACCACGACGGGGGCGTCGGGCAGCAGCAGTGGGAGGACCACGGACTGCGCCTGGGCCGCGAGTTCGCCGTGCAGCCGGAGCAGCACCGTCTCGCCGGTGCCCGCGTCGGAACCCACTCGGATCTCGGCGTCGAGGCGCGCCTCGGCCCGGGCCCGGGGCGAGCGCCCGGGGCGGCGGATCACGGCGAGGATGCGCGAGGGGTGCTCGCGCGAGGCATCGCCGGCCGCCTTGAGGGCGTCGTAGGCGCTGCCCTCGTCGGTGACGATGACGAGGGTCAGCACCATGCCGATGGCACCCGTGCCGATAGCCCGGCGGGCGTTGACGAGTCCGGCGTTGATCTTGCTGGAGGTGGTGTCGGTGAGGTCGATCTTCATGGTCGGCGCCAGCTCCTGCCGTCTCGTGCGAGCATTTCGTCGGCCTCGGGCGGGCCCCAGGTGCCGGCGGGGTAGGGGGCCGGGCGGCCGTGCTTGGCCCAGTAGGCCTCGATCGGGTCCAGGATCTTCCAGGACTCCTCGACCTCCTGGTGACGCGGGAACAGGTTCGCGTCCCCCAGCAGCACGTCCAGGATCAGCCGCTCGTAGGCCTCCGGGCTGGACTCGGTGAAGGACTCGCCGTAGGCGAAGTCCATGCTCACGTCGCGGACCTCCATCGAGGTGCCGGGCACCTTGGAGCCGAACCGCAAGGTCACCCCCTCGTCCGGCTGGACCCGGATCACCAGCGCGTTCTGCCCCAGCTCCTCGGTCGCACTGGAGTCGAAGGGCAGGTAGGGGGCGCGTTGGAAGACCACCGCGATCTCGGTCACCCGCCGCCCCAGCCGCTTGCCGGTCCGCAGGTAGAACGGCACCCCGGCCCAACGCCGGTTGTTGATCTCCAGTTTGATCGCCGCATAGGTGTCGGTGCTCGACTTGGGGTCGATCCCCTCCTCCTCCAGGTAGCCGGGCACCTCCTCCCCGCCCTGCCAGCCGTGGGTGTACTGGCCGCGCACGGTGTGCCGGCCCAGATCCCTGGGGATCTTCACCGCGGACAGCACCTTCAGCTTCTCGGCCACCAGCGCCTTGGGATGGAACGAGGCCGGCTCCTCGATCGCGGTCAGCGCCAGCAACTGCAGCAGGTGGTTCTGGATCACATCGCGGGCCGAGCCGATGCCGTCGTAGTAACCGGCCCGCCCGCCGATGCCGATGTCCTCGGCCATGGTGATCTGCACATGGTCCACATACGAGCGGTTCCAGATCGGCTCGAACATGGAGTTGGCGAACCGCAGCGCCAGAATGTTCTGAACCGTCTCCTTGCCCAGGTAGTGGTCGATGCGGAAGACCTCGTCACGCGGGAACACCGAGTGGACCACCGCGTTGAGTTCCTGCGCACTCTTCAGGTCGTGTCCGAACGGCTTCTCGATCACCGCCCGGCGCCACGATCCCTTCGGCGGGTCGGCCAGCCCGTGCGCCTTGAGCTGCTGGACCACCTGGGGGAAGAACTTGGGCGGCACCGAGAGGTAGAAGGCGAAGTTGCCGCCGGTGCCCTGGGCCTTGTCGAGTTCCTCGATGGTCTCGCGCAGCTTCTCGAACGCCTCGTCGTCGACGAACTCGCCCTGCACAAACCGCATGCCCTTGGCCAGCTGCAGCCAGACCTCCTCACGGAAGGGGGTACGCGCATGCTCCTTGACCGAGTCGTGGACCACCTGGGCGAAGTCCTCGTGCTCCCAGTCCCGACGGGCGAACCCGATCAGGGAGAAACCCGGCGGCAGCAGCCCGCGGTTGGCCAGGTCGTAGACCGCGGGCATCAACTTCTTCCGCGACAGGTCCCCGGTCACCCCGAAGATCACCAGACCCGACGGGCCCGCGATCCGCGGCAACCGGCGGTCCGCCGGATCCCGCAGCGGATTGACCCACCAGTTCAACCCGTCCTCGCCCGGGCCGGCCAGGACCGAGTCGATCAGTTCTCCGGGATCCAGCGAAGGGGCGTCGTCACTCACTTGGCGGAACCACCTTCCGGCGTGAACGACTTCAGCGAGGCGGCGACGGTGTCCAGGAGTTCCTTCCAGGACGCCTCGAACTTCTCCACGCCCTCGTCCTCCAGCACCTGGACCACGTCGTCGTAGGAGATGCCCAGCGCGGCCAGCGCGTCCAGGTCGGCCTGGGCCTGGGCGTAGCCGCCGGTGACGGTGTCGCCGCGGACCACCCCGTGGTCGGCCACCGCGTTCAAGGTGGCCTCGGGCATGGTGTTCACGGTGCCCGGCGCCACCAGCTCGACCACGTACAAGGTGTCGTCCAGAGCCGGGTCCTTGACTCCGGTCGACGCCCACAGCGGGCGCTGCGGCTTGGCGCCTGCGGCCTCCAGCGCCTTCCAGCGGTCCGAGGAGAAGACCTCCTCGTAGGCCTGGTAGGCCAGGCGGGCGTTGGCGACCGCGGCCTTGCTCTTGGCCACCTTGGCGGCCGGGCTGTCGGTCTTGTCCAGGCGCTTGTCGACCTCGGTGTCCACCCGCGAGACGAAGAACGAGGCCACCGACTCGATCGAGGACAGGTCGTGCCCGGTGGCCTTGGCCTGCTCCAGACCGGTCAAGAACGCGTCCATCACGCCCCGGTAGCGGTCCAGCGAGAAGATCAGCGTCACGTTCACGCTGATGCCCTCGCCGATCACCGCGGTGATCGCGGGCAGCCCGGCCAGCGTGGCCGGAATCTTGATCAGGGTGTTGGGGCGGTCCACCAGCCAGGCCAGCTGCTTGGCCTCGGCGATGGTCGCCTCGGTCTGGTGCGCCAGGCGCGGGTCGACCTCGATCGACACCCGCCCGTCACGCCCGTTGCTCGCGTCGTAGACGGGGCGCAGCACATCGGCCGCCTCGCGCACGTCGGCGGCGGTCATCATCCGCACCGCCTCCTCCACGCTGACCCCGCGCACCGCCAGGTCGCGCAGCTGCGCGTCGTAGGCGTCGCTGCTGCCGCCGATGGCCTTCTGGAAGATCGTCGGGTTGGTGGTCACCCCGACCACGTGCTTGTCACGGACCAGCTCGGCCAGATTGCCCGAGGTCAGGCGCATACGGCTGAGATCATCCAGCCAGATCGCCACGCCTTCGTCGCTGAGGCGCTTCAGAGCGTCAGTCATGATGGTGCTTCTCCTCTGGGGTTGTGCGGTCAGCGGTTGACGTCTGCGAGCGACTCGTGGGCGGCGGCGACCACGGCCTCGCTCGTCAGCCCGAACTCGCGGTAGAGCACCTGGTAGTCGGCGGAGGCGCCGAAGTGTTCGAGGCTGACGATGCGTCCGGCCTCGCCCACGTAGCGGTACCAGGTCAGCGCGATGCCCGCCTCGACCGCGACCCGGGCCCGGACCGCGGGCGGCAGCACACTGTCGCGGTAGGCGCGGTCCTGCTCCTGGAACCACTCCACACACGGCATCGACACCACGCGGGTGGGAATGCCGGCGCCCTGCAGGGTCTCCCGTGCGGCCACCGCCAGCTGCACCTCCGACCCGGTCCCGATCAGGATCACCTGCGCCGGGCCGCCCTCGGCCTCGAACAGCACATAGCCGCCCTTGGCCGCGTGCGGGTTGGCCTCGTAGGTCGGCACGTTCTGCCGCGTCAACGCCAACCCGTGCGGGGCCGGCCGGTCCGCGTGCCGGCGCAGGATCTCGCGCCACACTGTGGCGGTCTCGTTCGCATCCGCCGGGCGCACCATGTTCAGGCCAGGGATCGCGCGCAGCGCGGCCATGTGCTCCACCGGCTGGTGGGTGGGGCCGTCCTCGCCCAGGCCGATCGAGTCGTGCGTCCACACATAGGTCACCGGCAGCTTCATCAGCGCCGCCAGCCGCACCGCCGGGCGCATGTAGTCCGAGAACACCAGGAACGTGCCGCCGTAGACCCGGGTGTTGCCGTGCAGCGCGATGCCGTTCATCGTCGAACCCATCGCATGCTCACGGATCCCGAAGTGGATCGTGCGCCCGTACGGATCCGCGCCCGGCAGCGGATTGCCGGTCGGCAGGAACGAGGACGTGGCATCGATGGTGGTCAGGTTTGAACCCGCCAGGTCCGCCGAACCACCCCACAGCTCCGGAATCACCGCGCCCAGCGCCTTGAGCACCTCACCCGAAGCCTTACGGGTGGCCACTGCCTTGCCCGCCGGGAAAGCCGGCAGGACATGCTCCCAGCCGTCGGGCAGCTCACCCGCGCTGATCCGGTCGAACTGCGCCGCACGCGCCGGCTCGGCGGTACGCCACTGCGCGAAGCGCTTCTCCCACACCGCGTGCGCCTCCCGCCCGCGGTCCGCCACCGCGCGCGCGTGCGCCAGCACCTGCGGCTCGACCTGGAAGGACTGCTCGGGGTCGAAGCCCAGCACCCGCTTGGTCGCCGCCACCTCCTCGTCGCCCAGCGCCGAACCGTGCGACTCCTCGGTCCCCTGCGCATGCGGCGCAGGCCAGGCGATGATCGTGCGCATCGCGATGATCGACGGGCGCTCGGTCTCCGCCTTCGCGGCCACCATCGCGTCGTGCAGCGCGCGCGGGTCGAGGTCGCCGCTCTCGGCCGGGTCCACCCGCTGCACATGCCAGCCGTAGGCTTCGTAGCGCCCCAGCACGTCCTCGGAGAACGCGGTGGCGGTGTCGCCCTCGATCGAGATGTGGTTGTCGTCGTACAGGAACACCAGGTTGCCCAGCTTCTGGTGCCCGGCCAGCGAGGACGCCTCCCCCGAGATCCCCTCCTCCAGATCCCCGTCCGAGCAGATCCCCCAGATGGTGTGGTCGAACGGGGAGGCACCGGCCGGGGCCTGCGGATCGAACAGCCCGCGCTCGTAGCGCGCCGCCATCGCCATCCCCACCGCGTTGCCCATACCCTGGCCCAGCGGCCCGGTCGTGGTCTCCACCCCCGCGGTGTGCCCGTGCTCGGGGTGACCGGGCGTCAACGACCCCCAGGTGCGGAACGCCTTCAAGTCCTCCAGCGTCAGCCCGTACCCCGACAGGTACAACTGGATGTACAGCGTCAGGCTGGTGTGCCCGGGCGAGAGGACGAAGCGGTCCCGCCCACTCCACGCCGGATCCGCCGGATCATGCTGCAGGAACCGCTGGAAGATCAGGTACGCGGCCGGCGCCAGCGACATAGCCGTGCCCGGGTGGCCGTTGCCGACCCTCTGCACGGCATCCGCCGCCAGAACACGCACGGTATCCACCGCCCGCTGGTCCAACTCGGTCCACTCAAACGTATTACTCGGCGTCGTACTCACCCTGGATCAGGGCTCCTTCCGTTTCGTCATTCGACCCGGTGCCTGGGGACCGTCGACGGTGGCGGACCTGGTCACAGAGCGTTGACCCGCTGTACGAGGCGAGCCTACCGCTCATGCGTACGCTCTTTCCCGGGTCAGCCCAACAGGTGGGCACGGCGACGCATTCCCCGTGTCAAGTAGCCCATTCTTGATGCCAGCCTGAGGGATCGTCCGGGCAACCGCCTGCTGAACGGAGCAACACGGTTACCCGAAGCGGGACCCCGCGCTGGGGCGGACATATGCAACGTCTAAGGTGGCGTGGTACGCGCAGGACCGCCGGGCTCGTCCCGGTCCTGCGGCTCTTCATCAACCAGGGGTGTTCGTGACCGCCGTCGATTCCCGCCCAGCCGGGCTGGTCAAGGCGACCCCCGGGCATCGGCCGCTGCCGGCCCGTGTCGGGGCCTTCGTCGCACTGACCAAACCGCGGATCATCGAGCTGTTGCTGATCACCACGGTTCCGGTGATGTTCCTGGCCCAGCGCGGTGTCCCGGACCTGCTGCTGGTGCTGAACGTGGTGGTCGGCGGCTACCTGTCGGCTGGTGGCGCCAACGCACTCAACATGTACATCGACCGCGACATCGACGCGCTGATGCACCGCACCGAGCGGCGTCCGCTGGTCACCGGGATGGTGTCGCCGCGCGAGTGCCTGGTCTTCGGCATCGCGCTGGCGGTCGGCTCGACGGTGTGGCTCGCGGTGTTGGTGAACGCGCTGTCGGCGGGGCTGGCGCTGGCCGCGCTGCTGTTCTACGTCTTCGTCTACACGCTGGGCCTGAAGCGCCGTACCTCGCAGAACATCGTCTGGGGCGGCATCGCGGGCTGCATGCCGGTCTTCATCGGCTGGGCCGCCGTGACCGACTCGCTGACCTGGGCTCCGGTGGTGCTGTTCCTGGTGATCTTCTTCTGGACGCCGCCGCACTACTGGCCGCTGTCGATGAAGGTCAAGGACGACTACGCCAACGCGGGCGTGCCGATGCTGCCGGTGGTGGCGACCAACGAGGCCGTGGCCAAGCAGATCGTGATCTACAGCTGGGTGATGGTCGCGGTGTCGCTCGCGCTGTGGCCGCTGGGCCACACCAGCTGGCTGTATCCGGTGTCGGCGGTGCTGCTGGGCGCCTTCTGGCTCAAGGAGGCGCACGGGCTGCTGTCCCGCGCCAGGGCCGGGGTGATCGGTGCCAAGCTCAAGGAGATGCGGCTGTTCCACTGGTCCATCACCTATCTGACGCTGCTGTTCGTCGAGATCGCGATCGACCCGTTCCTGAAGTAACGGCCTGCCGAGCCCGGTCGCTCCCCAGGCCGTAAGCGCAGGTGTGCCGCGTGGCACACGGGGGTGCTGTCGTCAGGTGGTCTACCCGTGGGTAGCATTCCTGCCATGAGCATCGACGCCAACTCCGCCGCCTCGGCCGGTGCCTCCGGCACTGTTTCGGCCTCCGCCGAGCGCCGCGCCAAGCGCATCGCCAAGCACATCCGGTCCTTCGCCGCCGCCCACGGCGGCAGCGCCGACGGCGTCGTGGAGTACGTGGGCCCGATCTCCACCCGCATCGTCCTGGTCGGCGCGGACGGCGCCTGGGGCGACCAGGTGGCCCCCAGCCACCCCGTCGCCGTCCGCGCGGCCGAGCTCGCGGGGATCACCGTCCACGAGTCGTTCGAGGGCGAGCTGGGGCTGAAGGTCCGCACCGGTGCCTACGAGTGGAAGCGGATGGCCGGGATCCAGCTCGGCGGCACGCAGAACGTCGCGTAAGGCACGACCGTAAGGCACGACCGAGCCCCCGTACCGGTGACCGGTACGGGGGCTCGGTGCTGCTGCGGTCGGCTGTCAGACCGCGGCGGCGAGGCCGGTGACCGTCTCGATGTTCGCGGGACGCGGCAGCGCGCCGACCTCGGGCCGGATGCGCAGCGACAGGTGCAGTCGCAGCACCGCGGCCCAGACCAGGGCCGCCCCCAGCAGGTGCACGCCGACGACCACTTCGGGCAGGTGCGTGAAGTACTGCACGAAGCCGATCACGGCCTGCGCCATCAGCACGGCGAAGAACTCCAGTGCCCGGCGTCGCGGGCCGGCCGGTGCGTCCACGGCCAGCAGTACGAACATCATGGCCAGCGCCAGACCGATCGTCACCATCGCGAAGTCGGCGTGGAACTGGGTGATCTTCTCCCAGTCGAACGGCATCCGCTTCACCTGGGTGCCGTCGCCCGAGTGCGGGCCGGTGCCGGTGACCAGGGTGCCGACCACGATCAGGGCCGCCGTCACGCCGATCATCAGCCGCGACAGCTGGAGCACCGGCTTGCCCACCGTGCGCACTGGTTCGCCGTCGCCCTCGCGGGTCCGCTGCCACATCGTCAGCGCGATCAGGATCAGTGCCGCGGAGGCCAGGAAGTGCACCGCCACCACGAAGGGGTTGAGGTGGGTGAGCACGGTGACGCCGCCCCACACCGCCTCGAACACCGTCACCCAGAACTGCGCCCAGCCCAGCCGGGTGAGGCTGCGGCGCCACGGCTTGGCGCAGCGCGCGGCGAGAATGGCCGCGCCGATCACCACACACAGCACGTCGGTGAGCATCCGGTTGCCGAACTCGATGACGCCGTGGACGCCCATCGCCGGGGTCGTGGCCAGGCTGCTGCCGGTGCAGGTCGGCCAGGTCGGACAGCCGAGGCCGGAACCGGTGAGCCGCACCGCGCCGCCGGTCACCACGACGAGCACGCTCATCACCAGTGTGGCGAACGCCGTCCAGCGGACGATCCGGTCGGAGACGGTGACGCGTTCGGCGAGAAGAGAGAAGGGGGTACGCACGGATTCATCGTAGATTGCGGCCCCCGGGACCTTCGGGCGGGGTGCGGGGCGGCGGCCCGGGGTGCGCCCGATGTTCCTGGCGTGCCGTTTCGTGCCGGCTACTCCCAGCGGAACCAACGGGCGGCGGCGGCCAGGGCGACGACCGCCCAGACGGCCAGGACGCCCAGGTCCGCCCACGGCATGCCCGATCCCTGCTGGAGCACCGAGCGCAGTCCGTCCGACATCGCGCTGATCGGCAGCGCTTCCAGGACGGGGCGCACCGCGCCGGGGAACTTCGCCAGCGGCACCAGGACGCCGCCCGCGAGCAGCAGCAGGATGAAGACCAGGTTGGCGGCGGCCAGGGTGGCTTCGGCGCGCAGTGTCCCGGCCATCAGCAGCCCGAGGCCGGAGAAGGCGGCGGTGCCGAGCAGCAGGAGAGCGGCGACGGCCACCGGATTTCCGTGCGGGTGCCAGCCGAGGGCCAGGGCGATGCCGGACAGCAGCGCCACCTGCAGCACCTCGGTGACCAGGACGCTGCCCGTCTTCGCGGTCATCAGCGCCCAGCGGGGCAGCGGGCTCGCGCCGAGACGCTTGAGCACGCCGTAGCGGCGTTCGAAACCGGTGGCGATGGCCTGGCCGGTGAAGGCGGTGGACATCACCGCGAGTGCGAGCAGGCCGGGTGCGAGAAAGTCCACGCGCGCCCCCGGACCGGTCGTGGAGACGATGTCCACCGAGCTGAAGAGCACCAGCAGGACGCTGGGGATGATCACGGTCAGCAGCAACTGCTCGCCGTTGCGAAGCAGCATCCTCGTTTCGAGGCCGGTCTGCGCGCGGAGCATCCGGCCCAGCGGGGCCGCACCCGGCTGGGGCGTGTAGCTGCCTGTGTAGCTGCCAGAGCTCATGCCCGCAGGTCCCGTCCGGTCAGTTCGAGGAAGACGTCTTCGAGGGTGTGCCGTTCCACCGCGAGCCGCTCGGGCATCACTCCGGACTGGGCGCACCAGCTGGTCAGCGTGGCGAGCAGCTGGGGGTCCACGGAGCCCTCGACCAGGTAGCTGCCCGGCGTCGGCTCGGTCGCGGCGGTGCCGTCGGGCAGTGCCTTGAGCAGTGAGTCGAGGTCGAGTCCGGGATGGGCGTGGAACCGCACGGTGTTCTTCGCGTCGCTGCGGCAGAGCTCGTCCGGGCTGCCCTGGGCGATGACCCGGCCGCCGTCCACGAAGGCGACGTGGTCGGCGAGTTGCTCGGCCTCGTCCATGTGGTGGGTGGTCAGCACGACGGTGACGCCGTCCGTGCGCAGGTCGCGGATCAGCTCCCAGGTGGCGCGGCGGGCGTGCGGGTCGAGTCCCGCCGTGGGCTCGTCCAGGAAGACCAGCTCGGGTCGCCCGACGACGGCCATGGCGAGGGCGAGCCGCTGCTGCTGGCCGCCGGACAGCCGGCGGTAGTTGGTGCGGCCGCAGGAGTCGAGGCCGAGCCTGCCGGCGAGGTCGTCCACGTCCAGCGGATGGGCGTGCAGTTTCGCCGTGTGCCGGAGCATTTCCAGGGCGCGCGCGCCGGGGTAGATGCCACCGGACTGCAACATCACACCGATGCGGGGCCGGAGCTTCGCCGCGTCGGCGACCGGGTCGAGGCCGAGCACGCGGACGGTTCCGGCGTCCGGGCGGCGATAGCCCTCGCAGGTCTCGATCGTCGTGGTCTTCCCGGCCCCGTTGGGGCCGAGTACGGCGGTGACGCCGCCTCGGCGGACGGTGAGATCGAGCCCGTTCACGGCGGTCTTGTCGCCGTACCGCTTGACCAGGCCCGCCACCCGCACGGCGGCGTCTGCAGCTTCGGATTGCATGGCGACGAGTCTACGAAGCGTCGCGGGGTGCTCCGCGCACGGGGAGCGAATGGATCATCAAGGCAGGTCAGGTTAGGCAAACCTTAGTGATTGATCAGACAAAAGCAGATCCAGACGGTGAGTTGTCGCTCCGGAATGAATTACGCAACAATGGCGTTGTGAAATACATGCGGGAGCGGAACGAGGGCTACGAGGCGGTCGCATCGATCGCCCATGGCCCTGTGCCGTCACGCGACCGCGTCGCCCGCTCCATCCTGGACCACGGCCCAAGCAGCGCCGCGGACCTCGCGGTGCGCCTCGGCATCACCCAGGCAGCGGTGCGCCGCCACCTGGACGCCCTGCTCGCCGCCGGGCTGGTCACCGCCCGCGAGCAGAAGGTCTACGGACACCGCGGCCGGGGCCGTCCCGCCAAGGTCTTCCTGCTCACCGACTCCGGCCGGGACGCCTTCTACCAGGCGTACGACCAGCTCGCCGCGGACGCCCTGCGCTTCCTCGCCGACGCCGCGGGCGGTGGCGAGGCCGGCCGCGACGCCGTGGCCGCCTTCGCCCGCGCGCGGCTGGCGCGCGACGCCGAGCGCTACCGGGACGCCCTCGACGCCGCCGACCCGGACCGGACCACCCCTACCGAAGCGCTGGCCGAGGCGCTCACCTCGGACGGGTACGCTGCCACGGTGCGGCGTGCCCCTCTCGGAGAGCAGCTCTGCCAGCACCACTGCCCGGTCGCGCACATCGCCGAGCAGTTCCCGCAGTTCTGCGAGGCCGAGACCGAGGTCTTCTCGCAGCTGCTGGGCACCCATGTGCAGCGGCTGGCCACCATCGCCCACGGCGACGGGGTCTGCACCACCTTCGTGCCCGCCCCCAGTACGTCCCAGTCCCACACGCCCGTTTCCCAGACGTCCCAGTCCCACACGCCGCATTCCCACACGCCGCATTCCCACGAAATCGCGCCAGTCTCCGGGAGGAACCCCGCATGACCACAACCGCTCACCCGGAGCTCGAGGGCCTGGGCACATACGAGTTCGGCTGGTCCGACTCCGACACCGCGGGCGCCACCGCCAAGCGCGGCCTGTCCGAGGCGGTCGTCCGCGACATCTCGGCGAAGAAGTCCGAGCCGGAGTGGATGCTGAACCTGCGGCTGAAGGGTCTGAAGCTCTTCGGCAAGAAGCCCATGCCCACCTGGGGCTCCGACCTCAGCGGTATCGACTTCGACAACATCAAGTACTTCGTGCGGTCGACCGAGAAGCAGGCGGAGTCCTGGGAGGACCTGCCCGAGGACATCAAGAACACCTACGACAAGCTCGGCATCCCGGAGGCGGAGAAGCAGCGCCTGGTCGCCGGCGTCGCCGCCCAGTACGAGTCCGAGGTCGTCTACCACCAGATCCGCGAGGACCTGGAGGAGCAGGGCGTAATCTTCCTCGACACCGACACCGCGCTGAAGACGCACCCGGAAATGTTCCAGGAGTACTTCGGCACCGTCATCCCGGTCGGCGACAACAAGTTCGCCTCGCTGAACAGCGCCGTGTGGTCCGGCGGTTCGTTCATCTACGTGCCGAAGGGCGTGCACGTCGACATCCCGCTGCAGGCCTATTTCCGGATCAACACCGAGAACATGGGCCAGTTCGAGCGGACGCTGATCATCGTCGACGAGGACGCCTACGTCCACTACGTCGAGGGCTGCACCGCCCCGATCTACTCCTCGGACTCGCTGCACAGCGCCGTGGTCGAGATCATCGTCAAGAAGGGCGGCCGCTGCCGCTACACGACGATCCAGAACTGGTCGAACAACGTCTACAACCTGGTGACCAAGCGCGCCGTCGCCTACGAGGGCGCCACCATGGAGTGGGTCGACGGCAACATCGGCTCCAAGGTCACCATGAAGTACCCCGCTGTCTACCTGATGGGTGAGCACGCCAAGGGCGAGACCCTGTCGATCGCCTTCGCGGGCGCGGGCCAGCACCAGGACGCCGGGGCCAAGATGGTCCACATGGCGCCGAACACCTCGTCCAACATCGTCTCCAAGTCGGTGGCGCGAGGCGGCGGCCGCACCTCGTACCGCGGCCTGATCGAGATCGGCGAGGGCTCCAAGGGCGCCAAGTCGAACGTCCTGTGTGACGCGCTGCTGGTCGACACCATCTCCCGCTCGGACACCTACCCGTACGTGGACGTCCGTGAGGACGACGTGTCGATGGGCCACGAGGCGACGGTCTCCAAGGTCAGCGAGGACCAGCTCTTCTATCTGATGAGCCGTGGCCTGACCGAGTTCGAGGCGATGGCGATGATCGTGCGCGGGTTCGTCGAGCCGATCGCCAAGGAACTGCCGATGGAGTACGCGCTGGAGCTCAACCGGCTGATCGAGCTGCAGATGGAGGGCTCGGTCGGCTGACGTCGACAGCCTCGCAGAAGTTCAGTCGTTCACTCACGGAAGAGAGCAGTACATCAGCTATGGCTGAGACGCCCAAGAATGTCGGTGGCAGCACCCCCGGCAGCTCCACCACGGCCGGTTCCATCGAGGTCGGTACGGCCGGTTCCGGCGCGCAGCTCGCCGGGCCCGGCACCGGCCGCGACACCGTCGCGCAGCCCGTGGACGCCCGCCTTCACGCCGTTTCCTCGTACGACGTCGCGGACTTCGCCGTCCCGACCGGACGCGAGGAGAACTGGCGGTTCACCCCGCTGAACCGCCTGCGCGGCCTGCACGACGGCACCGCCAAGGCTGACGTCGACGCGGTGAAGGTCGACGTCAGCGCCCCCGCCGGGGTCACCGTCGAGATGGTGGACCGCACCGATCCCCGCGTCGGCAAGGCCGGCAAGCCGGTCGACCGGATCGCCGCCCAGGCGTTCAGCGGCTTCGAGAAGGCGGGCGTCGTCTCGATCCCGCGCGACGTGCAGCTCACCGAGCCGATCCGGATCTCCGTGCACGGCCAGGGCGGCACCGCCTACGGGCACCAGGTGATCGAGATCGGCGCGTTCGCCGAGGCCCTGGTCGTCATCGAGCACACCGGCGACGCGGTCCTCGCCGCCAACGTCGAGTGCCTGATCGGCGACGGCGCCAAGCTCACCGTGGTCACCATCCAGGACTGGGACGACACCGCCGTCCACGTCGCCCAGCACACCACGCTGATCGGCCGGGACGCGTCGTTCAAGTCCGTCGTGGTCAGCTTCGGCGGCGACCTGGTCCGGCTGCACCCGCGCGTGGTCTACGGATCCACCGGCGGCGAGGCCGACCTCTACGGCCTGTACTTCGCCGACGCGGGCCAGCACCTGGAGCACCGTCTCTTCATCGACCACGACACCCCCCACTGCCGCAGCAACGTCGCCTACAAGGGCGCGCTGCAGGGCCGTGACGCACGCGTCGTGTGGGTCGGCGACGTGCTGATCCGCGCCGCGGCCGAGGGCACGGACACCTACGAGCTCAACCGCAACCTGGTCCTCACCGACGGCGCGCGGGTCGACTCGATCCCCAACCTGGAGATCGAGACCGGCGAGATCGTCGGCGCCGGACACGCCTCGGCCACCGGCCGCTTCGACGACGAGCAGCTGTTCTACCTGCAGTCGCGCGGCATCCCCGTCGACGAGGCCCGCCGTCTGGTGGTCCGTGGCTTCTTCGCCGAGCTGGTCCAGCAGATCGGGCTGCCCGAGCTGCAGGAGCGTCTGATCGAGAAGATCGACGCGGAGCTGGAGGCGTCGGTCGCATGACGGCGGATGGTTTCGTGCGAGTCGCCGCGCTGAGCGAGCTCGAGCTGGACAGCCCCAAGCGGGTCGTCGTCGCCGACGTGGCCGTGTCGCTGGTGCGCACCGAGGGCGAGGTGTTCGCGATCAACGACATCTGCTCGCACGCCAATGTCTCCCTCTCCGAGGGCGAGGTGGAGGACTGCTCCATCGAGTGCTGGCTGCACGGGTCGAGCTTCGACCTGCGCACCGGAAAGCCCAACGGGCTGCCCGCCACCCGGCCCGTCCCCGTGTACCCCGTAAAGATCGAAGGGGACGATGTGCTCGTCTCCGTCACCCAGGAGTCCTGAGCCTCATGGCAACCCTTGAAATCACCGACCTGCACGTCACCGTCGAGACCGAGAACGGCCCCCGCGAGATCCTCAGCGGTGTCGACCTGACCGTGAAGCAGGGCGAGACCCACGCGATCATGGGCCCCAACGGCTCCGGCAAGTCGACCCTGGCCTACTCGCTGGCCGGGCACCCCAAGTACACGATCACCCGCGGCACCGTGACGCTGGACGGCGAGGACGTCCTCGCGATGACCGTGGACGAGCGCGCCCGGGCCGGCCTCTTCCTGGCCATGCAGTACCCGGTCGAGGTCCCCGGCGTCTCGGTCTCCAACTTCCTCCGCACCTCCGCCACCGCCATCCGCGGTGAGGCCCCCAAGCTGCGGACCTGGGTGAAGGAGGTCAAGTCGGCCATGTCCGAGCTGCAGATGGACCCGGCCTTCGCCGAGCGCAACGTCAACGAGGGCTTCTCCGGCGGTGAGAAGAAGCGCCACGAGATCCTGCAGATGGAGCTGCTCAAGCCCAAGGTCGCGATCCTGGACGAGACCGACTCCGGCCTGGACGTCGACGCGTTGCGGGTCGTCTCCGAGGGCGTCAACCGGGTGCGCGAGACCGGCGAGGTCGGCACCCTGCTGATCACCCACTACACGCGCATCCTGCGCTACATCAAGCCCGACTACGTGCATGTCTTCGCGGCGGGCAAGATCGTCAAGTCCGGTGGCCCCGAGCTCGCGGACGAGCTGGAGAACGAGGGCTACGAGAAGTATGCGAAGGGCGGCGCGTCCGAGTGATCCACACCTCCGGTCCCGGCATCACGTCCCTGGACGTCGAAGCGATCCGCAAGGACTTCCCGATCCTGCAGCGGCTGCTGCACGAGGGAAGGCCGCTGGTCTACCTGGACAACGCGGCGACCTCGCAGAAGCCGCGCCAGGTGCTCGACGTGATGAACGAGTACTACGAGCAGCACAACGCCAACGTCCACCGCGGTGTGCACGTGCTGGCCGAGGAAGCCACGGCGCTCTACGAGGGCGCCCGTGACAAGGTCGCGTCGTTCATCAACGCGCCCAGCCGGGACGAGGTGATCTTCACCAAGAACGCGTCCGAGTCGCTCAACCTGGTTGCCAACATGCTGGGCTGGGCCGACGAGCCGTACCGGGTGGACGCCGACTCCGAGATCGTGATCACGGAGATGGAGCACCACTCCAACATCGTGCCGTGGCAGCTGCTCTCGCAGCGCACCGGCGCGAAGCTGAAGTGGTTCGGGCTGACCGACGACGGCCGTCTCGACCTGTCCAACATCGACGAGATCATCACCGAGAAGACCAAGGTCGTCTCCTTTGTGCTGGTGTCCAACATCCTGGGCACGATCAACCCGGTCGAGGCCATCGTCCGACGCGCGCAGGACGTGGGCGCGCTGGTCGTCATCGACGCCTCGCAGGCCGCCCCGCACATGCTGCTCGACGTGCAGGCGCTGGAGGCCGACTTCGTCGCCTTCACCGGCCACAAGATGCTGGCGCCGACCGGAATCGGCGTGCTCTGGGGCCGGCAGGAGCTGCTGGAGGACCTGCCGCCGTTCCTGGGCGGTGGCGAGATGATCGAGACCGTGTCGATGAGCTCGTCGACGTACGCCCCCGCGCCGCACAAGTTCGAGGCCGGCACGCCGCCGATCTCGCAGGCGGTGGGCCTGGGTGCGGCCATCGACTACCTGACGGCCGTCGGTATGGACCGGATCGCCGCGCACGAGCACCGGATCACCGAGTACGCGGTGGGCCGTCTGCTGGAAGTCCCCGAGCTGAAGATCATCGGTCCGGCCACGGCCGAGGGTCGCGGCGCGGCGATCTCCTTCGTACTCGGCGACATCCACCCGCACGACGTGGGCCAGGTCCTGGACGAGCAGGGCATCGCCGTCCGGGTCGGACACCACTGCGCGCGGCCGGTCTGCCTGCGGTACGGAATTCCGGCGACCACGCGAGCGTCGTTCTATCTGTACTCCACTGAGGCGGAGGTGGACGCCCTGATCGAGGGGCTGCACCACGTCCGGAACTTCTTCGAGTAACTGGACTCGACTGACGACGACGGGAGGCGTAACGGTTCATGAGGCTCGACTCGATGTACCAGGACATCATCCTGGACCACTACAAGCACCCCCACGGCAAGGGCCTGCGGGCCGGCGACGCCGAGGTGCACCACGTCAACCCCACCTGCGGTGACGAGATCACCCTGCGGGTGCGGCTCGACGGCGGCACCGTCGCCGACATCTCGTACGAGTCGCAGGGCTGCTCGATCAGCCAGGCGAGCGCGTCCGTGCTGAACGACCTGCTGGTCGGGAAGTCGCTGGGCGAGGCGCGGAAGATCCAGGAGGCGTTCCTGGAGCTGATGCAGAGCAAGGGGCAGTCCGAGGGCGACGAGGAGGTCCTGGACGACGCCATCGCGTTCGCCGGGGTCTCCAAGTACCCGGCGCGGGTGAAGTGCGCCCTGCTCAGCTGGATGGCCTGGAAGGACGCCACCGCCCAGGCGCTGGCCGAGACTCCCATTAAGGAAAGCGCATGAGCGACACCGAGACCCCCACTGTGACCACTGCTGAGACCCCCGCGGCCGCTCCCGAAGCCGAGGGCCACTTCGTCGGCACCACGGCCGGTACCGTCGCCGTGGACGACCTGATGGAGGCCCTGCTGGACGTGGTCGACCCCGAACTGGGCATCGACGTCGTCAACCTGGGCCTGATCTACGGCGTCCACATCGACGAGTCGGACGTGGCCACCATCGACATGACGCTCACCTCGGCGGCCTGTCCGCTGACCGACGTCATCGAGGACCAGGCCCGCACGGCGACCGACGGCCTGGTCCAGGACCTGCGGATCAACTGGGTCTGGATGCCGCCGTGGGGCCCGGACAAGATCACCCCCGACGGCCGCGACCAGCTCCGGGCGCTGGGCTTCAACGTCTGAGGCCGACCTGGTCCGAGGCGGACCGGAACTGAGCAGCCCGTATTCCCACCGCCGCGTGGTTTCATTCCTTCCGGGGAATGAACCGCGCGGCGGTGGTGTCTCCGCTTACGTTGAGCAAGGCTGCGATCAGCGACCGCGAAGGGAGCCCACAGATGTCAGTGCTCGCGTCAATGGACTGGGTCCTACCGGAAGCGCCCTACGACATGTGGGCGCGGGGAGAGCTGGCTGAGTACCTGCACCTCCCCAAAGACGGCACGCGCGTCGAGATCGTAGGGGGGGTGGTATCAGTGTCGCCTGGTCCAGACATCGACCATGCAGCAATCGTTTCAGACATCCAGGAAGGGCTCATCATTGCGAAGGTAGCCTCAGCGGACTTCCCATGGCGGGCGCTTCAAGGGACCGATCTCAACCTGATCGAGATCGGTGATGGCTACATTCCTGATTTGACGGTCCTGCATCACGAGATCCTGACCAAGGCGCGGGCTTCCCGGGCAAAGCATGTGTTCCCGTACCAGTTGCAGTTGGCCGTCGAGGTGACATCGCCGTCCAATGCTCGCAAAGATCGAGAACCAGTCGTGGGCAAAGAGCAGCGGCTCACGAAGTGGAGCGGCTATGCGCGGACCGGTGTGCAGTGGTACCTCCTTGTAGATCGCGACCCACGAAGTCTCGGAATCACGCTGTATGCGGAGCCGGACCAGGGCACCGGCCGGTACCAGGTGCACAGCACATGGAAGTTCGGAGAAGCGGTCATGCTCCCGGAGCCGCTGAACTTCCGGTTCACCACCGAGCTCTGGCAACCCTGGGCTGACTGAACGTCAGGACGTCCGCTGGAGCGAGGCTCCGGCCAGGGCCACGCAGGCGGTGGCGGCGACGGTGGTGAAGAGGGTGACGGCGGGGAGGATGCCCAGGTGCTGGGCGAGCAGGCCCACGCCGATGATGGGCAGGGAACTCCCCAGATAGACGATGACCCAGAGAGTGCTGAGCTGACCGGCGCGACCCGAGGGGTCGAGGGCGGCGGTGGCCCGGGTGAAGAGGGCGCGGAAGGCCAGGCCCTGTGAGGTGCCGGCGAGCACGCTGCCGAGGAAGAGCAGAGCCGGGGTGTGGGCGTACCCGGCGAGGACGACCAGGGTCAGGCCGAGGGCCAGTCCGGCCATGCCCAGCGCCGGAACGGCTCGGCCGTGGGTGGGTCGGGCGAGGAGCTGGGCGGTCGCGGAGGAGCCCAGCAGCAGGGCCGCGACCAGCGCACCGACCAGCGGGTCGCGCGTGTGCAGCAGGCTTGCCGTGTAGGAGGGGGCGAGGCTGAGGTAGACGCCGAAGACCGCGTAGCTGACGAAGCCGCTGGCGGCGGCCAGCAGGAACGGACGGCGGCCCCGCGCAGGCAGGCTCAGCGCGCGGGGGCGGAGAGCGCCGGGACTGCGCTGCGGCCGGGCTTCCGAGTGATGGTGGCCCGGGCTGCGCGGGTGGAGCACCGCGAGCGGGATGCAGAGGGCGAGCAGGGCGCAGGCGTGGAGCAGGAACGGTGCGAGCACCGGGTCGCCCCCGGGCACCGCACCGGACAGGGCCGCGCCGAGCAGCGGGCCGAGCGCGACGCCTCCGGCGGAGGCGGCGAGGGTGAGTTTGGCGGCGAGGGAGGGGCGGTCCGGGAGCAGGTCCCCCAGGGCGGCTCCGGCCGCGCCCGTGGCCAGGCCGACGGCGATGCCCTGGACCGCTCGTCCGGCGGCGAGCTGTCCCAGGCTGCCGGCGGTGGCGAAGATCGCGTCGCCTCCGGCGGCGAGGGCCACGGCTGGCAGCACCAGAGCGCGTCGGCCCAGCTGGTCGGACCAGTGACCGGCCGCCGCGAGCACCGGGACCAGCGCGAAGACATACGTGGTGAACAGCAGAGTGGTGTCCAGCGCGGTGAGATGCAGCCGCTGCTGAAGGACCGGGTAGAGCGGGGTGGCCAGATTGGCGCCGGCCAGGAGCAGCAGCAGGATCGCCGCGGACAGGGCGACGCGGACGCCTCGGACGGCGTTCCAGCGGCTCAGCGTGGGGGCGCGCAGGACCTCGCGCGGGGCTAGTTCATGGGAAAGGAGGGACTCCGACAGCCGGGTTGCGGCAGGGGAGAGTTCCGCCATGGCAGGGGTCTCCTGGCGTACGGGCTCCGGGTCCTGGCGGCGGGGTGTGCCGTCTCGGGTCCGGGTGGAGCGAGGTGTGCGGTTGCGGGAGGAGCGTCGTCGCTCCCGGCTCCGGTAGCTGTGGTGTGCGTCGGGGGCCTCGCGGAGGATACGTGGTGGGTGAGCGGGAAGGGAAACGGCGGGGGCGCGCAGTGGCGCGGGGGCGGTTTGGGAGCTCCCTGCGCAGCCGCTACGGATAGTGTCAGCAGCGGCAGCGGCGGGCGGTCCGTCGCAACCTTCGTACAGCTGAGAGAGAGCGTCGACCATGGCGGGTCCGAGCCGTAAGAAGAGTGGGAAGCCGTCGGCAGGGCAGGCCGAGGCGGCGATGCCGCTCCCCGCCGACATGGACCTGGAGACGCTCTACGGGGCGCTTGCCGGGGAGGGCCTCGACGAGCTCGGCGAGGATGAGGACGAGGGGTCGATCGCCGTCCCGCCGGTCCGGCTGCAGGACCGCGAGGAACTCGCGGCGGCCGCTCTGCGGGTGCCGTTGTTCGACCGGGCGATTCGGCTGGCGCACTGGGTCGGATCGGTGCGTCCGGTCGACCAGTGGGGTGAGCTCGGCGGTGACCTCGAACTGCTCGCGGCGGCGGAGCTCGGCTTCGGCGAGGGCGACGCCGGGGTGGGCGAGGTCGCCCGGGCCTGGTCGCTCGCCGTGGACCTGGAGCTGATCGAGGTCGGCGACGCGGCGGAGGGTGAGGGCGACCCGGGTACCGAGGTGGCCCGTCCGGGATCGGCACTGGAGGAACTCGCGGGCGGCGACCCCGAGGTGGTGCTGGAGGCGTGGGAGACGGCCACGTCGATCGTCGCGGGGATCACGGTCGAGGCCGAGCTCGACCTCGGAGATCTGGGCGGGGCCGGTGCGGACGGCGACGCGTCGGAGATGGAGAGCGAGGAGAGCGAGGAGGTCGAGGAGAGCGAGGAGGAGTACGCGGAGCTGGAAGAGGCCCGGGAGCAGGCCCAGGGCCTGCTCGACGACGCCCTTCAGGTGCTGTACGAGGCCAGTGCCTTCGCCACCACCGAGGCCGAGGAGACCATTCCGCTGGGCGTCCTCGCCGCACTGCTGGTCGTCCCGGACGGCGAGGAGCCGACCGAGGAGATGCTGGGGGACATCACCTCGGTGATGGTCACGCTCGACCCCATGCTTCAGGACCTCGCCGACATCGGGATCCTCGACTACCACCCGATCGACCCCGCCCTGTTCGACGAGTCCGACGTCCCTGAGCTGCCTAGCGCACCCTTCGACCCCGACGCGCCGGTGGACGATGCCGAGGCCGCCCGGTTCGGGCTGGCCAGGCTCACTCCGCTCGGTGTCCACGGAGTGCGGCAGTGGCTGCTGGAGGACGGCTATGACGCGCCGCTGATCGGTGACCACGCCAAGGGGACCGCGGGCGAGCTGCTGGCGGGGATCTGCGGCTCGCCGAACGTGCTGCCGGAGGAGGAGATCCAGGAGTGGCTGGTCGGCCGCGAGCCGCTGCCCGCCGCCACGGAACTGCTCGCGGCGTCCCGGGGCAACGACCTGGTCGCGCCGATCCGCCGGATGTTCTGCCAGCTGGCGCTGACCCGTCTCGGCGGGGAGATCGAGCCCGCCGTCCGGGAGGTGCTCGACGACCCGCACCTCGGTGGCCTGGCGGCGGGCTGGCTCACCGCCCAGGGCGCCACGGACGTCGCCGCCCCGAGTCGGCCGGTGGTGCTGTGGACCACGGTGGACACGCTCGCCGCGCAGCTGATCGACGCGGGCCCGCAGGAGGGCCCGTTCCGGTCGATGATCGAGGAGCTGTTGGCCGATCAGCGGCCCGAGGAGTTCTTCGCCGAGCTGTGGCGGGTCGACCACCCCTACACAACTGCCGTGCTCGACGCGATCGGTGAGCAGCACCCCGACAAGGCGACGGCGAAGGAGGCCCGCAAGGCCGCCTACAAGGCGCGTTCCCGGATGGGTTCCCAGCGGTAGAAGCTCGGACCGGTGCCGGTGCGCCCTGGCGTTCCCGAAGTCGGGAGGCCGGGGCGCACCGGTACCCGGCTGACCTCAGAGGACGGCGGGTGCGAGCTCGTCGGTGGTGGGGCGTCCCGACGGCACGTCCCGCATCCGGTCGTGCGGGCGGCGGGCCAGCAGGTATCCCAGGCCGGCGACGGTCACCAGGCCGACGCCCAGCAGCGCGGCCCAGACCTGGTACCAGGGCGCGCCGGGCGGGGCGAGGATGGCGCGGGGCCAGCAGATGTTGATGACCTCGAGCCCGGTCCAGAGAACAGCGAGCGCGTTCAGCAGCGTGCCGAAGCGGCCGTAGGTGACTTCGCCTGCGGGCTTCCAGGTGCCGCGCAGCCGGGCGACCAGCGCCACCAGGGTCAGCAGGAAGAACGGGACGAAGGTCGCCGCGCTGCCGAAGGTGATCAGGCTGCCCATGGCGGCGCTCTTGAGGCCGAGCGGCAGGGCGGCGCAGCTGACCAGGGTGGCGGCGACCAGCCCGCCGATGGGTGCCTTGTGCTTGTTGACCTTGCGGACCTGGCGGGAGAAGGGGAACACGTCGTCGCGGGCCAGCGAGTAGAGGCCGCGCGCCGCACCGCCCTGGGAGGCCATCAGGCAGGCGGTGAAGCTGACCAGCACGACCAGGACGAACGGCTTGTCGGCCCAGCCGCCGAAGCTGTGCACGACGGCGGTGGTGACCGGGTCGAGGTCCTTGCCGGAGACGACGTCGGCGGGATTGGGGTGAGCGAGTTCGACGGCGACGGCGTTGAGGATGACCACGGCGCCGACGCTGAGCAGGGCCCACCACATCGCTCGCGGCACCTGCCGGGCCGCGTCCTTGGTCTCCTCGGCGGTGGACACGCAGGCGTCGAAGCCGATGAACGCCCAGCCGCCGACCGCGATGACTGCGAGGAACGCCTTGAGGTTGCTGGTGCCGAGCGCGGCGGGGGCGCCCAGGGTGTCGGTGAGCAGGGAGAACCCGTGCTGGCGGAAGATCAGCAGCAGCGAGAAGCCGACCAGGACGGAAGCGACGGCCTCGGCGGCGATGCCCAGCGACACGAACCAGCGCAGGAAGTTGATGCCGTAGGCGTTGACCAGGGTGCAGAACAGCATGAAGCCGAGCGACACCAGGACCAGCTGTGCGGGCGTCGGAGTGACTCCGAACAGGGCGAACACCCAGGGTGAGGCGAGGTAGGCGACCGTGGTGTTGGCGAACATCACGGCGAACTGCCACATCCAGCCGCTCAGCCAGGCGAAGGCGGGGTTGGCCAGCCGGCGGCTCCACTGGTAGGCGCCGCCGGCGAGCGGCCACTGCGAGGCCAGCTCGGAGTAGACGCACACCACGAGGGCCTGGCCGAGCAGGCAGATGGGCAGGGCCCACACCCAGGCGGTGCCGGCGATGCTCATGCCGACCTGAGCGACGGCGTAGAGGCCGACGACGGGGGAGACCACGGCGAAGCCCATCGAGATGTTGCCCAGGATGGTGAGGCTTCGCCGCAGCTCCTGCTGGTAGCCGAGGGCTTCGAGCCGCTGTGCGTCGGTGCGTGCCGCGCCGGTGCGCGCCGCGTCCGTGCGCGCCGCGTCCGAGCCCGAGTCAGAGCCGGAGTGGTCTTCGCTCATGGGTCCACCTTGCCGTGATCCAAAACTAACTTAGTTAGTTTGACGTGATGGAAGGGGACAATAGCCGCCAGAGCGCCCGGGCGGAAGAGTCGAGACCAAGAGGTAACGTGGCGCGGGCAGTGTCGAGGGAACGTGACGGAAGGGGTGGACCGTGGGGCGACCGAGTCGCGCGCTGCTGAGCCGGGAGGCCATAGCGAGGGCCGCGCTCGAGGTCGTGGACGAGTCGGGGGCGGAGGGTCTCACCATGCGGGCGCTGGCCGACCGCCTCGGCGTCAAGGCCGCCTCGCTCTACAACCACGTCACCGGCAAGGACGAGCTGCTCGACGCGCTGGCCGACCTGGTCAACGAGGAGATCGACCTCACGCCGCTCAAGGGCGGGGGCGACTGGCGAGACGGCCTCGCCGCCTACGCTCGGGGCTACCGCGCGGTCTTCCTGCGCCATCCCAACACCATCGCGCTGCTGGCCCGCCGCCGGGTCGAGGCAGATCTGCAGCTGCTCGGCTACGACACCCTGCTCGCCGCCCTGGCCGGGGCAGGTCTCGGACCCGCCGACGCGGCGGAGGCCGCGGCGGCCCTGGACTACCTGGTGCTGGGTTCCGCACTGGAGACCTTCACCGCCGGGTTCACCCGCGATCCGGCCGGCTACCGCCCGCAGTACCCCGCGCTGGCGGACTCGCTGGAGGCCGCGGCGGAACGCGGCGGCGGCCCGACCGGACTGGACGAGCGCGGGTTCGAGCTGGCGCTGCGCCTGCTCCTCGACGGCCTGAGCGCAAGGGCCGAATCCGCCACGGGCTGACTCCGGTCTCGTGTCGAACGTCGGCCCGGGTCCGCCGGATGATGACGTACCGTCATCCGGACGGCGTAGTGCACCTGGTCGCCCCCTGCCCGGCAGGGGCGATGCTCCGTAGGCTGGAGACGGTGATCTGGCGCAACCGGAAGGGGAGTCGGCGTGCAGTTCAGGGGCGGGACCGGCGGGAACTTCGAAGGACCTCGGGACATCTGGCGCGAACTCGCCCAGGCCGACCTGCGGACCCTGGGTAGGCGGTCCTTCCGCGTCTACGGTCCCACCTCGCCGCTCCTCGACTCGCCGACGCTCGCCTCCTGGGAACGCCACAACGACGAGTTGGTCAAGGTCGTCCTCTCGCACGGCGACCTGTTCACCGGCGAGGGCCCCTATGTCGCGGTGCAGACCGTGGTGACGGACGCGGGCTACCGGGAGCGCCCGCTGCAGGACGTCATCGAGGACGAACGCGACCGCCTTTTCGAGCACGCGGGCATCGACGAGGGCGAAGCCCCGGACCTGGCCGTGGAGTCCGAACCCTGGTTCACCATCGACGGCATTCCGGTCCGGGCCGCGCTCCGCGGTGAGGGACGACTGTGGGCCGCCCGGCTCGTGGTGGGCGGCCCCGACAGTCCGCTGCGGAACCGGGGCGGCGAGCCGGTGACCATCACCGTGACCGGGCGCGGGATCGCCCCGGACCGGGTGGCCCTGCGCACCGTCGAGGACCTGGAGCCGTACGCCTTCGGCCGACAGGAGCGGCTCAGCGCGCTGGCGGAGCGGCGTGAGCCGCAGGTGCACGTGCGGGAGCGCGAGCTGCCCGAGCCCGCAGGTCTGGACGCGCATCGTCGGCTGGTCGAGTTCTCGGTGCAGCACGCACTGCGTCTCGAGGCCGCCGCCCGAGCCGGACACCGCCCGCGGGAGCCGCGCGCCGGCCGAGTGGACCGGGGCGAGCTGTGGGAGAGCGCGGTGCGCCAGCAGATGCGGCTGGCCAGGGAGGATCGGGTGGCGGCGAACGAGGCCGTGACGGCTCTCGTCAACCAGATGGTCCGGCTGGCCGAGCGGGCGGCCTGGTTCCCCGGGACCGAGGACGGGCGCGCGGCCGTCGAGGAGAGCATCCGCTACACGATCTTCGACAGTGAGGTGCCGAGCGTCGCCGCGCAGCGTGCCTGGCGTGCGGACTGGGAGCGGCACATGGCCCCGCGCGCCGGGGAACCCGAGGGTGGTGAGCACCTCCTGGAGCGGTTCGAGGAGCAGAGCGCCATGGACACGAACTGGCTGGAGCAGTGGCAGAGTTGGCTCATCGAGCGGGCGGTCGCCGGAAGCTGACGGCTGCTCGGCCGGTGAAACGTCACTTCCGCGGCACCCCCTCTGCCATGCCCGGTGTAACTGGCCCGGTGTCACGGGCCCGGTGTCACTGGTCCGGACGGCAGTCTCAGCTGCAGCATCGCCAGCAGCCGCTGGTCGGGGCTGCTCAGGTCGAGCCCGGTGAGCTGCTCCGCCCGCCGCACCCGGTAGCGCAGCGTGTTGGGGTGGACGTGGAGCGCCGCCGCTGCCTCGCGCACGTCGCCGAAAGCGTCCAGCCAGGCCAGTACGGATGCGGCCAACTGTCCGCCCTGCCTCAGGTCGTGGGCGACCAGCGCGGTCAGTCGCGGGTCGCGGACCTCGGGGTTGGCGGCGAGCAGCGCCAGCGTCTCGCCGAGCAGCACCTCGGCCTGGACCTCCGGCAGCGCGGCCACGTCGGCGGCGATCCGGCCCGCGGCCATCGCGTCGAGGACGCGGTCCGCCTCCCCGCGTGAGTCCGGCACCGCCGCCAGGCCGGGTACCACCCGGCCGACCGCTCCCCGCAGCGGCGCGTCCAGGTGCCGACGCGCCGCGTCGGAGATCTCCTGGGTCCAGCCGCGCAGGGTGTCGGAGGCGAGGCCGGGCGGCAGCTCCGGCAGCAGGACGTAGACCCGGTCACCGATCGGGACCACCAGTGCGCTGCGGTGGCGAGCGGCGGCGTGGACCGAGATCAGGCTCAGGGTCTCGCCCCGGGTCAGGTCGGGCGTGCCCGGCAGGGCGAAGCCCAGCACCGCCGCCGGGCGGCGGGCGTCGAGCGCGAGATGGCCGGCGAGGGACTGCGGCCCGGTGGCGCCGTCCAGCAGCCCGACCAGCAGGGACTGGGTCAGCCGCAGGTCGGCGCTGAGCTCGCGGCGGCGGCGGACCAGGTGCAGTGCCGCGACCCGTGCCGCGCCCAGCAGGGCCTGGTCGGCGCGGTCGGTCAGCGGCGAGGAGCCCTCCTGGACCCAGATGGTGCCCAACTGCCGCTCGCCGGAGCGGATCGCGACGACCAGGCGGCGGCGCAGCCCGAGCTCGGGGTGCGGGTCGATCGCCACCACCGCGTCCAGAGTCCGCAGCCGTTGGAACACGCCCCACTCGCGCAGTTTGGACAGGTAGGGCTCGGGGCCCTGCCAGCCCAGGATGGTCAGCCGTCGCAGGTCGTCCACCTCGTCGGAGTCGGCGGAGCGCGAGTAGGCCAGGATGCGGTTGGCGGTGTCCTCGATGCTGACGATGCCGCCGGTGAGCACGGCCGTGGTCTGGGCGAGCGCGAAGAGGTCGCCCTCCGCAGACTCGCCCGATCCGGGATGTCCGCCGGGGCGGCCGGGCTGGACGGCCGCCAGGGCGGCGCGAGTCAGCGCGTCCAGACGGTCCCAGCGCACCTCCGGGCGTACCGAGAGCAGGGCGACGCCCGCCTCCTCCGCGGCCTCGCGCAGCGCGCCGACCTGCGTGTTCGGGTCGAGTTTCACGGCGACGGCGGCCGCGCGGTCGCGTCCGGCGGCGCGCAGCACGGGCAGCGCGGCCCGGCCCCGCACGCCGAGGGCGAGCACGAGGTCGCCCGGACGGGCTGAGGGCGGGTCCTCGGGGTCGAGCAGGGCGATCCCGGTGACTCCGACGTCGAGTCCGAGGGCGCCGGGCGCGCACTGCAGTTCGGCGAGAGGCTCGCCGAGGGACATCAGCAACTGGCGCAGCGAGATGCTGCCGACGGCAGGCGGGACGGCAGGCGGGACGGCAGGTGGCACCGCAGGTGGCACCGCAGGTGGCACCGCAGGTGGGACGGCAGGTGGCACCGCAGGTGGGACGGCAGGTGGCACCGCAGGTGGGACGGCGGCGGGGAGCGGGGCCGGGGGCGCGGCGGGGGTGGCGGCGGGCTGGGCGGAGCCCTCGCGTGCCGCGTTCCCGTCCACTCTGCCTCCAGCTCTCTGCCCCGGTCGGCTCGCGCCGTGCTCGGACCACTTGTCCGATCGGCCAATCCCCGTGACCGGATCCTATCCGTCCGGCCACATCCGCGGACCCGCCGCGAGCCCTAGCGTGCTCCTTGACGCGAGAACCGCGGCATGGAAGTACAGGCAAGAACAGTCATGAGGAGAGCGCGCGTGTTGGACGCTGTGACCCAGATCCCCACGCCGGTGAACGAGCCGGTGCACAGCTATGCGCCGGGCACCCCGGAGCGGGTACGGCTGGAGGCCGAGCTCAAGCGGCTCGGCGGGCAGGGGCCGGTCGAGCTGACCATGGCCGTCGGCGGCGTGCGCCGCCCGGGCCGGGGCGAGCCGATCGACGTCGTCCAGCCGCACAATCACTCCGCCGTCCTCGGCACCCTGCGCAACGCGACCCGCGAGGACGCGCAGGAGGCCGTGGACGCAGCCCTCGCCGCCGCCCCCGCCTGGCGGGCGCTCTCCTTCGACGACCGCGCCGCGATCTTCCTCAAGGCCGCCGACCTGCTGTCCGGCCCCTGGCGGGAGACCCTGGCCGCGGCGACCATGCTGGGCCAGTCCAAGACCGCCCAGCAGGCCGAGATCGACACTCCCTGCGAGCTGGTCGACTTCTGGCGCTTCAACGTCCACTTCGCCCGGCAGATCCTGGCCGAGCAGCCGCAGTCCTCGCCGGGCGTGTGGAACCGCAGCGACCACCGTCCGCTGGAGGGGTTCGTCTACGCGATCACGCCCTTCAACTTCACCGCCATCGCCGGGAACCTGCCCACCGCGCCCGCGCTGATGGGCAACACCGTGGTCTGGAAGCCCTCCCCGACGCAGCAGTTCGCCGCGCACCTGCTGATGGACCTGCTGGAGGAGGCCGGTCTGCCGGCCGGTGTCATCAACATGGTGACGGGTGACGGCCTGGCCGTCTCCGAGGTCGCGCTGACGCATCGCGAACTGGCGGGCATTCACTTCACCGGCTCCACCGCGACCTTCCAGCACCTGTGGGCCACGGTCGGCGCCAACATCGCCAACTACCGCAGCTACCCGCGCCTCGTCGGCGAGACCGGCGGCAAGGACTTCCTGGTCGCCCACCCCTCCGCCGACCCGGCGGTGCTGAAGACCTCGATGACCCGCGGCGCGTTCGAGTACCAGGGCCAGAAGTGCTCCGCGCTCTCCCGCGCCTACGTCCCCGCCTCGCTCTGGGCTCAGATCAAGGACGAGTTCCGGGACGAGGTGGAGCGGCTCACCATGGGTGACGTCACCGACCTGTCGAACTTCATGAGCGCGGTCATCGACGCGCGCTCCTTCGCCAAGAACAAGGCCGCGATCGACCGCGCCGCCGCCGACCCCGAGGTCGAGATCCTGGCCGGTGGCAGCTACGACGACTCCGTCGGCTACTTCGTCCGGCCGACCGTGCTGGTCTGCGCGGACCCGGCGGCCGAGTACTTCCGCGAGGAGTACTTCGGCCCGGTGCTCGCCGTGCACGTGTTCGAGGACGACCGCTACGAGGAGGTGCTGGGGCAGCTCGACTCCGTCTCCTCCTACGCCCTGACCGGCGCGGTCATCGCCCGGGACCGGGCCGCGATCGCCGCGACGATGGAGAGGCTGCGCTTCGCCGCCGGAAACTTCTACATCAACGACAAGCCCACCGGCGCGGTCGTCGGCCAGCAGCCGTTCGGCGGCGGGCGGGCGTCCGGCACCAACGACAAGGCGGGGGCGGCGCAGAACCTGCTGCGCTGGACCTCGACCCGATCCATCAAGGAGACCTTCGTCCCGCCGACGGACTACCGCTACCCGCACATGGGCTGACGCCTCGTCCGCAGTGGTCGATGTCCGCTGTACTAATTGATGTCCGCTGTGCCTGATCCGCCGCGTCCCGCCCCCTCAGCGGGACGCGGCTCCCTCCCCCGCTCCCCTCCCCACACGTCCCATCCTGGAGTCGGCATGCTCCGCACCACCCTGCTCGCAGCCTCCCGTTCGCCCCGCTCCCGCGCGATCGTGCAGCAGCTTCCGCCCACCCGCGCCCTGGTCCAGCGCTTCGTCGCGGGGGAGCGCCTGGACGAGGCCGTCGCCGTGACCGACGAGCTGGTCGGCGCCGGCCGCCGGATCACCCTCGACCACCTCGGCGAGGACACCCGCGACGCGGCCCAGGCCGCCGACACGGCCGCCGCCTACGAGCAGCTGCTCGCGGCGCTCAAGGAGACCGGACTGGCCGAGCGTGCCGAGGTCTCGGTGAAGCTCTCCGCCGTCGGACAGTTCCTGCCCCAGGACGGCGGCAAGGTCGCCCTCGACAACGCCCGCCGCATCTGCGAGGCCGCCGCCGACGCGGGCACCACGGTGACCCTCGACATGGAGGACCACACCACAACGGACTCCACCCTGGACATCGCCCGCGAGCTGCGCGCCGACTTCCCGTGGCTGGGCGTCGTCCTGCAGGCGTACCTGCGGCGCACGGAGGCGGACTGCGCGGACTTCTCCGGTCCCGGATCCCGGGTCCGGCTGTGCAAGGGCGCCTACCAGGAGCCCGCGTCGGTGGCCTACCAGGGCAAGCACGAGGTGGACCGCTCCTACGTCCGCTGCCTCAAGGTGCTGATGGCCGGCGAGGGCTACCCGATGATCGCCTCGCACGACCCGCGCATGATCCGCATCGGCGGGCAGATCGCCGAGTGGGAGGGGCGCAAGCACGACAGCTTCGAGTACCAGATGCTGTACGGCATCCGGCCCGAGGAGCAGCAGCGCATCGTGGAGACCGGCGCCACCATGCGGGTCTACCTCCCCTACGGCGGCGAGTGGTACGGCTACTTCATGCGCAGGCTCGCGGAGCGCCCCGCCAACCTGGCGTTCTTCCTTCGCGCGCTGGCCACGCGGAGCTGATCGGCGGGTCTGATCGGCGGGTCTGACCGAGGGGCGCCACCGGCGTTCGGTCAGGCGAAGTTGAGACTGCCGGTGCGGGTCCGCTTCAGCTCGAAGAAGTCGGGGTAGCGGGCCAGCGCCAGCGCTCCGTCGAAGATGCCGGCGGCCACCGCTCCGCGCGGGACCGAGTTCAGGACCGGCCCGAAGAAGGCCACGCCGTCGATGTGGAGGGTGGGCGTGCCCACATCGTCGCCGACCGGGTCCATGCCCTGGTGGTGGCTCTGGCGCAGCTCCTCGTCGTAGTCCGCGCTCTGTGCGGCGGCGAGGAGTTCGGCCGGCAGACCGAGCTCGGCCAGGGCTTCCGCCGCGACCGCGAGGAAGTCCTTGTTGCCGCCCGGGTGGATCCGGGTCCCCAGGGCGGTGTAGAGATCGCGCAGCACGCCGTCGCCGTGGTGGCGTGCCGCGGCCGTGACGATCCGGATCAGGCCCAGCGAGTTGTCCACCAACTCCCGGTACCAGTACGGAAGTTCGTTCTTCTCGTTGAGCACGTAGAGGCTCATGATCCGGAAGCGGAGATCGATCTCCCGCTGCTGCTCGACCTCCAGGATCCAGCGCGAGGTGATCCAGGCGAAGGGGCACGCGGGGTCGAAGTAGAAGTCGACTGTCGTCATGCCCCCACGCTATGGCCTCAGTGGTCCAGGGCCGAGGTCCAATAACGGGCTGGAATCATGGGCCAATCTCCGCGGCTCAGAGCACCACGGCTCAGAGCACCGCGACTCAGAGCACCTTGGACGCGGGCTTGACCATGCCCCGGGCGGACTTGGCGTCGACGTACTCCTCCAGCGCCGTCATCACCCATTCGCCGGTGTGCATCCGCACGAGCTTGCACATCATCACGCCGGTGCGGGGCTCGGCGTGGGTGAGGTCGAAGCGGACGAGTTCCGCGCCGGTGCCGGCGTCGAGCAGGCGGCAGTAAGCCTTGGCGATCTCGGTGAACTTCTGTCCGGAGAAGGAGTTGACGGTGAAGACCAGACCGCTGACCTGCGGCGGCAGGCCCTGCAGGTGAACCGTGATCACCTCGTCGTCGCCCGAGCCCGCGCCGGTCAGGTTGTCCCCGGCGTGCTGGATGGCGCCGTCGAACCCCTTGAGGTGCATGAACCAGACCTTCTCCAGCTCCTTGCGGTGCGCGTCGAAGGCGATGACCGAGGCGTCCAGGTCGACGTCCCTGCCGCCGTAGGCGGGCTCCCAGCCGAGGCCCATCCGGACCGAGGAGAGGAACGGCTTGCCGTCCTTGACCAGGGAGACCGAGCCGCCCTTGGCGAGCGAGACCCGGCCCTTGTCGAGGGTGATCCTCCCCGACGCGGGTGCGGCGGGGGCCGGGGCTGCGACCGGCGCGGGAGCAGGCACCGGCGGAGCAGGCACGGGCGGCGCGGCGGCGAAAGGAGCGGGCGCGGGGGTGGCGAGGTGCCAGTCGTCCGGCTCAGGCGCGGCCACCGGCTGCGGCGCGGCCGGCGCGGACTGGCCCGGCTCCTCCACCGAGACGCCGAAGTCGGTGGCGATGCCCGCCAGTCCGTTCGCGTAGCCCTGGCCCACGGCGCGCAGTTTCCACTCCGGGCCCCGCCGGTAGAGCTCCACCACGATCAGTGCCGTCTCGGGCCCGAGACGGGGCGGCGTGAAGCTCGCCAGGACGGTCCCGTTCACACTGTCCCGGACCGTCGCGGTGGGCTCCGTGCCGGCGAAGGTCGCCCGCGGGTCGTCCAGGCTGGCGGTGATCACCACCTTGTCGACCTCGGCCGGCACCGCGCCGGTGTCCACGCTGATCCCGGCCGGGCTGTAGGAGACGCCGGGTCCGCTCGGTGCGTTGAAGAAGACGAAGTCAGCGTCGGAGCGGACCTTTCCGGCCGTGCTGAGCAGCAGCGCCGACACATCCAACTGCTTGGCCGCGGTGACCTCGACGCTGACGCGGGTGCCGGCCAGTGGCGTGTTGCCGCCCGGCGTGAGGACTGCGGTCACGGTGGCCCTCCCAGGCACGCGCGGGTGTCCGGAACGGGTGTCCGGATGTGTACCGAACCACCGTAGCCGCAGTCGTCGCCGATCAGGCGGTAACGGTCAGGACTCTTCCGGCTCGACCGTAGTGAAGGCCCCGCCCAGGTAGCGGTACTCGGGCGTGCCCGGTACGAGCTCGCCGTGTTCGGCGACTACCTCGGCCGCGTACACCTCGGAGTCGTCCTGCGGCTGGTACCCCAGGGCGCGCGCCGGGGCGAGGTCCCACCAGCCCCTGGTGTTGGCCGAGATGCCGTAGACGACGGTGTGGTGGACGTCCGGGGCGGTGAGCGCGGCGTGGATCAGGCGGCCGGCGTCGGCAGGGCTGAGCCAGGTTTCCAGCATCCGGGTGTTGGCCGGCCTGGCGAAGCAGGAGCCGATCCGGATCGACACCGTCTCCACGCCGTACTTGTCGGCGTAGAGCGAGGCCAGGGATTCGCCGAAGCACTTGGAGAGGCCGTAGTAGGTGTCCGGCCGGTGCGGAGTCTCGATCGGCAGGTCCTCCTTGCGCTGCCCGGGCTCCGGCCGGGGGACGAAGCCGACGGCGTGGTTGCTGCTCGCGAACACGACCCGGCGGACGCCCTCCGCCCTGACCGCCTCATAGAGGTTGTAGCTGCCCTCGATGTTGGCGGCGAGGATCCGGTCGAAGGTGTTCTCCAGGGAGAGCCCGCCGAGATGGACCACGGCATCGACTCCGCGTACTGCCTCCCGCACCGCCGCGCGGTCCTGCAGGTCGACGGCAAGGGCCTCGGGAGCACCCGGCACGGGGGCGATGTCACTGAGCCGCAGCGTGTAGCCGTACGACGGGAGGCTGGCGCGGAGAAGGGTGCCGACGCCTCCGGCGGCACCGGTGAGCAGAACGGTCGTCGGAGCAGTCATCCGGTGGCTCCCAGGCAGGTGGCAAAGAGTGGACAAGAGTGTGGATTGTATTCACATATATGGCTAGCCTAGAAGTCGCTGCTCGCTGCCGTCAACCAACCGCAACCCTCTCCAGGAGAGCGATCGCCGTGCGTACCTCCGCATTCCTCTACCCCTGGGACGTCCTCGGCGATCCGGACGCCCCCGCCCGGCTTGCCGACCTCGGCGTCGACGGCGTCACCCTCGCCTCCGCCTACCACAGCACCCGGGCGCTGACGCCCCGTCACCCGGCGACCCGCATCGTCACCGCGCCGCACGCCGCGGTCTACTACCCGCCGTCGCCCGAGCACTGGGCCGGGCAGGCGCTGCGCCCCTACCGGCAGGACTGGCTGGACTCGGAGGACCCATGGGGCGAGGCCGCCGCGGCGCTGCGCGAGGCCGGCCTCGACGTCGCCTCATGGGTGGTGCTGGCGCACAACTCCCGCCTGGGCGGCGAGAACCCGGCGAGCTCCGTGCGCAACGCCTACGGCGACCACTACCCCTGGGCGCTGTGCGTCGCGCGGCCCGAGGTCCTCGGGTACTGCGTCGCCCTCGCCGCCGAGGCGGGGGCGCGGCCCGGCGCGGTCGGGACGGAACTGGAGTCCTGCGGCTGGTACGGGATGGCGCATCTGCACGCCCACGACAAGATCGGCGGAGTGCCGCTGGACGGCGCGGCCCAGTACCTGATGTCGCTCTGCTTCTGCGAGGTCTGCTCCGCGGCCTATGCGGCGGCCGGCGTGCCCGACCTCGCCGCCGCCGTGCGGGCGGCGCTGGCCCCGGTCTGGGCCGGCGGCCCGCAGCCGTCGGCGGGCGGTGACCGGGCCGCCGAGTGGGCCGGCGTCGAACAACTGCTCGGCGCGGATCTCGCCGCGCTCACCCTCGACTACCGCAGGGTCCGGGCCCGGGCGGTGCAGCAGGCCTGCGTGGCCGCCGTGCGCGCCGCCGCCGAGCCGGGATTCCGGGTGCTCCTGCACGCCGACTCCGCCCCGCACCGGGTGGGCGCCAACGTCGGCGTGGACGCCGATTGGCTGCTCACCACCGGTGGCGCGGACGGACTGGTGCTGCCCTGCACCGGCGGAGCCGCCGCGCTGGACGCGGCTCCGCGCGTCCCCGGACGCGTCCTCGCCGCGAACCTCACCATCGTCACCGGCATGGGCGGCGACCCCGCTGTCCAGGCGCCGGCCGGAGCGGACGAGCTGCGGCTCTACCACGCGGGACTGGCGTCGGACCAGGACCTCGCGGTCGTGCGGAAGGGACTGGGCCGCTGATCCGGCGGGGTCAGCGGTGCCGACGCGGTCAGCGGCACCAGGTTCAGCGGCGCCAGGTTCAGCGGTGCCAGGTTCAGCGGCGCGAGGTTCAGAGGCGCGAGGTTCAGAGGTGCCGGGTGGCCATGGTCAGCCGGTCGCGCGCCTCGAACAGGGCGTCGCGGATCATCTGCTCGCGGCCCGGCGTCAGCCGGGCCACCGGGACCGAGCAGCTCACCGCGTCGCGCGCCGGGGTGCGGTAGGGGATGGCGATGCCGAAGCAGCGCAGGCCCACCGTGTTCTCCTCGGCGTCGATCGCGTAGCCGCGCTCGCGGATCGCGTGCAGGTCCTCGATGAGAGCGTCGACGGTGGTGTGGCTGTTCTCGGTGAGGGGCTCCAGGCGGGCCGGGAGCAGCTTGCGGACCTCGTCGTCGCTGAAGGTGGCGAGCAGGGCCTTGCCGAGCGAGGTGGAGTGCGCGGGCAGGCGGCGGCCGACCCGGGTGAACGGTCGCAGATAGTGCTGGGACTGGCGGGTCGCCAGGTAGATGACGTCCGCCCCGTCGAGGCGGGCCAGGTGGATGGTCTCGGTAGTGTCGTCGGCGAGCCGGTCCAGGGTGGCCTTCGCGGCTGCCACGACCTCGTCGCCGTCGATGTAGGAGGTCCCGACGAGGAGCGCGCGGACGCCGATGCCGTAGCGGGTGCCGGTGGACTCGGTCTCCACCCAGCCCAGGTCGACCAGGGTGCGCAGCAGCATGTAGAGGCTGCTCTTGGGGTAGCCCACGGCCTCCTGGACCTCGGCGAGGCTGTGCATGCCGGGGCGGCCCGCGAAGTACTCCAGCAGTTCCACGGTTCGAACCGCCGACTTGACCTGCGCGCCGCCCGCGTCCGCGGGGGAGGGGGACTGGGCCATCAAGGGTTGACCCCTTTTCTTGGTGAGACGTATCGTCGGAATGGTTCAGCATACTGGACAGCGTTCAGCATATGGAATGCTGCTTCTGGATATGGAATGTTGCATCTGCTCGAATGGAGGCCGCCCGAGATGAACACCACCCCAGTGTGGAGTGTCGACGCCCGAACCGGTGCCCGCACAGCGGAGGTCGCGGTCGAAGCGAGCACGGGGGATGTGGATCGCGCCGTGCGGGCCGCTCACGCGGCCCGGCCCGCGCTGGCCGACCGCACGCTGCGGGCCGCACTGCTGCGCGCGGCCGCGGACCGGCTGGAGGCCCGGGGCGAGGAGCTGGTCACGGCGGCGGACCGAGAGACGGCGCTCGGCGCGGTGCGGCTGACGGGCGAGCTGGCGCGGACCACGTACCAGCTGCGGGCCTTCGCGGCGGTGGTGGACGAGGGCGCGTTCCTGGACGTGGTGATCGACCACGCCGATCCGGGCGCCCAGCCCGCGCCGCGCCCTGACCTGCGGCGCTGGAAGACCCCACTCGGGGTCGTGGCGGTCTTCGCGGCGAGCAACTTCCCCCTCGCGTTCAGCGTGCCCGGTGGCGACACGGCGAGCGCGCTGGCGGCCGGCTGCCCGGTGGTGGTGAAGGCGCACCCGGACCACCCGGAGACGAGCGGCATCGCGGCGAGCGCGCTGCGGGAGGCCGCGGAGTCCGTCGGGCTGCCCGCCGACGTGCTGGTGCTGGTGCACGGGCGGCAGGCGGGGGTCGACCTGGTCCAGCACCCGCTGGTGAGCGCGGCCGGATTCACCGGTTCGATCCCGGGCGGGCGGGCACTCTTCGACCTGGCCGCGGCGCGGCCCGTGCCGATTCCCTTCCACGGGGAGCTGGGCAGCCTCAACCCGGTGGTGGTGACCGAGGGCGCCGCCGCCGAGCGGGCCGAGGAGATCGGCGCCGGGCTGGCCGGATCGTTCACCCTCGGGATGGGCCAGTTCTGCACCAAGCCGGGGCTGGTGCTGGTGCCGCAGGGGCCCGACGGGGACCGGCTGGAGAAGGCGCTGGCGGCCGGGGCCGGGGACGCTCCGGCCGGAGCCCTGCTGGACGGGCGGATGCGGGCCGGGTTCCTGGCGGGCTTCGCCGAGCGCGCCGCGCTGCCGGACGTGGGCACGCCCGTCGCGGCGGGCGAGGCGGGAGAAGCCGGATACGCCGTCAAGCCCGGGTATCTCAGCGTGCCCGCGGCGCGACTGGTGCAGGACAGCCATCGGGCCCTGCTGGAGGAGTGCTTCGGGCCGGTCACGGTGATCGCCCGCTACCGGGGGCCGGAGGAGGTCGAGGCGGTACTCGGACGACTGCACGGCAACCTCACGGCGACGCTGCACGCCGAGCCGGGGGAGCAGGGCGCGACCGAGCTGCTGGCCCGGCTGACACCGCTGGCCGGCCGGGTCCTGTTCGGCGGCTGGCCCACCGGCGTCGCCGTCGCACCCGCCATGCAGCACGGTGGTCCCTACCCGGCGACCACCAGCACCGGCACCTCCGTCGGTGGCACCGCGATCGAACGCTGGCTGCGGCCGGTGGTCCTCCAGAACGTGCCGGAGGCGCTGCTGCCGCCCGAACTGCACGACGCCAACCCGCTCCGGGTGCCGCGCCGCTTGGACGGCCACCTCGAAACGCCGCGCTGACGCACTGAGAGCGGGGGCGGGTGACGGGTGGGCGAGCGAGTGGCAGCATGATCCCCATGCCTGCACTGACTCGCGCCGAAGCCGTCGCACGCCGCCACCTGCTGGACGTACGCAGCAGCACCGTCGATCTGGATCTCACCCGGGGGGACGAGGTCTTCGGCTCCGTCACGCGGATCCGGTTCAGCTGCACCAGTCCCGGGTCGAGCACTTTCGTCGACGTCAAACCCGCCCAGCTGCGCCGGGCCGTGCTGAACGGACGCGAGCTCGACCCGGCCGAGCTGGAGGACGGGCGGCTGCCGCTGACCGGCCTCGCCGCCGAGAACGAGCTGCTGGTCGAGGCCGACATGGCCTACTCCCAGACCGGCGAGGGGATGCACCGCTTCACCGATCCCGCCGACGGTGAGGTGTACGCCTACACGCAGGCGTTCCTGGACGACGGCCCGCGCTTCTTCGCGAGCTTCGACCAGCCCGACCTGAAGTGCGCCTACGAGGTGAGCGTGACCGCCCCCGAGGGGTGGACCGTCGTCGGCAACAGCCGGGCCACGCAGCAGCAGGCCGGCCGTTGGACCTTCGCGCCCACGCCGCCCATCAGCAACTACCTGGTCGCCGTCGTCGCCGGGCCGCTGTACTCGGTGCTCTCCGAGCACGACGGAATCCCGCTCGGACTCCACTGCCGCCGCTCGCTCGCCGCCCATCTGGAGGAGGACGCCGAGGAGATCCTCGACACCACGCGGCGCAGCTTTGACCACTACCACCGGGTGTTTGAGCAGCGGTACCCGTTCGACTCCTACGACCAGTGCTTCGTGCCCGAGTTCAACGCCGGGGCGATGGAGAACCCGGGATGCGTGACCTTCCGGGACGAGTTCGTGTTCCGCTCGGCGGTGACCGACACCGAGCGCGAGGAGCGCGCGATTGTGGTCGCCCACGAGATGGCCCACATGTGGTTCGGCGACCTCGTCACCATGCGCTGGTGGGACGACCTGTGGCTGAACGAGTCCTTCGCCGAGTACCTGGCCTACCAGGTGGTGTCGGAGTCCACCCGCTTCGCCGGGGCCTGGACCGGCTTCGCCGCCGCCCGGAAGGCCTGGGGCTATGACGCTGACCAACGTCCCTCGACGCATCCGGTCGCGCCGGAGGCCGTCGGCGACACGGCCGAGGCGCTGCAGAACTTCGACGGCATCTCCTACTCCAAGGGCGCCTCCGCGCTGCGTCAACTCGTCGCCTGGCTGGGAGAGGAGGCCTTCTTCAAGGGCGTCAACGCCTACTTCGAGCAGCACGCCTACGGGAACGCGGCGCTGGCCGACCTGCTGGAGGCGCTGGCGGCGAGCAGCGGCCGGGACGTGCACAGCTGGGCGGAACGCTGGCTGCGCACAACTGGGGTGGACACCCTGCGGGTGGACGGCGACCGCATCCTGCACACCTCGGCCGGCGGCGAACTCCGACCGCACCTGATCACCGCCGCGGCCTACGAGCGCACCGCGGACGGGCAGCTGGCGCTGCGCGGCCGGCGGCCGGTCGACCTTGCGCCCGAACCCGAGCAGACCGAGGAACTGTCGGCGGGCGGCGACCCGGACCTGCTGCTGCTCAACGACACCGACCTGGGATTCGTCAAGATCCGCTTCGACGAACGTTCCTGGCGGACCGTCAGCGAGTCGCTCGGCGGTGTCCCCGAGGAGCTGGCCAGAGCCGTGCTCTGGAACGCCGCCCGGGACATGGTGCGGGACGGGGAGCTGGGCGCGGGCGAGTACCTGGAACTGGTCGAGGCGCACCTGCCGAACGAGACCTCGGCGCACCTGGTGCAGTCGGTGCTGGGCTTCGCCAGGAACGTCGTCGCCGACCAGTACCTGCCCCCGGCCCGGCGGCCGGCGGCCCTGGAGGTGCTGGCCACGGTGGGTCGGGATCTGCTGCGGCGTACCGAGGGCGGCCCCGACGAGTCAGGGCTGCGGCTGCTCGCCGTGCGCGGCCTCATCGCCGCCTCGTCCACCCCCGCCGAGCTCGCCGAGCTGCAGTCATGGCGCGACGAGGGCGGCGTTCCCGGAGGTCCGGTGCTCGACCCGGAGCTGAGCTGGCAGCTGCTGCTGCGGCTCTGCGTGCTCGGCGAGGCCGGCGAGGACGATATCGCCGCCGAGCTGGCCCGCGACACCAGCGCCAGCGGCCAGGAGGGCGCGGCGAGGTGCCGGGCCGCGCTGCCCGACCCGGCGGCGAAGGACTCGGCGTGGGCGGCGCTGTTCCACAGCGACCTGTCCAACTACCTGATCGCCGCCACTGCACAGGGCTTCTGGCAGCCCGAGCAGGCCGAACTGCTCGCCGACCGCGCGCAGGCCTACTTCGAGGCCGTGGTCGCGACGGCGGAGCGGCGCGGCCCGGCGGTGGGACGGCTGCTGGGACGCTTCGGCTTCCCGGCGTTCGACGCCACCCCGGAGACGATCCGGGCAGCGGAGGCGTGTCTGGAGCGGACGGACCTCACCGCGGCCCTGCGCCGGGCCCTCGCGGACCAGGTGGACGATCTGCGCCGGGCGGTCCGGGCGCGGGAGGCGGCGAAGTGACCGGCGGCCGGGCCGCCGAGGGAGTGCTGCGGGTGAAGGGCCGGGTCCTGGTCGGTCCCGAGGACGTGCGGGACGAACTGTGGGTCCTCGACGGGCGGGTGACCTACGAGCGGCCGAGCGGCGCGCGCGACGTCCGGACGGTGGAGGGCTGGGCGCTACCGGGCCTGGTCGACGCGCACTGTCACGTCGGCCTGGACGCGCACGGCGCGGTCGACGACGCCACCAGCGAGAAGCAGGCGCTGACGGACCGTGACGCCGGGACGCTGCTGCTGCGCGACGCGGGCTCCGCGGCCGACACCCGCTGGGTGGACGACCGGGCCGACCTGCCCCGGATCATCCGGGCAGGCCGCCACATCGCCCGCACCCGCCGATACATCCGCAACTACGCACACGAGATCGAGCCCGGCGACCTGGCCGCCTACGTCCGCCGGGAGGCCCGGCGCGGCGACGGCTGGGTCAAGCTCGTCGGCGACTGGATCGACCGGGAGTCCGGCGATCTGGGCCCGTGCTGGCCGCGCTGGGCGCTGGACGAGGCGATGGCGGCAGCGCACGCGGAGGGCGCGCGGGTCACCGCGCACTGCTTCAGTGAGGACTCGCTGGCGGATCTGGTGGAGGCCGGGATCGACTGTGTGGAGCACGCGACCGGGCTGACCGAGGAGACCGTCCCGCTGTTCGCGGAGCGGGGTGTCGCGATCGTCCCCACGCTGGTCAACATCGCGACCTTCCCGGGTATCGCGACCTCGGCCGAGGCCCGCTTCCCGGACTACGCGGCCCACATGCGGGCGCTGCACGAGCGTCGCTACGCCACCGTCGCGGCGGCCTCCGAGGCGGGCGTCCCGGTGTTCGTCGGCACGGACGCGGGCGGCTCGCTGGCGCACGGGCTGGTCGCCGCCGAGGTCGCCGAGCTGGTCCGGGCCGGGCTGCCGCCGCTGGCCGCGCTGTCGGCGACGACCTGGGCGGCGCGGGAGTGGCTGGGGCGCCCGGGGCTCGCCGAGGGTGCGTCGGCCGATCTCGTCGTCTACACCGAGGACCCGCGCCAGGACGTGCGGGTCCTCGCCGACCCGCGCTGCATCGTGATGCGCGGGTCAGTCGTGGCGTAGTCGGTGGTGTAGTCGGACGCCCAGCGAGCGGAGCCAGGTGGCCGGGTTCCAGGGTTCGCCGCGCCCCCGGGTGAGCGGGTAGCAGGCGAGGCCGAGCAGGGCGGCGGAGAGGTGGCCGACGTCGGTGAAGGAACGCCCGTGGACCATGGCTGAGCCGTACCAGAGCAGGACGGCGGCCAGGTAGAGGTAGCACCAGGGCTTGGCGATGCGGTAGACGAGCACTGCCTGCACCCCGGCGAGGGCGTAACTGACGCCCACGTCGAGGGTGTTGACAGCGGAGGCGGGCGCGCGGCCGTGCCGGATCGCCCAGTAGAGCACGCCCTCGCTGAGGTAGGTGGCGCCGACGTGGGCGATGGCCACGACACCCAGCCAGCGCAGGGTGCCGAGCCAGCGCTCGGCGGGGACCTGGAAGATGTTGTACAGCAGGACGTAGCCGATCCAGCCGCCGCCGTCGAGCCAGAAGGCGCTGGCGAACAGCACCCGCACCGGCCTGGTGGCCAGTTCGTGCAGGTTGGTGGAGCGCTGGCGCAGGAACTCGTCGCGGGTTCCCGGGTCGATGTGGTCGATCACGAGGGTGCTGGCGAGCAGCGCGAGCAGCCAGACGAACGTGCCGGGAGCGCGGCGGACGTAGTCCCAGACGGCGGTGACCAGCCGGCGCAGCCGATGGGGGGACGGGTGGACGGGCGGCGCGTTCATGGGGTGATTCTGTCGCTGTTGGTAGCTAATGTCCTTCACGTGGAGCGAGGGGCGCGTGTGGCGTTAGAGTGACGGACCATGGCCGCACGTCCCTTGCACGAGATCGTCGAACCCGGCTGGGCCAAGGCCCTGGAGCCCGTCGCCGGGCAGGTCGCCGCGATGGGTGACTTCCTGCGTGCCGAGATCGCCGCCGGGCGCAGCTACCTGCCGCCGGGGCCGCAGGTGCTGCGGGCGTTCCAGCAGCCCTTCGACGAGGTGCGGGTGCTGATCGTGGGTCAGGATCCCTACCCGACGCCGGGGCACGCCGTCGGGCTGAGCTTCTCGGTCGGCGCGGAGGTGCGGCCGCTGCCTGGGAGCCTGGTCAACATCTACCAGGAGTACCAGCAGGACCTGGGACTCCCCGCGCCCGGCAGCGGTGATCTGACGCCGTGGACGGAGCAGGGCGTGCTGCTGCTGAACCGCGCGCTGACCACGGTGCCGCGTCAGCCCGCCGCGCACCGCGGCAAGGGCTGGGAGGCGGTCACCGAGCAGGCGATCCGGGCCCTGGTGGCGCGCGGTCCGGCCCTGGTCGCGATCCTGTGGGGGCGCGACGCCAGGAACCTGCGCCCGCTGCTCGGCCCCGCGCCGTGCCTGGAATCCGCGCACCCCAGCCCGATGTCGGCGGACCGGGGGTTCTTCGGCTCGCGGCCGTTCAGCCGCGCCAATGAGCTGCTGGTACGCCAGGGCGCGCAGCCGATTGACTGGCGTCTGCCCTGAACAGCGGTGGCTGGTACGTCTCCTGAGGGTGCGTCACTCGTTCGGGTGAACTGACTCTCTGTGCTGCCGGAGTGACGCATGGTTCGCAAGGATGGGTCCCATCCGAGATCACGTACGGGCGCTCCGGTACCAGGGGGTGAGCGCCCGGCCGGATTCCATCGCATACCTGTGCGTACAGCCACTCGTGGGGGTTCACTCATGCTTGCCATCCGTCGTCCGGCCGCCGCCCTGGGTGCGTTAGCCGCCGTCTCCGTTCTCGCTGCCGCCGCCGCTCCGGCGCACGCCGACGGGCAGCGGATCGGCACGGCCTCCGCCACCACCGCGCGGCTGGGCCTGGACGTCCGGCTGCTGACCGGCGCCGTGGACATCCCGGTCGACGTCAGCCTCAACGCGATCCACGCGCCGGACAGCGCGGAGGGCGCGGTACTGAGGACCAGCGTGCAGGGGGTCCAGGGCGGCGTTCCGCAGACCCTGGTCGAGGCCGTCCTGGGCCACAGTTCCGCCAGCGCCGACGCGCACGGCTCGCACGCCGAGGTCGACCTGGTCACCGCGCGGGTCCAGGTGCCGGGGCTGCTCCTGCGGGACGTGCTCGGGCTGAAGGAGGTCAGCGCCAGGGCCGACTGCCCGGCGCACGGCCGACCGACCGCCGAGGTCAACGTGCTGGGGCAGCTGCGGGTGCTCGGTGTGGCGGTGTCCCTGAGCGCGGGCGGCCCGACCCATGTGGCGGTGCCGGGCGTCGGGGTGGTGGACCTGGAGTTGTCGAAGAAGACGCTGACCTCCACCACGGCCGCGGCCACGGCGCTGGAGCTCAGCGTCACCGTCAACCCGCTGAGCCTGAACGTCGCCAAGGTCACCGGCTCGATCGAGCTGGCGGTGGTCGGCTGCAGCAAGGCCGCTGACGACAGCTCGGCCCTGCCGTCGCCGAGTGCGAGCGCAGGCGGCGCGGCTTCCTCCTCCGCATCTGCCGATGCCTCCGCGTCGGCGCCTGCCGTCCCGGCCTCGGTGACGTCGGGTGCCGCCTCGCCGTCACCGGCTCCCGCCACCACCGATCTCGCCGTGACCGGCGGCGGCAGCGCCACCCCGCTGATCGCCGGAGCGGCGCTGCTGCTGCTCGGAGCGGGTGCGGCTGCGCTCGTCCTGGCGCGGCGACGGCGCTCCTAGGCCGCCGGCTACCGGATGAGCCGGACCGTCCGCGAGACACCGGGCAGGTCCTGGGTGAGATCGACGGTCACGACCGGGGAGGGGCCGCTCAGGTCGACCCTGACGCCCGGGTCGTCGCTGAACCCCCGGCGGTAGCGGACCGAGCCGGTGATGTTGACGGTCAGTGAGGTCTGCGTGCAGGTCGGGTCGCTGACGGCCAGGATCAGCCGGTCGGCCTCCTCGTGGATCAGCACGGAGGCCGGGCCGCTCACGGCCACCCCGGCCGCGCCCACGGTGGGGAGGGCGCCGCCGGTGAAGAAGTTGGCGGCCGTGAGCGACGCCTTGGCGGAGTGGATCGCCTGCAGTGAGGGGGTGTTGGCCAGGACGGTGACATCGGGGTGGGCCGCCCTGTGGGCGGTGTCCCGTACCGACGCGCCCGGCAGCAGCAGGTAGACGTAGCTGCCTCCGCTGGGGTCCACGCCGTGGTCGAGCCAGAGCGTGGCGTAGGTGTTGGTGTAGGGGGTGCTGGTGCCGCCGGTGCTTGGGCCGCTGTCGATCGCGGCCCAGGTGCCGGTGCGCTGCTCCCGCAGGGCCCGCAGTGTGACCGCGCCCGCAGCGCCGCCGGCGGGGAGCAGGTAGCCGCCGACGCCCTCCAGATGCGCCCAGCCCGACCCCGGGAAGCTGCCACTCCAACCCGCGGTGGACGGCTGCGCGAGACCGTTGACGGTCAGCTGGTTGGTCCCGGTGGAATGCAGGTTGCGGTTCTCGATCGTGGTCTCGACGGTGTGGCCGCTACTGCCGGTGATGCCCGCGCCCAGCGCCACCACGGCGTCGTCGAGGCAGAACCAGGACTTCTTCGCCCGCAGCGGGGACCCGAACGGCACGAGGTCCAGCCCGACCGCACCCCAGCTGCCGTCCAGCACCGCGCCGCCGGACCAGGTCGTCGGCGGCAGCGTGCCGGTGCCCGCGCTCGGGGCGAGCGGCAGGGTGTCGGCGGTGACGCCGGGCAGCCGGGTGCAGTCGACGGTGGGCCAGTAGGCGTCGGTGTAGTGGCCGTTGTCGCGGTTGTAGAGGTACGTCGCGCCGTCGCCGGTGTGCCACCCGCGCTGGTTCTCGCCGTTGATGGCCTCGAGCCGGGCGATGCGGCTGCTGGACAGCCCGACCGTCCAGGCCCAGCCGTCGCGGCAGTGCACCACGCGTTCTATGGAAGGCTGCTGGATGTGGCCGTTGCTCTGCTCGGCGGCGTGGACCAGGGGGTCGTCCACGACAGACTTGACCAGGGCCATCCGGGCGGGTGTGGCGCTGGCGGCGATGGGGGCGAAGGTCTCCCGCTCCACCCAGCCCTTGACCAGGGCCTTCCAGCGCTTCTGCTGGGTCCGGGAGCCCACCGGGATGAGCCGGCAGACGGCCTCCGTGATGGCGTGCCCGGCGTCGTGGTCGGTCTCGCCCTGCCGGGACAGGAAGCGGCCCCTGACCACGTCCATGACCAGGCCGTCGTACATGAACGGCGCGTAGGTGAGGTCGACCGCGTCCAGGATCACCGAGAAGTTCGGGTCGTTGATCGGCCAACTGGAACCGTTCAGCAGCAGCGAGAGCTGACTGAGGTCGTTGAGCAGGACGTAGGAGTAGTGGCCGTTGTAGGGGATGGTGCCGTGCTGGATGTAGCCGCCGTCGCGGTAGTAGCCGTCCGAGGTGGTCACATACGGATAGATGTCGGAGAGCTTGTCGCGGCCGAGGGCGATCAGGGTGGGGTCCTTGGCGAGGATGCCCCGGAGGATGGTGATCTGGCACATGTCGGAGCGGTTGGCTCCGGTGGTGACCACGGTGCCCTGCTGCTGGTGGGTGGGGTCGGGCACGAAGTGGGCGACGGTGGTGAGGTAGGAGGCCAGGTCGGCCGCGGGGACCAGGCTGCCGAGCACGGCGCAGGCGTTGACCAGGGCCTGCGGCGCGCCGATCTCCCAGTGGTACCAGTTGCCGACCTCGGGCGAGCTCGGGTTGTAGTACGCGGAGCCGATCAGGGCGAGAGCGGAGACCAGCTTCGCGGCGACGGCCGGGTCCTGATGGTACGTCGAGCCCGGGGTGGCCCAGGCGATGGCCGTGTCCCTGATCCGGTAGTAGGTCCCGCTGCCGTTCTCCACGTGGGTGAACGGCAGGTCCGTGTAGACGGAGGCGGGGGTGGCGGAGTTGTCGTAGCGGGCGATGGCGGCTGCGGCGATGGCGTCGATGGTGGCGATGGCCGTCGCGTAGTCCGGGTCGGCCGGGTTGACCGCGCTGCCGCCGGTGAGGATGTCGGACCAGACGCCGCGCAACTGGTCGAAGGTGTCGGGCGCAGCGCTCGCGGTAGCGGCGGCGGCATGGGCGGTCGCGGTGGAGCCGCCTACGCCGATCAGTGCGGCGCCGGTCACGGCGGCGCCCGCACCGAGGAAGTGGCGGCGGCGCAGCGGTGCGGTCAGGGGCGTGCTGTCGTCCATGGCGTGCCTCGCTTGAGGTGGGGTCAGGTGAAGACATGACACGGCCAGGGCGGGACTCTAGTCAAGATGCTGGACAAAGTTCAAGGATGTGAACGTCGTCGGATCATTGGAGGACTGTCGCCAGCGCCTCGCAGAAGGCGTCCACCGTCGCCTTGTCGCGCACCGCGATTCGTAGCCAGTCGGGGCCCAGACCAGGGAAGGTGTCCCCGCGGCGAACCGCGAAACCGAGGCTGCGGAGACGCTCCCTGACCGCGTCCGCGTGTGGGACGTGTACGAGTACGAAGGATGCGGCGGGCTGACCGTAGGTCCGGATACCGGGCAGTCCGGCCAGCCGTGACAGCAGGTACGCGCGGTCCTCGGCGGTGGCGAGGGCGGCGGCCTCCGCCTCCGCCAGCGCGTCGGGCGAGCTGCAGGCCTCGGCGGCGACCAGCGCCGGACTCGACACCGGCCACAGCGGCTGCGCGGCCGCGAGCGACGCGACCGTGTCGGCGGCGGCCAGCACGTAACCGATCCGAAGGCCGGCCAGCCCCCAGGTCTTGGTCAGGCTGCGCAGCACGACCAGGCCCGGCAGGTCGCCGCGGCCGGCCAGGCTCTCCGCTTCGCCGGGGACGGTGTCCGCGAACGCCTCGTCGACGACCAGGGTCCGCCCCGGCCGGGCCAGCGCGGCGAGGTCAACGGCGGGATGCAGCACCGAGGTCGGGTTGGTGGGGTTCCCGATCACCACCAGGTCGGCGTCGGCCGGCACGGCCGAGGGGTCGAGTCTGAATCCGTCCTCGGGACGCAGCAGCAGTCGCTCGACCGGGTGTCCGGCGTCGCGCAACGCCGCTTCGGGCTCGGTGAACTGAGGGTGCACCACCAGCGGGCGACGCGGCCGCAGGGTGCGGGCCAGCAGCACGAACGCTTCCGCCGCACCCGACGTCAGCAGCACCTCCGCCGCCGGTCGGCCGTGGCGGCGGGCGACGGTGGCGCGGGCGGCGAGGCCGTCCGGGTAGGCGGCCAGGTCGGCGAGAGTGGTCGCCAGCAACGAGCGGAGCCAGGCGGGGGGCGTGCCCGCCCGTACGTTCACGGCGAGGTCGACCAGGCCGCCGCCGACCTCGGTGTCGCCGTGGTGGCGCAGGTCCGGCTCGGTGGACCGGTCCCGGTCGGTGAACTGGTCCCGGTCGGCGAACTGGTCCGGCTGGGTCAAGTCGGGTTCAGTGGACATGGGAGTGCGAGCCGTGGTGGTGGCCGTGGCCGTGGCCGTGCGCGGGGTCGTCGGGGTGGTGGTGCGGGCGCTGCGCGGCGCCGACCCGGTCCTCGAAGCCGGGCATCGCGATGCGGTAGACGCAGGTGTCGCAGTTCATCCGCAGGTCCCCGGCCAGGGCCTCGTGGTAGCGGGCCAGAACGAGTTCGGCGAGTTCCTCCGTCGCGCCCATCACTGCGGCCTGCCGCACGTCCAGCTCGGGGTGCTCGGCGGCCCAGTCGGCGGTCTGCCGCTCGACGCGGTCCGGCAGGATGCCCGTGAACAGGAAGTAGGGCAGCACGACGACGCGCTTCGCGCCGAGCCTGCGGCAGCGCTCCAGGCCCGACGGCACGTCAGGTGCGGCGAGCGAGACGAACGCGGTCTCGACCCCGTCCAGGCCCCGGCCCTCCCACAGCAGCCGCGCGACCTTGACCACCTCGGCATTGGCGTCGGGGTCGGTCGAGCCCCGGCCCACCAGCAGCACGGTGGTCCCGGCGCGCTCCTCGCGCGGCAGCACCTCGTCAAGGCGCCGCTCCAGGACGGTCAGCAGGCTCGGATGCGGCCCGAGCGGACGTCCGTAGGAGAAGGAGGTGCCGGGGTGGCGTTCGCGCTCCCGGACCAGGGCGGCCGGGATGTCGCCCTTGGCGTGACCGGCCGACACCAGGACCAGCGGGACCGCCGCGAAGCGCTTCGCCCCGGCAGCGACCAGCTCACTGACGGCGTCGGCGAGCGGCGGCGGGGACAGCTCGATGAAGCCGCCGCCGACGGGCGTGTCGGGAAGGCGGTCGCTCAGCCCGGCGACGAACTGGCGGAACGCCTCGGCGCCGGCCTCGTCGCGGGTGCCGTGGCCGACGATGAGCAGAGCCGGGGCGAGAGCGTAGCGATTCCCTTGGGGGTGGTGGTCGGGCGACGGGAGAGGGGTGGGAGCGTAGCGATTCCCTTGGGGGTGGTGGTCGGGCGACGGGAGAGGGGTGGGAGCGTAGTGATTCCCTTGGGGGTGGTGGTCGGGCGACGGGCGGGCGTTCACAGGGACTCCTGGGAGTAGCGGTCGGGGTGGGAGTAGAGGTCGGGGTAGAGCAGGGCGTTGGCGGCGGCAGCGGCGACGGCCGAACCGCCCTTCTCGGAGATGTTGCTGACGGCCGGGAGGCCCGAGGCGCGCAGCGCGGCCTTGGACTCGGCCGCGCCGACGAAGCCCACCGGCAGGCCGATGACCAGGGCGGGGCGGGCGTCCAGCAGCAGCAGTTCCTCCAGCGCGGTCGGGGCGCAGCCGATGACCCAGACCGCGCCGTGGCCGACCTCGTCCAGGGCCATCCGGATCGCGGCCGCGGAGCGGGTCAGGCCCGTCTCCGGATCGCCCTTGGCGTCCCGGACCCTGCACAGCGCCCGCCGGGCGGTGATCCCGGCGGCGACCATCTCCACGTCGGCGACCAGCGGTGCGCCCGCAGCCAGGGCGTCGGCCGCCGCGCGCAGCACGGCCTCGTCGGCGATCACCAGGTCGTCGAGGTAGTCCAGGTCCGCGCTGGAGTGGACGACCCGCTCGGCGACGGCGCGGGTGAGCGGCGGGAGGTGGCTCGTGTCGGCGCGGGCGCGCAGTCGGCGGTAGGACTCCTGCTCGATCGGGTGGACCTGACGCCCGGTCATGATCGTTCCTCCGTAGCCGGATCGAAGCCGCTGGTGTCGTTGCTGTCGTTCATGTCGTCGCTGTCGCTCAGGCGAGTGATGATGTCGATGGCGTCCACCGGACAGACATCCACGCACTCCAGGCAGCCGGTGCAGGCGGCGTCGAGGACGAGCAGCGGCACGCCGCCGACCTCGTGCGGGATTGGCCGGATCGCGTGGGTGGGGCAGGTCAGCAGGCAGGCACCGCACCCCTGGCAGCGCGTGGACACGGCTACCGCCGCGAGCGGGCTCACACCTGCCACCGGTATCCGCGCGGGGTGACCATCCGGCCCGCCACCTGTCGCGAGGCGGTGTTGCCGACCACGACGACGGTCGTCATGTCGACCGTGGTGACGTCGAGTTCGGCCAGCGTGGTGACGGTGTGCCACTCATCGGGGCGGGAGATGGAGTGCGCGACGCCGACCGGGGTGTTCGGGTCGCGGTGCTCCGCCAGCAGGCTGAGTGCCTTGGGCAGCTGCCAGTCGCGGCCGCGGCTGCGCGGGTTGTAGAAGGTGACGACGATGTCGGACTCGGCGACGGCACGCACCCGGCGCTCGATCACCTCCCACGGGGTGTGCAGGTCGGACAGGCTGATGGAGACATGGTCGTGGCCCAGCGGCGCGCCGAGCAGCGCGGCGGCCGCCAGCGCCGCCGTCACCCCGGGCACGCCGACGACGTCGATGTCCGTGCCCGCCTCGGCCAGGGCCGGGGACGCCATCGCGTAGACGCCGGCGTCCCCGCTGCCGATCAGCGCCACCGCGTGGCCCTGCTCCGCGAGGCGCACCGCGCTGCGCGCGCGCTCCTCCTCCGCGCCGAGGCCGGTGGCCTCGATCCGGGTGCCGGGGCGCAGCAGGTCGCGGATCTGGTCGACGTACTGGTCCAGGCCGACGATGATCGACGCCCGGCGCAGCTCTTCGCGGGCCCGAGGGGTGAGCAGGTCACGCGCGCCAGGGCCGAGTCCGACCACAGCGAGCCGTCCGCGCGGGCGGCTCCGTGCGACGGCGACCGTGCACATCGCCGCGCGGCCCTCCGGCGCGGACTTCCGCTTGGGGACCAGCAGTTCGCCGCCCTCCAGCAGCGCCGCCGCCTCGGCCACGCTCGGCGTGCCGACGGCGGCCAGCGGCGCGGCCGAGGGATTGGGCACGTCGACGGCCGCCAGCTCCTCCGCGCTGAACGTCACCAGCGCGACGCCCAGCACGCGGGCGGCTTCCAGCAGCCCCGGCTCGTCGGCCTTGGCGTCCACGGTGGCCAGACGGCTGAGCGAGTGCTCGCTCAGGCCGGCCTCGGCCAGCGTCTCCCTGACCAGCCCGAGGATCTCCTCGGCTGACGCGCCCCGGCTCGCCCCCACCCCGACGACCAGGCTGCGCGGCCGCAGGGTGACCGTCGGCGCGTCAGTCGCAGGCTGCCGCAGCCGGTCGCTGACGACGACGGTCGGCGGGTTCCCCGGTACGTCCGTCCGTACGTCCGTCCGTACGTTCTCCGGCAGTGCCGGCAGCGGGTGCACGGCGTCCGCGCTCAGCCGCACGGGCAGACCGTCGAGCACGGCCCGGCTGACCGCCGCGACGTCGCCCTCCACGTGCCAGCCGAGCGTGTCCAGGCCCGGTACGCCGACCGCGTCGGTCGCCGTGGTCACCACCGGCTGCGCCTCCAGCGCCTCGGCCACCCGGTCCGCGAGCGCGTTCGCCCCGCCGTCGTGCCCGCCGACGAGGGCCACCGCGAAGCGCCGCGCCTCGTCGACGCACACCACCCCGGGGTCGCTGTGCTTGTCGGCCAGCAGCGGTGCGACCAGCCGCACCGTCGCCCCCGTCGCCAGGAAGCACACCAACTGCTCGCACTCGGCCCATGCCTTCCGTACGGCGGCCCCGACCGGGCCCTCCTGGTACAGGCGGCAGTCGCCCAGTGCCTCGGCGAGCTGAGCGGCGGCCTGGCGGCCTGCGGCGGTGGCGGCGATCAGGCCGATCACGATGGTGCTCCTGACGTAGTGGCGGCCCTGGTTCCCCAGAGCACGAAAACGGGGTTGGTGGCGGCGAGGCGGGTGACCCCGCCGGGCAGCGGCGCGAGGCGCGACGCCTGCAACTGCACGCCCTCGGCGGTGAATCCGGCCGCGAGCAGTGCCGCCTGGACGGCGGGCACCCGGTCGAGCGCGACCAGCGTGACCACGACCGTGCGGCGGGCACGCCGTGCGCAGGCGGCGACGACGGCGGGCAGGTCGGCCCCGCCGCCGCCGACGAACACGGCGTCAGGCTCGGGCAGTTCGTCCAGCGCGTCGGGGGCGCTGCCGTGGACGACGCTCACATCCACGCCGTGCGCCGCCGCGTTGGCACGCACGCGTTCCACGCCGTCCTCCGCGCGCTCCACCGCGACCACGGCCGCTCCCAGCCGCGCGCACTCGACCGCGACGGAGCCGCTGCCCGCGCCGACGTCCCAGACCAGTTCGCCGAGCCGCGGCCCCAGCCGAGCCAGCACCAGTGCGCGCACCTCGGCCTTGGTGACCAGCGAGTCCCGGTGCGCGAACGCGTCCTCCGGCAGCCCCCAGCCGGCCTCGGCGACCGCAGCCGCGCCCGCGACGGACCGCATCGCGCCGACGCCGACACCGACGCTGACACCAGTGCCCGCGGCCGCCCCCAGGCAGAGCACCACATGCACGCCCGGCCAGTCCCGCCCGGCCGCCTGTCGCGGCGTCACCTCCTCGACGCGCTCCGCAGGGCTGCCCAGGTCCGAGGCGACCACGAGCCGCCGCTCGACGCCGGGTGTCGCCAGCAGCGCCGCGCCGATCTCCGCAGGACCCGCACCGGGCGCGGTGAGCACGGCCGTCTTGCGTTGCGCCCGGCACACGTTGAACGCCGTGCGCGGATCGCGACCGTGGGCGCTGACCACCACGGCGTCGTCCCAGGGCAGTCCCAGCCGTGCGAATGCCTCCGCGACACTGCTCACCCCGGGCCGCACGTCCAGCGCCTCCGGGCCGAAGCGCTCGGCAAGGACGCGGACGATGCCGAAGAACCCGGGGTCGCCGGAGGCGAGTACCACGACGGTTCCGGAACCGGTCTCGGCGACCCGGTCCAGCGCCGGGGCCAGCGGGCCGAGGGCGAGCGCCTTCGCGGCCGGTACCTCGGCCGCGTCGAGGTGGCGGCGGGCGCCCAGCACCAGGTCGGCGCGGGCGAGCAGTTCGCGGTGCTGGGGAGCCAGGGCGGCGCCGAGCACGGTGATCCAGGGGGGTGCGGTCACGGCAGCAGCTCCCCACCGGTGCTGGCGACGATCCGGCGGCCGGTGAAGTCCACCATCGCCACCTCGGCGGTGAGCGCGCCTCCGGCGAACTGTTCCATCACGTCCGCGACCTGGCGGCACAGCAGCAGTCCTGCGGGCACCAGCACCCCGGCCGCCTCCCACAGCTCGTAGGCGTGCCGCGCCGTGTTGGCGACGGCGACCTCGGCGACGACCTCGGGCGGGGCCCCGGCAGCGGCGGTGATCGACGCCAGTACGCCGGTGTCGATCTTCGAGCGGGTGTAGTGCGTCATCAGCACGCCCGCCGCGAGTTTCGTCAGCTTGCCGACCATGCCTACGAACACCGCCCGCTCCATGCCCCCCTGGACCGCACGACGCAGCGCCGCTCCGGTGAAGTCGCCGACCTCGACGAAGCACACGTCGGGCAGCGAGGGGATGTGCTCCATCGCGCCCTTCTCGGTGCGCCCGCCCGTGCACAGCACGATCGCCCGCTCGCCCTGCGCCGCGGCCACCGACACGGCCTGCTCGACGCTGGCCCGCCAGGAGGCGGTGGAGAAGGGGCGGACGATCCCGGTCGTCCCCAGGATGGAGATGCCGCCGATGATGCCGAGCTTGCCGTTGGTGGTCTTCTTGGCGCGCTGCTCGCCGTCGGGGACGCTGATGGTGACGTCCAGTCCGCGCACGGCGACGTCGACGACCTCGCCGACCGCCTGGGTGATCATCGCGCGGGGGACGGGGTTGATCGCCGGGCCGCCGACCTCAAGGCCGAGGCCGGGCTTGGTCACCACACCCACGCCCACACCCCCGTGCAGCATCAGCCCGGGCTCCGGGCGCCAGGCCACCGTGGCGGTGAGGTGCGCACCATGGGTGACGTCCGGGTCGTCCCCGGCATCCTTCACGACCACCGCCTCCGCCCGTCCGGGACGCAGCAGCTCGCAGCGCTCGACGGCGAAGGTGACCCGGTTGCCGGACGGCAGGGCCACCTCGACCACGGACTGCGGCTCGCCGGTGACCAGGTGCAGCGCGGCCGCGCGGGCCGCCGCCGAAGCGCAACTGCCGGTGGTCCAGCCGGCCCGCAGCGCCTTGCCGTCGCGGACCTTCGCTGTGCGGGGGAGGTCCGGTTCCCGCAGCTCGGGACCGGTCCTGGGAGCCGGCTGGGGACCGGTCCGGGGATCGGGCCCGGGCTCGGGCCGGGGGCCTGCCGCGGTCACGTCGTGGCGCTGCGCAGCGCCCGGCGGGCGGCGGGGTCGGCGCGGCGGAAGCCGTGGAAGTGGCCGGGGTGGTAGAGGTGCGAGCGGGTGCCGGTCGCGGCGAGGGCGGGGCCGACCAGGAACAGCGTGTGCTTCCAGAGCCGGTGCTCCTTGACGGTGGCCTCCAGCGTCTCCAGGGTCCCCTCGAGCACCAGCTCGTCCGGCCAGGTGGCCTGGTAGGCGATGACGACCGGGGTGTCGAGCGGGTAGCCGCCGGCGGTGAGCTCCTCGACCAGCTGCTTCGTCCGCGCGGCGGACAGGAAGATCGCCATGGTGGTTCCGTGCCGGGCGAAGTCCCGCACCTCCTCGCCGGGCGGCATGGGCGTCTTGCCGCCGCCGAGGCGGGTGAGGATGACGCTCTGCGCCACCTCGGGGATCGTCAGTTCCCGCTGGGCGATGGCGGCGACGGCGGCGAACGACGACACACCGGGGACGATCTCCGTCTCCAGGCCCAGCTCGCGGCAGCGGTCCAGCTGCTCCTGCACCGCACCCCAGAGGGAGGGGTCGCCGGAGTGGATCCTGGCCACCCGGCGGCCCTCGGCGGCAGCTCGCTCGTAGACCGCGAGCACGTCCTCCATGGGAATCAGCGAGGAGTCGAGGATCTCGGCGTCGGCGCGGGCGTGGTCGAGCACCTCGGCCTGGACCAGGCTGGCAGCCCAGATCACGGTGTCGGCGTCGGCGATGGCGCGGGCGGCGCGGAAGGTCAGCAGGTCGGCGGCGCCGGGGCCGGCGCCGACGAAGGTGACCTTGCCGTTGCTCTGCTGCTCGGTCACAGTTTCCCTCCACGGGTGGTGCGGGTCGCGGGTGCGATCAGGGTCGACAGGTAGGGCAGCGGCCCGTCCAGAGGGTGTCCGGCAGGCTGGATCTGCTCGTCGTGCAGGCCGAGCGAAGCACCCCAGACGGCGTCCCGGGCCCGGCCGGTCTGCTCCAGTGCCGCCGCGACCTGCTGCGCGAGCCGTCCGAACTTGTAGGCGACGACGGTGCCGGGACCGGCGAGGGCCTCGCGCAGCACCGCGGAGCCCGCGGTGACCGGTACGAGTGTCAGCGGTTCGGTGCCCTCGGCGAGGACGGTTCCGCTGCGCGCGGCGAGGTCCTGCATGGCGGTGATGCCGGGCACCGTCTCCACGAGCAGGTCGGGGAGCAGCGCGGTGAGGGTCTGCGCCAGGTAGGTGAAGGTGGAGTAGACGTTGGGGTCGCCGATGGTGGCGAAGGCGACGGTCCCGTGCTCGCCCAGCAGTTCGGCGACGCGCGCCCCGGCGGCGTCCCAGGCCGCCTCGCGCCGGGCCCGGTCCTCGCGCTCGTTCAGCGCGAACACCACCCGCTCGATCTTGACCGCGTCCGCGTGGTGCAGCACGGTCGCCTCGGCGCGGCCCGTCTCGCCGCTGTCGAGCACCGGCACCACGACCACGTCGGCCTCGCGCAGCACCCGCACGGCCTTCACCGTGACCAGTTCGGGGTCACCCGGACCCATCCCCACGCCGACCAGACGCGGGGTCAGCCGGCCGTTCACCGGACGGGGAACGGGAAGGAGGGCACGACGGCACAGCGCATGGGGACAGTCCTCACTCGGGGTCCGCGCCCCGGCTCGTGGTGACGGCGGCCAGAGTTCCTGGCTCGCGGACGGCGCCGTCCGTTGTAGGGGCGGGCCGCCCGGTGACAGTGGCGGGACCGCGCCGGATTCGCACCGGACTTCCTCATCATTGCCGCCGTATCAGGCGGTGAAATCCCACCACGCCCGCGACGGGCCAGTCAACCGGCACCGCACCCCGGCCGATGTGGGATGACCCACGTCAGACCGGGTGCAGGGCTGCGTGCGCGGCTGCCTGACGCACCAGGCGGTGGGCGAGCCCCGGCGAGCCGGCCCAGTGCAGGTGCAGGTAGGAGGCGTGCAGCGTGGCGGTGGTGAAGCCCTCCGTGCGGGAGGCTCCGGCGGGGCCGCGCCAGCCCCAGGCGGGGTTCGGTCCACTGCCGGGCTCGCACACGGTGCGGTGGAACTCGTGGCCGTTGAGCCGGGTCCCGGCGGCGGCGAGGGGGCTGTCGGAGAGCGCCACCGCCTCGCGGTAGCCGAGGGTCAGCCGTTCCGTCATGCGGGCGTCGGCGTCGACGACCCCGCACATGGGACGGCCGTCCAGGGAGCGCGCCAGATACAGCAACCCGGCGCACTCGGCGACCAGCGGCGCGCCGGAGGCGGCGAGCGCGGTGACGGCCTCGCGGAGCGCGGTGTTGGCGGACAACTGCGTCGCATAGACCTCAGGAAAGCCGCCGCCGACGACGAGGGCCGAGGTACCGGCGGGCAGCTTCTCGTCCCGCAGCGGGTCGAAGGGCGCGACCTCGGCCCCGGCGGCGGCGAGGAGTTCGGCGTTCTCGGCGTAGGAGAAGGAGAAGGCCGGCCCTGAGGCGAGGGCGATCACCGGCCTGCCGGTGCTGGCGGGTCCGCCGAGCGCGGCGATCTCGGCCTCCGCGTCCCAGGGCTCCTCCGGCAGTGGGGGAGCGCTGCGCGCGAGCGTGAGCAGCGCGTCCAGGTCCACGCCCGCGCGCACCAGCTCGCCCATGTCCCGGACCGCGCGCAGCGCCTCGGCGTCGCGTTCGACCGCGGGGATCAGGCCGAGGTGCCGGCTGGGCGTCACCACGTCCGCGCTCCTGCGGACCGCTCCCAGGACGGGCACCCCGCCGCCCTCCTCCAGAGCCTCCCGCAGCAACTGCTCGTGCCGGTCGGAGGCGACCCGGTTGAGGATCACCCCGCCGAGCCGCACCTCCGGGTCCCAGGACGCGAAGCCGTGCACCAGCGCGGCCACCGACCGGCTCTGCGAGGACGCGTCGACGACCAGCACGACCGGCGCACGCAGCAGCTTCGCGACGTGCGCCGTGGAGGCGAACTCCCCGCGCCCCGCCGCCCCGTCGAACATCCCCATCACGCCCTCGACCACGGCGACGTCAGCCCCCGCCGCGCCGTGCAGCAGCAGCGGCGCGAGCCGATCGGGCCCGCACAGGAACGCGTCCAGGTTCCGGCCGGGCCGCCCGGTGGCCAGCGCGTGGTAGCCGGGGTCGATGTAGTCGGGCCCGACCTTGTGCGGGGACACGCGGAGCCCCCGGCCGGTCAGCGCCGCCATCAGTCCGGTGGCGACGGTCGTCTTCCCGCTACCGGAGGACGGTGCGGCGAGGACGAGTCGAGGGAGCTGCACTGGATCATTCTTTCGTAGGGTGGCGGCGGAGCTCACTGTGTTCACCCGCAGGACGCGCCGCTCACCACTCGATGCCGCGCTGGCCCTTGCGACCGGCGTCCATCGGGTGTTTGACCTTGGTCATCTCGGTCACCAGGTCGGCCGCGTCCACCAGTGCCTGCGGCGCGTTGCGCCCGGTGATCACGACATGCTGGCTGCCCGGACGGTCCTTGAGCGCGGCCAGGACCTCGTCGGTGTCGATCCAGCCCCAGTGCAGCGGATAGGTGAACTCGTCCAGGACGTAGAGCCGGTAGGTCTCCGCCGCCAGGTCGCGCTTCACCTGCTCCCAGCCCTCGCGGGCGGCCTCCTCGCTGTCGGCGATGTCGCGCTGGACCCAGGACCAACCCTCGCCCATCTTGTGCCAGGCCACGCTGCCGCCCTCGCCGCTCGCGCCCAGCACCCGCAGCGCGTGCTCCTCGCCGACCTTCCACTTCGCGGACTTGACGAACTGGAACACCCCGATCGGCCAGCCCTGGTTCCAGGCCCGCAGGGCCAGCCCGAAGGCCGCCGTGGACTTGCCCTTGCCGGGGCCGGTGTGGACGGCGAGCACGGGCTGGGTGCGACGCTGACGGGTCGTCAGTCCGTCCTCGGGAACGGTGGTGGGCTGTCCCTGCGGCATGGTTACGCGGCCTCCTTCTGGATGGTGTGCACGAGTCGGGTGACGCTGTCGGCGGCGAGCTCGTCCAGGCGGATGGCCTCCGCGCCGAGGTGGACCGCGAGTTCGGCGGCCAGGCCGAGGCGGACCGGGCCGCTCTCGCAGTCCACGACCACGGCTGCGGTGCCCTGCGCGGCGAGCAGTCCGGCCGCGCGGCGCGCGTCCGGAAGGGCCTGCGAGCCGCCGGTGGCCCGACCGTCTGTGACCACGACCAGCAGCGGACGGCGGCGCGGGTCGCGCAGCCGCTCCAGCCGCAGGGTTTCGTGCGCGCGCAGCAGCCCGGCGGCGAGGGGCGTGCGGCCACCGGTCGGCAGCTGCTTCAGGCGCGCCGCGCCGACCTCCACCGAGGATGTGGGCGGCAGCGCGAGGGTGGCCCCGGAACCCCGGAAGGTGACCATGCCGACCTTGTCGCGCCGCTGGTAGGCGTCCATCAGCAGCGACAGTACGGCCCCCTTGACGGCGGACATCCGCTGCCGGGCCGCCATCGAGCCGGAGGCGTCCACCACGAAGAGGACGAGATTGGACTCCCGGCCCTCCCTGACCTGCTCGCGGAAGTCGTCCCGGCGGAGCTTCAGCGCCCGCCCGTCCCGTCCGCGCCCGAGCTGGTGCGGAGCGGCGGCCTGGATCGTCGCGGCCAGGTGCAGCCGCTGCAGCGCCCCGGACGGGCGGGCGGCGCGGATGGTGTGCCCGCCGCTGTCGGTGCGCGCGCGGGAGCGGCGGCCGTTGGCGCCCTCTCCCGTGCCGGGGACGGTGAGCAGCCGGGTGCGGTAGGGGGAGGCGGCCGGAGCGGCGGGCTGCGGGGGCGCGGGGGCGGGGATGCCGCCCCGGCTCGACGCGGCGTCGGCCTCGGCCTCGGTCGTGCCCCCGCTGGGGCCGTCGTCGGTGGGCGCGTCCTTGCCGCCGCCGGACGGCCCGTCAGGACCGCTGCCGTCGTCGTCGGGTCCCTCGGGTCCATCGGGCCCCTCGGGCTCCGGCTCCTGCCCGGCCGACTGCTCCAGGGTGTCGTCGAGCTTCTCCTCGTCCAGACCCGGCGCGTCGAACGGATTGCGCCGGCGCCGGTGTGGCAGCGCCAGCCGCGCCGCCGTCCGCACGTCCTCGGCGATGACGCCGGTCCGCCCGGCCCAGGCCGCCAGGGCGACGGCCGTCCGCGCCATCACGATGTCCGCGCGCAGCCCGTCCACCTCGAACGCCGCGCACACGGCCGTGATCTGGCGCAGCGCACCGTCGCCGAGCACGACCGACGGCAGCACCTCCCTGGCGGTGCCGATCCGTGCCGCGAGCTCCTGCTCGTCCCGGGTCCACCGCGCCGCGAAGCCCTCCGGGTCGGCGTCGTAGGCCAGCCGCCGCCGGACCACCTCGGCGCGCTGCTCGGGCTCGCGGGTCGCGGCGATCTCCACGGTCAGCCCGAAGCGGTCGAGCAACTGCGGGCGCAGTTCGCCCTCCTCCGGGTTCATCGTGCCCACCAGCAGGAACCGCGCCGCGTGCCGGACGGACACGCCCTCCCGCTCCACGTAGGAGCGGCCCATCGCGGCGGCGTCCAGCAGCAGGTCCACGAGGTGGTCGTTGAGCAGGTTGACCTCGTCGATGTAGAGCACCCCGCGGTGGGCGGCGGCGAGCAGCCCCGGCTCGTACGCCTTGACGCCCTCGGCGAGGGCCCGCTCCAGGTCGAGCGAGCCGACGATGCGGTCCTCGGACACGCCGACCGGCAGCTCCACCAGTCGGGTCGGGCGCTCAGCCGCGACGGCTGCCGCCGCGTGCGGCCCGTCCGGGCACTGCGTGTCGGGTGCGGCCGGGTCGCAGGCGAAGCGGCAGCCCTCGACCACGGCGAGCGAGGGCAGCAATCCGGCCAGTGCGCGCACCATGGTGGACTTGGCGGTCCCCTTCTCGCCGCGCACCAGCACGCCGCCGACCTGCGGCGACACCGCGTTGAGCAGCAACGCGAGGCGCAGGTCGTCCATGCCCACGATCGCGGTGAAGGGGTAGCGGGAGTCGGTCACTTGTCGTCCCCTTCCAGGTCGCCTTCGAGTTCGAGGTAGGTGGCCCGGAGCTGGTCCAGGGTGTCCTGGTCCGGCTCGGCCCAGAGCTGACGGTCGGCGGCCTCCAGCAGCCGCTCCGTGATGCCGCGCAGCGCCCAGGGGTTGGACTGGCGCATGAACTCCTGGTTCTCGGGGTTGAACACGTACTCGCTGGCGAGCTTCTCGTACATCCAGTCGTCCACGACTCCCGCCGTGGCGTCGTACCCGAACAGGTAGTCCACCGTCGCGGCCATCTCGAAGGCGCCCTTGTAGCCGTGCCGCCGCATCGCGGCCATCCAGCGCGGGTTGACCACGCGGGCGCGGAACACCCGGTGCGTCTCCTCGCCCAGCGTCCGCGTCTTGACCTGGTCGGGGGTGGCGCTGTCGCCGACGTAGGCCTCGGGGGAGGCGCCGGTCAGATGGCGCACCATGGCCACCATGCCGCCGTGGTACTGGAAGTAGTCGTCGGCGTCGACCAGGTCGTGTTCCCTGGTGTCGATGTTCTTCGCGGCGACCGAGATCCGGCGGAAAGCCTGCTCCATGTCGCCGCGGGCGGCGCGCCCGTCCAGGCCCCTGCCGTAGGCGTAGCCGCCCCACACCGCGTAGACCTCGGCGAGGTCCGCGTCGGAGCGCCAGTTGCGGGCGTCGATCAGCGGCAGCAGGCCGGCGCCGTAGGCACCGGGTTTGGATCCGAAGATACGGGCGGTGGCCCGGCGGCGGTCGCCGTGCTCGGCCGTGTCCTGCTCGACGTGCGCCCGCACGTAGTTCTGGTCCTCGGGCTCGTCCAGCTCGGCGACCCGCTGCACGGCCTCGTCCAGCAGGGCCACCACATGCGGGAACGCGTCACGGAAGAATCCGGAGATACGGACCGTCACATCGACGCGCGGACGCGCGAGTTCGGCCAACGGGACGATCTCGAAGCCGGTCACCCGCCGGGACGCGTCGTCCCAGACCGGACGGCAGCCGAGCAGGGAGAGGATCTCCGCGATGTCGTCCCCCTGGGTGCGCATGCACGAAGTGCCCCACACCGTCAGGCCCACCGATCGCGGGTACGCCCCGGTGTCGGCGAGGTAGCGGGCGATCAGCGAGTCCGCCAGGGCCTGCCCGACCTCCCAGGACAGCCGGGACGGGATGGCCTTCGGGTCCACGGAGTAGAAGTTCCGCCCCGTCGGCAGCACGTTGACCAGACCGCGCGTCGGCGACCCGGACGGGCCCGCCGGGACGTAACCCCCGCGCAGCGCGCGCAGGATGTGCGTCAGCTCGTCGGTGGTACGGGCCAGCCGCGGCACCACCTCGTCCGCCGCGAACTCCAACACCGCGACGGCATCCGCGTTCTGACGGCCCAACACCCCGACCACCAGCGGGGCTGCGGCGGACGCCGCCCACTCCCGCTGCTCCATGCCCTCGGCGAGCCTGCGGCACAGCTGCTCCAGCAGGTCCACGGCGTCCGACGCGCTCCGCGCGGGACCCGGCACCAGCGCCGTCAGCTCGGCCGGAATCCTCGCCGGCGCACCCGGCTCGGCCAGCATCTCCTTCTCCACCAGGCCGAACTCGGCTGCCAGCGCCGCCCGCAGGCCCGGCAGCGCGTCGGCCTTGCCGCCCCAGATCTGCGCCGAGCGCAGCACCGCGAGCACCAGGTTGACCCGGGCCTCGCCGTCCGGGCCGCCGCCGAGGATGTGCAGGCCGTCGCGGATCTGCACGTCCTTGATCTCGCACAGGTAGCCGTCGATGTGCATCACGAACTCGTCGAACGCGTCCTCGTCGGGCTGATCGTCGACATGCAGGTCGTGGTGCAGCTCGGCGGCCTTCACCAAGGTCCAGATCTGCGCCCGCACCGCTGGGGCCTTCGCCGGGTCCAGATCCTTGACCAGGGCGTACTCGTCGAGCAGTTGCTCCAGCTTGGCCAGGTCGCCGTAGGTGTCGGCGCGCGCCATCGGCGGCACCAGGTGGTCCACGACGGTGGCGTGCCCGCGCCGCTTGGCCTGGGTGCCCTCGCCGGGATCGTTGACGATGAAGGGGTAGACCAGGGGCAGTTCACCGAGGACGGCGTCCGGCGCACAGCCAGCCGACAGGCCGAGGCCCTTGCCGGGCAGCCACTCCATCGTGCCGTGCTTGCCGAGATGGACGATCGCGTCCGCGCCCCAGGACTGCTCCAGCCACCGGTACGCCGCCAGATAGTGGTGCGAGGGCGGCAGGTCCGGGTCGTGGTAGATCGCGATGGGGTTCTCCCCGAAGCCGCGCGGCGGCTGGATCATCAGCATCACCCGGCCGAACTGCAGTGCGGCGAGCACGATGTCGTCGCCGTCGACGTAGAGGCCGCCGGGCGGCTCGCCCCAGTGCTGCCTGATGCCCTCGCGCAACTCGGGCTCCAGCGTGCCGAACCAGCGCTGGTAGTCGGCCAGCGGCACCCGTGCGGGGGCGGCGCGCAACTGCTCCTCGGTCAGCCACTCCACGTCGTGGCCGCCGGCCGCGATCAGACGGTGGATCAGTTCGTCCCCGCCGGAGGGGTAGTCGCTCACCCCGTAGCCGGCCTCGCGCAGTGTGTCGAGCAGGCGCACCGCGGAAGCCGGGGTGTCCAGGCCCACCGCGTTGCCGACCCGGGAGTGCTTGGTCGGGTAGGCGGTGAAGACGATCGCGATCTTCTTCTCGGCGTTGGGCTTGTGCTTCAGCGCGGCATGGCGCAGCGCGATCCCGGCCACCCGTCCGGACCGCTCCGGGTCGGCGGCGTAGACCGGGATGCCGTCCGGGCCCAGCTCCTTGAACGAAAAGGGCACGGTGATCAGGCGGCCGTCGAACTCGGGGATGGCGACCTGCATCGCGGCGTCCATCGGGGACAGCGCCGCGTCCGACGCCTCCCAGGTGGCCCGGCTGGAGGTCAGGCACAGGCCCTGCAGCACCGGGACGTCCAGTTCGGCGAGCGCGCCGATGTCCCAGGCCTCCTCCGCGCCCCCGGCGGACGCCTCCGCGGCGACCGTCCCACCGGACGCAAGCACCGTCGCCACCACCGCGTCGCAGCGCCCCAGCAGGTCGTAGAGGCCGCTCTCCGCGCCGCGCAGCGAGCCGCAGAAGACCGGCAGCGCGTTGGCGCCCCGGGCCTCGACCGCGTCGCAGAGCGTGTCGACGAAGGCGGTGTTGCCGGACAGCTCGTGAGCCCGGTAGAACAGCACGCCCACAGTGGGGCGGCCGTCGACGAACGCGCGCCCGGCGCGCAGACCGTACTGCGGCATCGGCTGCGGCGGCTCGAAGCCCTCGCCGGTCAGCAGCACCGTGTCGGACAGGAAGCGCGCCAGCTCGGCCAGGTTCGCACTGCCGCCCTCGACCAGGTAGGCCAGCGACTCGGCGACCACGCCCGCCGGGACGGAGGACATCCCCATCAGCTCGGCGTCCGGCACGGACTCGCCGCCGAGCAGCACCGTCGGCACCCCGGAGGCGGCGATCGCCGCGAGGCCGTCCTCCCAGACCCGCCGGCCGCCGAGCAGCCGGACGACGGCGACGTCCGCGCCGTCGAGCAGCGCGCCCAGTTCCTCGCCGGCGTCGACCCGGGTGGGGTTGCCGATCCGGTACGCCGCGCCCGAGGCGCGGGCGGCCAGCAGGTCGGTGTCGGCGGTGGACAGCAGCAGCACCGTCGCCGCCTGTCCCGCCTGGCGGGACGACTCGTCATGCTCGGCCTGGTGCGTTTCCACGCTGTCTGCCCTTTCGGAAAGTGGTTCTCTCGGTGTGCGACTCATGGCGCGCCCGGTGGCACGAACGGCAGCCCGTCGGGGACGCCGCCCTCGATCAGCCGCAGCAGCGCGCCGGTGTCGGCGTGCTCCTCGATCAGGTCCCCCAGCCGTTCCAGCCGCTCTTCCCGCGCCGCGGGGAAGCAGGTGCCGGGCGCGGGTGTGAAGTCGCGGCCGGCCAGCGCGGCGACCTCGCGCAGGAAAGCCCGCCGGAAGCCGTCGTTCTCCAGTGCACCGTGCCAGGTCGTACCCCACACCGACCCGGCCCGGCAGCCGTCCAGAGCACGCCCCCGGTCATCGGAGATGAACACGTCCCCGCCCTCGACCGTGGCCACGCCGTGATGGATCTCGTATCCGGCGACGGTCTCCCCGTACGCCTGGCCGACCGGCCGGGCCAGCGTCTTCGCCGCCGCGAACTCCACCCGTATCGGAAGCAGTCCTAGCCCCGGGACGGCGCCCGCCCGCGACTCGACCTCGTCGAGGATGGTCCGCCCCAGCATCTGGTAGCCGCCGCACACGCCGAGCACCGGCAGGCCGTGCGAGGCGCGCTCGGCCAGCGCGGTGTCGAGGCCGCGCTCACGCAGCCAGGCCAGGTCCGCGATGGTGGCGCGGGTTCCCGGCAGGACGACCAGGTCGGCGTCCGCCAACTCCTCCGGCCGGGTCGCCCAGCGCACCAGCACTCCGGGCTCCTGCGCGAGCGCGTCGATGTCGGTGAAGTTGGACAGGCGCGGCAGCCGCACCACCGACACCCGCAGCACCTCGCTACCGTACGCGCCGCCGGTGGGCGCGCGGTCGACCAGACCGGCCAGGTCCAGCGAGTCCTCCGCGTCCAGCCACAGCCCGGACAGCATCGGCAGCACGCCCAGCGACGGACGGTGCGTCAGCGACTCCAGCATGTCCAGGCCGGGTTGCAGCAGCCTCACGTCGCCCCGGAACTTGTTGACGATCCATCCGCCCAGGTGCCGCTGGTCCTCGGCGGACAGCAGCGCCAGCGTCCCGAACATGGAGGCGAACACGCCGCCCCGGTCGATGTCGCCGACCACGACCACCGGCAGCCCGGCCGCCGTGGCCAGGCCCATGTTGGCGATGTCACGGTCCCGCAGGTTGATCTCGGCGGGGGAGCCCGCGCCCTCGCACACCACCACGTCGTAGCGGTCGCGCAGGTCGGCCAGGCAGTCCAGGGCGATCCGCAGCAACGCGGGCTTGCGCTCGCGGTAGTCCAGTGCGCCCACCTCGGCGACCGGTCGGCCCAGCACCACGACCTGGCTGCGCCCGTCGGCGCCGGGCTTGAGCAGCACCGGGTTCATCGCGGCCTCGGGTTCGATCCCGGCCGCCGCGGCCTGCATGGCCTGCGCGCGGCCGATCTCGGCGCCGTCAGCGGTGACGAAGGAGTTGAGCGACATGTTCTGCGCCTTGAACGGAGCGACCTTCACCCCCTGCCGGAGCAGCCAGCGGCAGATCCCGGCCGTGACCACGCTCTTTCCGGCGTCGGAGGTCGTCCCCGCGACCAGCAGCGCACCCTTCATCGCTTCCCCCTCCTCGTCGGACTCCCCGTCAGGTTCCGCGCCAAGTTCCGAGCCAAGTTCCGCGCCAGCCCTGCCACGGCTGTGACCAGGACTGCCAGCAGGCCGACCCGCCGCGACAGCACGCAGGCCCGTTCGATGTCCGCGACCTCGACCGGCCGCAGTTCCGCTCCCAGCACCGCCCGGTGCTCCCATTTCTCTCCGTAGCGGAGCGTCCCCCCCAGCCGTACGCCCAGGGCGCCCGCGAACGCCGCCTCGGCCTGGCCGGCGTTGGGGCTGGGATGACTGGAGGCGTCACGCCGCCACACCCGCCAGGCGTCCGCGCGCCGCTCCGGCTCTGCGGCGGCCACCGCCAGCAGCGCGGTCAGCCGCGCCCCGGGCCAGCCCGCCACGTCGTCCAGTCGCGCCGAGGCCCACCCGAACCGCAGGTACCGCGCCGAGCGGTGCCCCACCATGGCGTCCAGGGTGTTCACGGCCCGGAACGCCAGCAGCCCCGGTGTGCCCGCCACCGCGCCCCACACCAGCGCGTTCACGACCGCGTCCGCGGTGTTCTCCGCGACGGACTCGACCACCGCCCGGGCGACCTGCTGCTCCGTCAGCTCGCGCGGGTCCCGCCCGCAGAGGTGCGGAAGTCGCTCCCGCGCCGCCGTGAGGTCCCCGGCCTGCAGCGCGCCGCCGATCGTGCGCGCCTCCCGGACAAGCGATGCGCCCCCCAGCACAGTCCAGCTCGCCGCCCCGGCCAGGAGCACCTGTCCGGCACGCCTCCCGCCCAGCGCCCGCCCGGTGCAGACCGCGGCACCCGCCACCGCGCCCACGCAGACGGCCGTGAAGAGCGCGCCGGCGTCCCTCCGGTCCCGCCACAGCCGCCGTTCCAGCACTCCGGCGGCGCGTCCGAACCCGGCCACGGGGTGTCCGCGCCGGGGATCGCCGAAGGCGGTGTCGGCCGCGTATCCGGCGGCGAGGCCCAGAGCGACCGCCGTACCCGGGGCGGTCGCACGTGCTGCGGTCGCACGCACGGCGGTCAGTGGGGCGGCTGCGCGGGGACGTGGACAGCGGGAGACGGCGGCGGCAGGGCAGCGCGCATGGCGTGGATGTCCTCACTCAGGGTCCGCGCCCTGGATCGACGAACCGGGGGCGAGAGTCTCCTGGCTTCCGGATCGACACGCTCCCGGGCCTTCCCGCAGCGGTGTCACCCGCCGCCGTGGCCGTCGTTCGAGAGCGCTCCCCGGTGACAGTGGCGGGACCGCGCCGGACTGAGGGTCTCCCCTGTCACCGGCTTCCTCTCCGTGCCTCCGTTTGGCCTTGCGATCCCACCACGCCGCCCGACCGACCGTCAACACGGACCCCGACGGACTCGGTCACATCTCCGCAGGTCGCCCCGCCACCGGTGGACCGGCCGGAAGACCGGCCACGGGTGGGCCGGCCGGCGGAAGACCGGCCGGCTCCAGGGAGGGCGGGGCGCTCACGCCGCGTGGTCCCCGCCCTTCGCGGTCGGCGGCGGCGACTGCTGCGGACGCACGATGCGCAGCAGCTCCACGGTGCCCTTGACGACCGGCCCCGGCCCGGACTGGCCCTGCGGTCCCTGACGCTGCAGCATCTGGCTCTGCACGACCTGCTCGCCCGGGCTGGTCGGCGGGCGGAGCACATGGTCCTCGAGCCAGGACATTCCCAAGATCACTACAAGACCCAGCGGAGCGATGAGCAGGCACAGAAGGACAGACATGGGCACCCCAAGGAGTTGAGTGCTGCGGTCTTCCGGTCCCCCCGCACTCAAGCGTCTGCCACCGCCCGGCGTTCCGCATCTCGAGGCCGCCCTGCCTACTCCCGCTGCCTGCACACGCGTGCGGCAAGGGTCAGTGGCGCGGTCAGTGGCGCCCCGAAACCACGTCCGCCACGCGGGCGATCGGCGAGGTGGTGGCCCTGCCTCCGCGCTCCTGGCGGTCCGCCGTGTGGTAGGCGGCGTACATGGCGTGTACACCGATCCAGCGCAGCGGTTCCGGCTCCCAGCGGCGGACCTGGTGGCCCACCCACGGCAGCGCCGTGAGACTCGTCTCGCCGCCCGAACCCAGCTCCCGCAGCACCAGGTCACGCAGAGTGCGCGCGGCCAGGTTGGTCGTGGTCACGCCGCTGCCGACGTAACCGCCCGCCCAGCCGAGGCCCGAGGCCCGGTCGAGCTCCACTGTCGAACACCAGTCCCGGGGCACGCCGAGAACGCCCGACCAGGCATGGTCGATCCGGGCGTCGCGCGCTGCCGGGAAGAAGTCGACCAGGATGTTCCGCAACTGGTCGATGGTCCGCTGCGCCGTCACCCCGTCGGTGTCGGTCCGCGAGCCGAAGCGGTACGGCACGCCGCGCCCACCCAGCGCGATCCGGTCGTCGGCGGTCCGCTGCGCGTACATGTACGCGTGTGCCAGGTCACCCAGGGTCTCCCGGCCCGACCAGCCCGCCGCCTCCCAGAACGACGCGGGCAGCGGCTCGGTGACGACCATCGAGGAGTTCATCGGCAGCCAGGACCGCCGCTCGCCGCGCAGTGCCGAGGTGAAGCCCTCGGTGGCCCGCAGCACGAAGCGCGCCGACACCGTGCCCCGGGCCGTGACCGCCCGCGCGGGGCGTCCGTCACCGGCCGGGAGGATCTCGGTGACGGGCGTGCCCTCGTAGATCTCGACACCCATCGACTCGACCACCCGGGCCAGCCCCACGACCAGCTTCGCGGGCTGGATCCGCGCGCCGTGCGGCGTCCAGCTGCCGCCCAGCGCACCCGAGACGTTGATCCGCTGCGCGGCCTCGGCCGCGCCGAGCAGCTGCTGCTCGGTCTCGCCGAAGGAGTGCTCCTCCTCGACGTAGGCCTTCAGCCGGGAGAGTTGGGCCGGGGTCCTGGCGACCTCGAGCACGCCACCCTTCACCACGTCCGCGTCGATGCCCTCGGCCGCGCAGACCCCGATGACCTCGTCCACCGCGCCGTCCATGGCCTGCTGCATGGCGATCGCGCGCGCCTTGCCGTAGGTGCGGGCGAAGACGCCGCGTCCGGCGAAGCCGTTGTAGAGCCAGCCGCCGTTGCGGCCGGATGCGCCGTACCCGCAGAAGCGCTGCTCCAGCACGGTGACGCGGAGGCTCGGGTCGGCCTTCTTCAAGTAGTACGCGGTCCACAGGCCGGTGTAGCCGCCGCCGACCACGCATACGTCGGCCTCCGCCGAACCGTCGAGAGGTCGGCGTGGCGAGGGGAGCCCGATAGCCGAGTACCAGAACGAGACCCCGCCGTTGGCAGTGCCGGGCGTGCCGGGCGTGCCGGATGCCGACGGCGTGGCGGGAGTGGGGGACGTGGAGGACGTGGCGGACGTGCCCACGGGGACCTGCTTCCGGGACGGGGAGCGTGCTTGCTCAGGTGCCGGGCACGCTACCCAGGCTCGCGACCAGCGGCAACGCGCACTCTGTCAGGCCCGGAGCCCGGAGTCGGACACTCCGTCGGATGGCGGCCTACCGGTGGCGGGGAGTACCGCGCAGTACTGGGATGGGTGAGAAGCGGGTAGAGGCCGCTGTGGTAGAGGCCGCTGTGTGGGATCGACCGTGGGGAGCGACATGCGTTGGGGAAGGGCAGCGATTGTGGCCACAGCCTCGGTCGTCGGCGCCGGCGCCGTCGCGCTGGTGGCCGGCCGCGTGGTCTCGGACTTCTCGCTCCGGCCCCGTGGCGCCCCGCCGGCGGCCGCGGGTGGCCTGCGCATCCACTCCACGGCTGCCGGGCAGATCGAGCTGACCCGTTCCTGGGAGACCCAGCGTCCGGGCCGCTACGGCCTCGAGTGGAGCGGCGGGCACGCAGTCGTCGGCGAGGTGCTGAGTACGACCGCGCAGACGGTCGTCCGCCGTCTGGAGAGTGCGCGCAGCGGAACCCTCGCCGTCGGCACCACCGTCCGGATCACTCCCCACGTGTACGTCGGCGACCCGAAGACCGCCCTCGGTCTGGACTTCACCGAAACCCATGTGCGCGGCGAGCTGGGCCCGATGCCCGCCTGGTACCTCCCGGGCGTGCGCGACCTCTGCGTGATCGCCGTCCACGGCTTCGGCGCCGACCGCGAGCAGGTCCTCCCGCTGCTGCCGCTCTTCGACCGGCTCAAGGTCCCGGTCCTCGCGGTGACCTACCGCAACGACGAGGGCGCCCCCCGCTCGCCGGACGGCATCGGCCACTTCGGCGAGACCGAGTGGCGCGACGTGGAGGCCGCGATCCGGCTGGTCGTGGACAGCGGCGGACAGCGGGTGCTGCTCTACGGCTGGTCCATCGGCGCGACCATGGTGCTGCAGGCGGCGGTCCGCTCCTCCTGGCGCGAGGTCGTCCGGGGCATGGTGCTCGACTCGCCGGTGCTCGACTGGAACGAGACGGTCCGCCGCCAGGCCACCCGGCGCGGCGTCCCGAACGCCCTCGCTGAACTGGGTGCGCGCGCCGCGGAGGGCCGCGCGGGCGTGGACCCGGCCCTCATCGACCGGCTCGCTCTCGGGGACGGCATCGACGTCCCGGTGCTGCTCCTGCACAGCGTCGACGACACCGTCGCCCCCGTCGGCCCCTCCCGCCGGCTCGCCCGGCGCCGGGACGATCTCGTGCTCTACGAGGAGTTCACCGACGCCGAGCACGAGGCCCTGTGGAACGCCGATTCGCATCGCTACGAGGAGACCCTGCGCAGGTTCCTCACCCCCCTCCTGTGACCCATCCGTCACCAATCCGGGACCTGGCGGACGCCGCCGGGCCTGAGGATGTGACAACTGCCCTGCGGACGGGGAAGACTGCACGGCGTGACGTCCCGGAATTCGCGTGACCGTACTGGCCGATCCGAGATTTCTGGCCGACCCGACCGTGCCGACCGCCCTGACCGTGAGGGCCGACTGCAGGGTGCGCCCGCCCGGGTGACCCGACTGCCTTCGGCTGCAGCCCCGCAGCAGCCGCGCGCAGCCGCTCCCGGCGGCCCACCGCGTTCCGGCGCCCAGGCCCGCCGTACGCCCCCCGCGGGGCTGCCAGGACCTGCCCAACTATCCCCGCTCGCGCGGCGACTGCTGGCCGACGCGGTGCGCGTCGCGCGCTGGGCCGGGGAACTCCCCAACGTCGACCGGCGCGGGGACCTCCTCGACGACGACGTCCGCGACGCGGGCCACGCCCTCGCCCTGACACCCGCCGCGGCCATCGCCGCCTGGGAGCGCGCCCGTCTCGCCGGGCTGGTCGAGCTGCGGGGCAGCGGCGCGGGCCCGGGCTGGCGGCTGCACGCCTGGGAGCACGACGACGAGGCCGTGCTGCGCGGCTGGGCGGCGCTGTTCGACGCCTGGACGCTGCTCGTACCGGTGCCCGACCGCGCCCTCACCTCGCTGGCCGGGCTCGCCGTCGACCACGCCCCGCAACTGCTCTCTTTCCTGCACCTGGTGGACGGCCCCGTTCCGCTCACCGAGCTCCTCGAACTGCTGAGGCGCGGCCTGGAGGAGCAGTGGCACGGGGGAGTGCACCCCGCCCTCGGCGCCCCCGTGCGGCACGCGGCCTGGGCCGTCTCCGCCGTGCGCGGCGACAGCGCGCTCGCGCTCACCCTCACCCCGGGCACCGCCGAGGTCGCCGAGGTGCTCGAATGGATGCTCGACGGCTTCACCGCCGTTGGCGCGCTGGTCCGCCGCGAGGACGGCCCGGGCGTCGGCTGCGACGTCGGTCCCGGCTTCGGCCCCGAGGTGGAGGTCTGCGCCGAGCTCACCCCGCTCGGCCACTGGGCGGTCCGCGCCAAGCTCGAGGAGATCTGCACCGTCGCGCAGACCGCCGCCGGGCACATCGAGCAGTCCGCCCTGGAACTGCTCACCGCCTGCGCCGGCTACTCCCCCGGCCCGGCCCGGGCCGAGTACCGGGCCTGGCTGGCGGCCCGTCAGACCGACCGTGCCGTCACCGACCTGCTCGACGTCGCCCGGGGGGAGGACCCCCTGCTCCGCGGCCTGGCCTTCGAGGCCCTGCGGGTCGCCGGGCATCCCGCCGAGCCCGCCGTCCGGGACTGCGCCGAGGAGCCGCTGCTGCGCCCGTACGCGCTGCTGTGGCTCGCGGAGCAGAACGACGAGGGCGTGCTGCCGTCCGACGTGCTGGGTCAGGACGACGCCGCCTGGTTGTGGGTCGACACCGGCGCCGCCGTATTGGAGCACGGCGACACGGCGATGCTGATCCGCCACGTGCAGGGCGCGGCCGACGGGGACCCGATCCGCCTGTTCGCCCTCGCCCGGCGGATCGGCCACCCCCGGGCCGGCCAGGTCCTCGCCGCCGTCGCCTCCGCCCATCCCGACCCGGGCGTCGCCCGCGCCGCCCGCCGCAGCGCCTTCAGCGTCCACGACGGCGGGCGCTGAAGCACCGCCGCGTCGCGCCCCGTTCCCCCGGGGACCCGGCCTGGGGCAGGATGGCGCGCGTCAGCAGCAGCGACGCGGGCCGCGAGGGGCAACACGTGAGTGCACACCGGGACTGGGCGGCGTTCCAGTACGAGATCTACCTCAACGGGATGACCGGGGCGGTGCCCCGGATGCCCACGGACCTCTCCCAGTTGGAGGCCCTGGCCACCCGGCGCCTCGGTCCCGGCCCGGTCGGCTACGTCGCCGGAAGTGCGGGCAACGGCAGTACCGAGCGTGCCAACCGCGCGGCGCTCGACCGCCGGCGGATCGTCCCCCGGATGCTGCGCGACGTGCACGAACGGGATCTGTCGGTGGACGTCCTCGGCCGCCGGCTGCCCGCGCCCCTCGCTCTCGCGCCCGTCGGGGTGCTGTCGATCCTGCACCCGGAGGGTGAGATCGCCGCGGCCAGGGCAGCCGCGGCCCAGGGTGTCCCCTTCGTCCTCTCCTCGGCGTCGAGCACGCCGATGGAGCAGGTCACCGAGGCGATGGGCGACGGAGAGCGCTGGTTCCAGCTGTACTGGTCCAAGGACCGGGCGGTGGCGGCGAGCTTCCTCGACCGGGCGAAGAAGGCCGGCTGCACGGTGCTGCTGGTCACCCTGGACACCCCCCTGCTGGCCTGGCGTCCGCGTGACCTCGACCAGGCGTACCTGCCCTTCCTGCACGGGGTGGGCACCGCCAACTACTTCTCCGACCCGGCCTTCCAGGCGGGCCTCGCCCGGCCGGTCCAGGAGGACCCGAACGCGGCCGTGCTGCACTTCGTGTCGATGTTCGCCGACCCCGCCAAGACCTGGGCCGACCTGCCCTGGCTGCGCGAGCACTGGGACGGCCCGATCGTGCTCAAGGGCATCCAGCACCCCGACGACGCCCGCCGCGCGGCGGACGCCGGCATGGACGGCGTGGTGGTCTCCAACCACGGCGGCCGCCAGGTCGCCGGCGCCGTCGGCGCGCTGGACGCGCTGCCCGGTGTCGTCGCAGCCGTGGGGGAACGGCTGACCGTGCTCTTCGACAGCGGCATCAGGACCGGCGACGACGTGTTCAAGGCGCTGGCGCTGGGCGCGAAAGCGGTGCTGCTGGGGCGGCCCTACGCCTACGGCCTCGGACTCGACGGCCAGTCGGGCGTGGAGTGGGTGATCCGCGCGCTGCTGGCGGAGTTCGACCTGACGCTGGCCCTGGCCGGATATGCGCGGCCGGACCAGCTGACGCCGGACTCCCTGTCCGCGGACGGGCATTTTTGACGATTTGTCAAGCTGACCTCAAGGCCTTGTGACAACGGTTTGGCAAAGGTGGCACCACGGCTCTCGCTGCCACCACCCCGAGTGTGGTCAAGTCTCTGTGCGCATGGGCACATCAGCACAGCAGGACGATCCGGTGTCATCCATCACTTGGGGAGCAACTGTTGACCACAGCACTTCGAAAGCGGCGCGGGCTCACGGTCGTGGCCCTCGCCGCCGCAGGGTTCCTCGCGGCCTCGCAGGCACAGGCGGCCCCCGGCCCGAACGGGGGCCGCAACCTGTTCGCCCCCGGCGCCGCCAAGGCAGCCGCGGAACACCGCATATCCGGCGGCACATCCAGCAGCCTGCACGCCGCAGCCAACGCGGCGGGCGGCGGTGACAGCGGGGGCGGCGAAGCCGGCCTGATAGCCGAGGGCGCGGCCCAGTGGGCCGAGGCCAGGACGTCACCGGGATCGATCCTCCCCGGCGCGTACGGCGCGGCCTGGAACCAGCTGAAGGCCCTGCCGGAGACCGGCGGGAACTGGCGGCAGGTCACCAACCTCCCCTACAACTCCGATGACCCGCGCTACCGCGACTACGACTCCAACTCCAGCGGCGGCTCGGGCCTGGTGACCGGCCGCACGGCGGCGCTCGCGGCCGACGACCTGGGGCACGTCTACGTGGGCAGTGCCGGCGGCGGCGTGTGGCGCTCCAGTACCGGCGGCGGCGCGTGGACGCCCATCAGCAACCAACTGCCGTCCCAGTCCACCGGCGCACTGGCGCTGGACGCCCAGCACCGGCTCTGGCTGGGCACCGGAGAGGCGACCACCAACGCCGACGCCTATCTCGGCGACGGCGTCTACGTGTTGACGCATCCCGAGCATGACAGCTTCTACTCCCGTGACCGGGTCGGCGGCGCCGAGCTGGAGAACACCACCATCCACGAGCTGCGCTTCAGCGGCGACACCGTGTACGCGGCGACCAGCAGCGGCCTGTGGTCGCACTCCAGCAAGCACCTCGACGGCCCCTGGAAGCTGGAGTTCGCCCCCAACCCGGCCTACCTGACCGGCGGTTCGTTGGCGAGCGACCCCAGCGCCGCGTACAAGAACATCGTCAGCGACATCGCCTTCGACCCGGCGAACCCGTCGAAGATGGTGCTGGCCGCGGGCTGGCGCTCGGGCGACAGCTACAACGGCTTCTACACGAAGACGGGCGGCAGCTGGCAGCGCCTCACCTCGCTGGGCGACCTGCCCGCCGACGCGGCCAATGTGGGCGCGGTGACCTTCGCACGTTCCGCCGACGGCTCGCGCTACTACGCCATCGACGAGTCCCCGGTCGGGCTCAACTCCGGGACCGCGCCCCTGTCGGGGATCTTCGTCTCCAAGAGCGGTTCGCCGTTCGGCCCGTGGACCCGGATCGCCGACGCCGCCAAGCTGGCCGCCTCCGGTTCGGCCGAGAGTCCTCCTGGTGGCCAGTCCTGGTACAACCAGTTCCTGCAGGTGGACCCGAACAACGCGGACCACCTCTACGCGGGCCTGGAGGAGGTCTACGAGACCAAGGACGGCGGCGCCAACTGGACCACCCCCGGCCCGTACTGGAACTTCACCTTCCCCTGCTGGAGCCCGGACCCGACCAAGCAGACCGGTACCTGCTCCCAGACCACGCACTCGGACCAGCACGCCGTCGCGGTCGGCAGCTACCACGGCACGACCGTGCTCTACGTCGGCAACGACGGCGGCGTCTACCGGCGTCCGGTGAACGGCAGCGCCGACGCCTCCGGCCATGCCACCGACTGGACCTCGCTCAACGACGGCAGCATCGACGCCCTGCAGTACTACTCGGTGGGCGTCGGCCGTGACCTGACCAACGGCGGGGTCATCGTCACCGGCGGCCTGCAGGACAACGGCCAGTCGATCCTGCGCGGCCAGGGCAGTCCCAACCGGGACACCGTCATGGGCTCCAACTTCGGCGGCGACGGTGGGATGACCCTGGCCGACCCGGCCAACGGCTGCAACACCGCCGCCGAGTACGTGTACCTGGAGATCAACGTCACCCAGAACTGCGCGGTCAACAACGGCCTCGGCGCAGCCACCACCTACAACGTGCCGCCGCCGGACAACGCGAGCTCGAACGCCCGCTTCATCGCGCCGTTCACCGCCGACCTGAAGAACAGCAGCACCTGGGTCGCGGGCGGGGAGCACGTCTGGGTGCAGACCCAGGGCTTCGGCATCCGCAGCTCCAGCGCCTGGACCAGCGCCTACGACCTCGGCGCGGGCCCTGTCGCGAGCCATGTCGCGACGGCCCTGGCGGCCTCGGGCGGCAAGGTGTACGCGGCCTGGTGCGGCCCCTGCAACAGCGTCGGCTTCACCCGCGGCATCGCCGTCGGCAACGCGGACGGCACCGGCTGGCACCAGATCACCCTCCCGGCCACCGGCGGCGTGCCCAACCGCTACCTCTCCGACCTGCAGGTCGACCCGGCCGATGCCAACCACGTCTACCTGGCCGTCAACGGCTTCTCCCGGCACTGGAACGAGGGCCCGGGGGCCGGTATCGGCCATGTCTACGAGAGCCACGACGGCGGGGTGACCTGGTCGGACGTCTCCACCAACCTGCCTGACATCCCGGCGGACTCGCTCGCCGTCACTCCCGGTGGCGGCCTCGCCCTCGGCACCGACCTGGGCGCGCTGTACCGGGCTCCCGGCCAGACCGGGTGGAAGGTGATCGCCTCGCTTCCGGCGGTCGCGGTCAACCAGATCATCGTCGGCCCCGACGGTCGGCTCTACGCGGCCACCCACGGGCGCGGCATCTACTCGATCGAGCTGGCCGACCTCAAGCACTGAGTCGGCTCACGCAAGACCGGTCGGTCTGAGTTGCGGCACGGGCTCCACAGCGTCATGGTCCACAGCGGACCGGTGGAGCCCGTGCCGTACGCGTTCACACTCGTGTCCCTCGGATTCCTCCAGGAGTGCCCGGAACAGATCGGAACAGATCCCGAAACAAGCCTGATTGGTCAGGTGTTGACGGCGGACAACCCCTGTTCTCCGGTCGCGCACCGCCCTTTGACGGAGGGTACGGTGGCGGACGGTACGGTGTGTTGCGTGAGCAAGGCGTGGCCGAACAGGGGAGGCCGAGGATGACCGACCATCCGCGGATCGACACGGCCGCCGAGGCGGTCGCCGACGCCCGGATCCAGGCGTTCGGCGTGGTGCTGACCACCGCGAGCCGCCTGGAGCGCCTGCTCGGCGCGGTGATGGAGCGCGAGAGCGGACTCAGCCACGCCATGTTCGAGGTCCTGCTGCTGCTCGCCGCCAAGCCCGAGGGCGCGCCGATGGGCGATCTCTCCCGCCGGCTGGTGCTGACCAGCGGCGGTGCGACCCGGCTGATCGACCGCATGATCGAAGCCGGTCTGGTGCGGCGGGACCGCTCCCGCGAGGACAAGCGGGTCCAGGTGGTCACCCTCACGGACGCCGGTGCGGACAAGCTCGTCGAGGCCGCCCGCCGCCATGTCGTGGAGCTGGAGCGGCATGTGTTCGGGGTGCTCCCGCCGGACCGCGCCGCCGCCATGGTGGAGGGGCTGGACGAGCTCGGCCGCCACGCCCTGGAGGCGCTGCCCCCCTTGGGCTGACCCCGCGCCGTCACCGCCCACACGCCCGTCAGCCCCGCGCCCCGCCCGCTGAACACGCCGCAGCCCCCGTGACCGCCGACCGGTCGCGGGGGCTGCGCTGGTACCTCGCGCGGGAGCCGCTCAGCTCGTGCGGGACTCCGCCCGCCGGGCGCGTACGTCGCCGACCTTGCGGCGGATCACCATCAGCGGCGCCATCAGCGCCAGGGTGACCTGCAGGCTGGCCCCCACCTGCAGCAGGGTGTGCCCGCCGGGCAGGCCGGTCGCCCAGGCTGCCAGGCAGCCCATGCTGACGACGATCCAGCACAGGGTGGCCGTGGCCAGGACGCCGTGCGGCTTGGGGTACTCGACCCGGCTCACCATCAGCGCCGCGACCGCGACGATGCCGATCACCGCGGGGACGAAGGGCGGGTTGAGCAGCACGATGGAGATCACCGTGAGTGCGCCCATCGGGCACGGCATGCCCTGGAACACGCCCGGGCGCATGGTCGTGCAGGAGAAGCGCGCGAGCCGGAGCACCACCGCGAGCAGCACCATGATCGCGATCCCGGCGGACACCTTCTGGTGCGCGCCGTTGGCGACCATGCCCCAGACCACGACGAAGTACGCGGGGGCGATGCCGAAGCTGATCAGGTCCGCGAGGTTGTCCAGCTCGGCGCCCAGCGCGGAACTGCGCAGCTTGCGCGCCACCAGGCCGTCGAAAAGGTCGAACATCGAGCCGATCAGCAGCAGCGTCACAGCGGTGGCGGCACTGCGCCGGTCACCGGACGTGGCCACTCCGGTGATGTGCGGGATCAGCACGCCGGTGGTGGTGCAGTAGATCGCGAGGAAGCCGCAGACGGCGTTGCCCAGCGTGAACATGTCCGCGGTGGACAGGTGCTGCGGGGACCGCGGGGCGCGCAGCTCCCGGTCCCGCGCCCAGCGCAGCCGACGGGCGGACCCGTCCGCGTCGTCGGAGTCGTCGGCCCCGTGGAGTGTCTCCGGGTCAGTCACGGTCAAGGCGAGTCACCCCAGCCGTGGTCCGCTGCCCGACCACCACACCGGGCTCCACTCCCTGCGGGAGGTAGGTGTCGACACGCGAGCCGAAACGGATCAGTCCGACCCGCTCGCCCTGCTCGACCTTGGTGCCCGCGGGCACGTAGGGGATGATGCGGCGCGCGACGGCCCCGGCGATCTGCACCATCTCGACGTCGCCGAGCTCAGTGTCGAAGTGCCACACCACCCGCTCGTTGCGGTCGCTGTCCTTGTTGAAGGCCGGCACGAAGCCGCCGGGCACGTGTTCGACCGAGGTCACGGTGCCGGCCAGCGGTGCGCGGTTGACGTGCACGTTGAGCGGGCTCATGAAGACCGCGACCCGGGTGCGGCCGTCCGGCCAGGCGTCGATGCTCTGCACCACGCCGTCAGCGGGACAGATCACCCGCCCCTCGCTGATGGTGCGCTCCGGATCGCGGAAGAACCAGAGCATCCCCGCGCTCAGCGCGGAGGCGGGGACCGCCGCCAGGGCCCACGCGCCGCTGCGCCGGGTGAGGGCGGTGCAGGCGGCAGCGGTGAGAACGGTGGGGACGAGCCAGGGCGAAGCGCCTCGTGCCAGCGTGACGCGGGGACGGTTCGTGGATCGTTGGGACGGACTGAGGGGCATCGAAGACCTTTGTCGCGGGGGCCCGGGAACGGTTGACGCCGGAGGGTTCCGGCGTGGGTGACCGCGCGCTGGGAGCCGCGTGATCGAGGGGTTCGGGGACGTAGCTGTCCAGGGGGGATGCTATCGGCAGCGGGCGGTGACTGGGCAACCTCCGGGTAACCGGAAATCGGCCGGGGACCGTGCCCCTGTATACGAACGTAGGCCTGTTGACCCCCTGGGGCCAAGCGTTTCAGCGGAACGGTGACAACTCTCTCAGGATCTCCAAAGGGTGGTCAGCAGGCGTGCGGGCCTGTCCAAGGGGCGCTCGAACGACTGTGCACGCCGGGGTGGATGCACGCCACCCGATGGGCGGAGGCCAGAACGGCGAAAACGGCCGGATCTCGCAGGATCCGGCCGAATATCGCCCTCACGTGGTAGCCCTCACTCGGCGAGGCGGTACTCCTCCAGCAGGCGGCGGCCGATGATCATCTTCTGGATCTCCGCGGTGCCCTCACCGATCAGCAGCATCGGAGCCTCCCGGTACAGGCGCTCGATCTCGTACTCCTTGGAGAAGCCGTAGCCGCCGTGGATCCGGAACGAGTCCTCCACGACCTCCTTGCAGTACTCCGAGGCCAGGTACTTGGCCATGCCGGCCTCCAGGTCGTTGCGCTGACCCGAGTCCTTCTTGCGCGCCGCCATGATCATCATCTGGTGCGCGGCCTCGACCTTGGTCGCCATCTCGGACAGCTTGAACTGGATCGCCTGGTGCTCGGCGATCTTCTTGCCGAAGGTCTCCCGCTGCTGCGCGTAGCGGATCCCCAGTTCGAATGCGCGCTGTGCGACGCCGCAACCACGGGCCGCGACGTTGACGCGGCCGACCTCGACGCCGTCCATCATCTGGTAGAAGCCGCGCCCGGAGACCCCGCCCAGCACCATGTCCGCGGGGACGCGGACGTCCTCCAGGATCATCTCGGTGGTGTCGACGCCCTTGTAGCCCATCTTCTCGATCTTGCCGGGGATGGTGAGGCCCGGGACGCTCTCGTTGGGACCAAAGCCCGGCGTCTTCTCGATCAGGAAGGTCGTCATCGACTTGTGCGGGGCCGCGCCCTCCGGCTGGCCCTCGTCGGTGCGGCAGAGCACCGCGACGAGAGTGGAGGTGCCACCGTTGGTCAGCCACATCTTCTGGCCGTTGATGACGTAGTCCGCCCCGGCGGAGTCGCCGTCGCGGACGGCCTTGGTGCGGATCGCGCCGACGTCCGAGCCGAGGCCCGGCTCGGACATCGAGAAGGCGCCGCGGACCTCGCCGGTCGCCATACGCGGCAGGAAGTGCTCCTTCTGCGCCTGGGTGCCGTGCTGGGCGATCATGTAGGCGACGATGAAGTGGGTGTTGACGATGCCGGAGACCGACATCCAGCCACGGGCGATCTCCTCGACCACCAGCGCGTAGGTGAGCAGCGACTCGCCGAGGCCGCCGTACTCCTCCGGGATCATGAGCCCGAACAGGCCCATCTCCTTCATGCCCTCGACGATGGCGGTGGGGTACTCGTCGCGGTGCTCCAGCTCGTTGGCGACCGGAATGATCTCCTTGTCGACAAAGCTCCGCACCGTGGCGAGGATGTCCTGTTGGATCTCGGTGAGACCTTCGGTCTGGGCGAGGCGTCCCATGTGGCTACTCCTGAACGAGGCAAGAACAAGAACAAGAAGGGGAGGGCGAAGGTGCCCTGCGGGCGTGGCAGACACCGCAGGGCACCCCGTTGGGGGGTAGGGGCTGTCCGCCCTAGGAGCGGGGCTCCGGGCGCCCCGGCTGCTCGCCGCCGCGCTCCTTGATGTAGGTCTCGGTGGGGACCATGACCTTGCGGCGGAACACGCAGACGACGGTGCCGTCCTGCTTGTAGCCCTTGGTCTCGACGTAGACGATGCCGCGGTCCGACTTGGACTTGGACGGCGTCTTGTCCAGCACCACGGTCTCGCCGTAGATCGTGTCGCCGTGGAAGGTCGGCGCGATGTGCTTCAGCGACTCGACCTCCAGGTTGGCGATGGCCTTCCCGGAGACGTCCGGCACGGACATGCCCAGCAGCAGCGAGTAGATGTAGTTGCCGACGACGACGTTCCTGCCGAAGTCGGTGGTCTTCTCGGCGTAGTTGCTGTCCATGTGCAGCGGGTGGTGGTTCATGGTCAGCAGGCAGAAGAGATGGTCGTCATACTCGGTGACCGTCTTTCCGGGCCAGTGCTTGTAGACCGCGCCGACCTCGAACTCTTCGTAGGTGCGTCCGAACTGCATGGTCTTCAGGCCTCCAGGCTGTGACTAGTTGGGTGCGTCGAACTTGCTGGTGCGCTGCATCCCCGCCGCGCGGCCCTTGCCCGCGATCACCAGCGCCATCTTGCGGCTGGCCTCGTCGATCATCTCGTCACCGAGCATCGCCGAGCCCTTGCGGCCGCCGGCCTCCGAGGTGCACCAGTCGTAGGCGTCCAGGATCAGCTCGGCGTGGTCGTAGTCCTCCTGGGTGGGGGAGAAGACCTCATTGGCGGCGTCGACCTGGCCGGGGTGCAGCACCCACTTGCCGTCGAAGCCCAGCGCGGCCGCGCGGCCGGCTACCTCGCGGTAGCCGTCGACGTTGCGGATCTGCAGGTAGGGGCCGTCGATCGCCTGCAGGTCGTGCATCCGCGCCGCCATCAGGATGCGCATCAGGATGTAGTGGTAGGCGTCGGCCGGGTAGCCGGGCGGCTGCTCGCCGACGACCAGCGACTTCATGTTGATGGAGGCCATGAAGTCGGCCGGGCCGAAGATGATGGTCTCCAGCCGGGGCGAGGCTCCGGCGATGGCGTCCACGTTGACCAGGCCCTTGGCGTTCTCGATCTGCGCCTCGATGCCGATCCTCCCGACCTCGAAGCCCATCGTCTTCTCGATCTGGGTGAGCAGCAGGTCCAGCGCGACGATCTGCTGGGCGTCCTGGACCTTGGGCAGCATGATGCAGTCCAGGTTCTGGCCGGCGCCCTCGACCACGGTCACCACGTCGCGGTAGGTCCAGTGCGTGGTCCAGTCGTTGACGCGCACCGTGCGGGTCTTGCCGCTCCAGTCACCGGTGTTGAGCGCGTCCACGATGGTGTGGCGGGCGCCCTCCTTGGCGAGTGGCGCGCAGGCGTCCTCCAGGTCCAGGAAGACCTGGTCGGCGGGCAGGCCCTGGGCCTTCTCGAGGAAGCGCGGGTTGCTGCCCGGCACGGCGAGGCAGGAGCGGCGGGGGCGCAAACGATTCGGGAGGTGCGCGGCGGAGCCGCTCGTCGAAAGGGCGGCGGCGGGAGACGGGTGGGCTGTCATCGATCCTCTTCGGTGGTGAGGGGCTTGGGGTGGGGCGGCCGGTGCCTGCGACTCTATTGCGCGGCCGGAACGCGTCCCTTCCAGGGCTCCAACTGGTGTGCCCGGCGGATCTCGTCCACGATCCGGCCGATGATGGTGGTGATGCCGAAGTCCTTGGGGGTGAACACCGCCGCAACGCCCTCGGCGAGCAGTGCCTGCTCGTCCGCCGCCGGGATGATCCCGCCCACGATCACCGGGACGTCCTCGACCCCGGCCCGGCGCAGCCGCCGCAGCACGTCGGGAACGAGCTCGGTGTGCGCGCCGGAGAGGATGGAGAGGCCGACGCAGTGGACGTCCTCGGCCACGGCCGCTGCCGTGATCTGCTCCGGCGTCAGCCGGATGCCCTGGTACACCACCTCGAACCCGGCGTCGCGGGCCCGGACGGCGATCTGCTCGGCACCGTTGGAGTGGCCGTCCAGGCCGGGCTTTCCGACCAGCAGCCGCAGCTTGCCGGCGCCCAACTGCTCGGCCGTGGCGCGCACGGCCTCCCGGACGGCCAGCAGCTCGGCGCCGCTGTCGCCGGTGAGCACGCCGGTGACGGGCGCGCCGCCGACCCCGGTGGGCGCGCGGTACTCGCCGAAGACCTCGCGCAGGGCCTGCGACCACTCGCCGGTGGTCACCCCGACCCGGACGCAGGCGAGGGTGGCCGGCATCAGGTTGTCCGTCGTGGCCGCCTGCCGCTTGAGCTCGGCCAGCGCGGCCTGCGCCGCGTCCTCGTCGCGGTGCTTGCGCCACTGCGCGAAGGCGTCGACCACGGCCTGCTCGGACGCCGGGTCCATCTGCATGATCGCGGTGTCCAGGTCGGCGGTGAGCGGGCTGGGCTCGGTGGTCTCGAAGCAGTTGACGCCGACGACCTTGTCCTCGCCGGACTCGATCCGGCCCCGGCGCTCGGCGTGCGAGGCGACCAGGGCGGCCTTGAGGTAGCCGGACTCGACGGCGGGGATGACGCCGCCCATCTCCAGCACCTTGGCGATCTCCTGCTCCGCGCCCTCGGCCAGCTCGGCGACCTTGGCCTCGACGACCTTCGAGCCCTCGAACAGGTCACCGTACTCCAGCAGGTCCGACTCGTAGGCCAGCACCTGCTGGATGCGCAGCGACCACTGCTGGTCCCACGGACGGGGCAGGCCCAGCGCCTCGTTCCAGGCCGGGAGCTGGACGGCGCGCGCGCGGGCGTCCTTGGACAGCGTCACCGCGAGCATCTCCAGCACGATCCGCTGGACGTTGTTCTCCGGCTGCGCCTCGGTCAGGCCCAGTGAGTTGACCTGCACGCCGTAGCGGAACCGGCGCTGCTTGTCGTCGGTGATGCCGTAGCGCTCGCGGGTGACGGAGTCCCAGATCCGGCTGAACGCACGGAGCTTGCACATCTCCTCGACGAAGCGGACGCCCGCGTTGACGAAGAAGGAGATCCGCGCGACCACGTCGCCCATCTGCTCCAGCGGGACCTGCCCGCTGTCGCGGACCGCGTCCAGGACGGCGATCGCGGTGCACATCGCGAAGGCGAGCTCCTGGACCGGCGTGGCCCCCGCCTCCTGCAGGTGGTAGCTGCAGATGTTGATGGGATTCCACTTGGGGATGTTCGCCACGGTGTAGGCGATCATGTCCGTGGTCAGCCGGATGCTCGGCCCGGGCGGGAAGACATGCGTCCCCCGCGACAGGTACTCCTTGACGATGTCGTTCTGGGTGGTGCCGGTGAGCTTCGCGGTGTCCGCGCCCTGCTCCTCCGCGACGACCTGGTACATCGCCAGCAGCCACATCGCCGTGGCGTTGATCGTCATGGAGGTGTTGGTGCGCTCCAGCGGGATGCCGTCGAACAGCGCCCGCATGTCGCCGAGGTGGCTGACCGGGACGCCGACCCGGCCGACCTCGCCCCTGGCCAGGATGTGGTCGGGGTCGTAGCCGGTCTGGGTGGGCAGGTCGAAGGCGACGGAAAGGCCCGTCTGACCCTTCGCCAGGTTCTTCCGGTAGAGCTCGTTGGACGCGGTGGCGGACGAGTGTCCGGCGTACGTCCGCATCAACCAGGGGCGGTCTCGCTCAGTCACGGTCATTCACCCCGGAAGCGCTGGATCGCAGGCAGGTGCTTCGCGCGCAGTTCCTCGTCGCGGACGCCCAGGCCCTCGCGCGGGGAGAGGCACAGAACGCCGACCTTGCCCTGGTGCTTGTTGTGGTGGACGTCCAGCGCCGCCTGGCCGGTCTCCTCCAGGGTGTACGTCCGGGACAGGGTCGGGTGGATCTTCCCCTTGGCGACCAGGCGGTTCGCCTCCCACGCCTCGCGATAGTTGGCGAAGTGCGAGCCGACGATGCGCTTCAGCGACATCCACAGGTAACGGTTGTCGTACTGGTGCATGTATCCGCTGGTCGAGGCACAGGTGACGATCGTGCCGCCCTTGCGGGTCACGTAGACGCTCGCGCCGAAGGTCTCCCGGCCCGGGTGCTCGAAGACGATGTCGACGTCCTCACCGCCGGTCAGCTCGCGGATCTTCCCGCCCAGGCGCTTCCACTCGCGCGGGTCCTGGTTGTTCTCGTCCTTCCAGAACTTGTAGTCCTCGGCGCTGCGGTCGATGATCGCCTCCGCGCCCATCTTCCGGCAGATGTCGGCCTTGGCGTCGTTCGAGACCACGCAGATCGGTGTCGCTCCGCCTGCCAGCGCGTACTGCGTGGCGTAGGAGCCGAGGCCGCCGCTGGCGCCCCAGATCAGCACGTTGTCGCCCTGCTTCATCCCGGCGCCGTTGCGGCTGACCAACTGGCGGTAGGCGGTGGAGTTCACCAGGCCCGGGGACGCCGCCTCCTCCCAGGTCAGGTGGGCCGGCTTCGGCATCAGCTGGTTGGACTTCACGAGCGCGATCTCCGCCAGCCCGCCGAAGTTGGTCTCGAAGCCCCAGATGCGCTGCTCCGGGTCCATCATCGTGTCGTTGTGGCCGTCGGAGCTCTCCAGCTCCACGCTCAGACAGTGCGCGACGACCTCGTCCCCGGGCTTCCAGGCGTGGACGCCGGGGCCGGTCCGCAGGACCACACCCGCCAGGTCCGAGCCCACCACGTGGTACGGCAGGTTGTGTCGCGCGGTCTCCGGCGACAGCTTCCCGTAGCGCTCCAGGAAGCTGAAGGTCGAGACCGGCTCGAAGATCGAGCTCCACACGGTGTTGTAGTTCACCGCGCTGGCCATCACCGCGACCAGGGCCTCGCCCGGGCCGAGCTCGGGCACGGCGACCTCGTCCAGGTGCAGGGACTTGCGCGGGTCCTTGTCGCGGCTGTCCAGGCCGGCGAACATCTGCTCCTCGTCCTTGTGGAGCGTGACCGCCCGGTAGGAGTCGGGGACGGTGAGCGCGGCGAAGTCCGCAGGGCTCGCGTCCTCGCTGATGATCGCTTCGAGGATTTCCTTCATGGCTGCCTCCGGCGGCGTCCCCCCGCTGAGGGGGTGCGGGGTGCGTCGATTTGGGGGTTACCGGGAGCGGACACCGGTGGTCTGAGGGGAACTTCTTGTGCGCTTCAGTCGCAGGGGTGGGGCTGTTCCGAGCTTGGCGGGGCTGTCCGTGCAGGGATGGCGCACGAACGCTGGGCATGGCGCGCCAGGGTGGGGAGCCGCGGCGCCGCGACCAGTGGGTAACAACGTACTGGCACGCTGTGCCACTCGTAAAGACACTGCGTGCCATCATTTTGGCCTCAGGACACGTGAGCGTCATCACGTCGCAACGTCTATCCCGGGAAACGCCGCAGGCCCACCCGACTCGCCGGTGTGGGCCTGCTCGCTTCTGTGCTGTGACCTGCTCTTATGATCCGACTTTAGGACCCACTGGGTGCTCCGAGCGCGGCCCGGATGCTCTGCAGGACCTCGTCCAGAGGTGCGTCGGTGCGGGCCACGGTGATCAGTACCTCGCCCGACGGTGTGGCACTCACGGCGCTCTCGACCGCACTGCTCAGGGTCTCCGCGGTGCCATGGCTGGCACTGCGTGCCACGCCAGGTGCCTGCGGCCTGCTGGGCGCGTTGCCCCAGAAGGTCCGCTTGATCACCTCGAAGGCATGGTCCAGCTGCGGTTCCACCTCACCCCGCCCGCCCGAGCGCAGCCAGCGGCGCAGCACGTGGTTGTGCGCCGCGACCACGGCCGCCGCCGACACCTCCGCGAGCATCGCGTCGTCGCCGACACCCCGCTCCCAGCCGCCGGACGACTGGCCGGCCGTGTCGAAGCGGCCCAGCAGGTACCGGGTGAACAGCCGCTCGTAACGGGCCACCACCGCGATCTCCCGCTCACGCAGCGTCGGCACCTGACGGATCAGCCGGTACCGCGCCACCGAGACGCCCGGAGTCGCCGCGTACATCCGCAGCACCTCCTTGATGCCCCGGCAGACCACGTCGAGCGGATGCTCGGCGGGATCGGCACCCGCCAGCAGGTCGGCCACCAGGATCAGCGTGTCGTCATGGTCCGGGAAGATCGCCTCTTCCTTGGACCGGAAGTAGCGGAAGAAGGTGCGCCGGGCCACGCCTGCGGCGGCGGCGATCTGATCGACCGTCGTCTCCTCGTAGCCCTGGTTGGCGAACAGCTCCATCGCCGCCGCCGCGAGATCCTGGCGCATCTGCTGCCGCTGCGCTGTGACCCTGCGGCCGCCGACACCGTTGGTCTGGTCGACCTGCTGCGACACCGGCTGTGACACCTGTTGCGACTCCTGCTGTCCTGCCTGTGTTTCTGCCCCGCTCATGACGCGAACGCTACACTCCGCGCGGGGCCGGACGGGCGCTGTCACCGGCGGGCGTGGTCGCGAAATCCACGTCCCGTCTTGCGTCCCAGGCACCCGGCCGCCACCAGGTGCTCCAGCAGCGGTGCGGGCGCGAGGCCCGGCTCGCGGAACTCAGCGTGCAGCACCTTCTCGATCGTCAGCGACACGTCCAGGCCCACCACGTCCAGCAGCGCGAACGGGCCCATCGGGTAGCCGCAGCCCAGCTTCATCGCGGTGTCGACGTCGTCGACCGAGGCGTAGTGCTCCTCGATCATGCGCACAGCGTCGTTCAGGTAGGGGAACAACAGCGCGTTCACGATGAACCCGGCGCGGTCGCCGCACTCCACCGGGTGCTTGCGCACCTTCGCGCAGAGCTCCAGCACCGTCGCCGTCACGTCCTCGGCTGTCAGCACCGTGCTGACGACCTCCACCAGCTTCATCGCCGGGGCCGGGTTGAAGAAGTGCATCCCGACCACGTCCTGCGGACGGCCGGTCGCCATCGCGCACTTGATCACGGGCAGGCTCGACGTGGTCGTCGCCAGCACCGCGCCCGGCTTGCAGATCTTGTCCAGGGTTGCGAACAGCTCCTGCTTCACCACGAGGTCCTCGGCCACCGCCTCCAGCACCAGGTCGGCATCGGCCAGGTCCTCCAGCGAGCCGCTCGCCGTCACCTGCGCCAGCGCCGCGTCCCGGTCCGCCTCGCTCAGCCGGCCCTTGCTGACCATCCGCTCCAGCGAGGTGCCCAGTGCGGCCTTCGCCCGGTCCGCCTTCTCCTGGCTGCGCGCCACCAGCGTGACGGCGTAGCCGGCCTTGGCGAACACCTCTGCGATGCCCGTCGCCATGGTCCCGGAGCCGCACACGCCGACAGTGCGCACCTCACGGCCGGCGGCCTTCGCCTCGCTCCCGCTGTGGTCCTCGGCGACCACCTGCGAGGAACCCGGGGCGGCGTACGCGTAGAAGCCGCGCCCGGTCTTGCGGCCGAGTAGTCCGGCCGCGGCCAGCTGGCCCAGGATCGGGGCGGGGGCGTGCAGCCGGTCGTGCGACTGCGCGTACATCGCCTCCAGCACGGTCTTCGCGGTGTCGACGCCGATCAGGTCGAGCAGTGCCAGCGGGCCCATCGGCAGGCCGCAGCCCAGTCGCATCGCCGCGTCGATGTCCTCGCGGGTCGCATAGCGGGATTCGAACATCGCGGCGGCCTGGTTCAGGTAGGCGAACAGCAGCCCGTTGACGATGAAGCCGGCGCGGTCGCCCGCCGCGACCGGCGACTTGCCGAGGCTCCGCGAGAACTCCGCCGCGGCCTCCGCGACATCCGTGCCGGTCAGCACCGTGCGGACCACCTCGACCAGCTGCATCACCGGCGCCGGGTTGAAGAAGTGCAGGCCGATCACCCGCTCCGGCCGCTGGGTCGCCGCGGCGATCCTGGTCACCGACAGCGCGGTGGTGCCGGTCGCCAGGACAGTCTCCGGCGGGCAGATCCGGTCCAGCTCGGCGAACAGCTCGCGCTTGAGCTCCAGCTGCTCCGGGATCTCCTCGATCACGAGCTGGGCCTCCGCGGCGCCGGCGAGCCGGTGGGTGACCGTGATCAGTTCCAGCAGCTCGGTGCGCTCGTCCGCGGTGATCCGCCCGCGTTCGACGGAGTGCGCCGTGGACTCCTCGATGCGGTGTCGGGCGGCCTCGGCCGCGGCGGCGTCCAGCTCGACACCGATCACCCGGCGCCCGCTGCGCGCCGCGATCTCGGCGATCCCGGCACCCATGGTGCCCAGGCCGACGACGGCGACGACGGGAAAGAGAGGGGTGTGCTCAGCCATGATCAAGACTCCTCGGGGAGCGCCGCGCCCGCCGTTCCGCTCCGGCGGTCGCGCGACAAAGAGATGAGGGGGGCACGGCGCGACTGAGGTCACCGTGTGAAACAAGAGTGCTGCGAGTGCTCTGGGTCGGGCTCGTCAGATGTGACGCCACGCCAGAGAAAAATCCACCCGACCCGTCGTGGCGGCTCCCGACGCCGACGGGGGTGGTGGCGGTTACTGTACCCCGGCTACCCACCGGTAGGAAGAGGGCGCGCCCGCGACGCAGTCAGGATCCCGACCCCGAGCGCCAGAGGGTGAGCCGCTGCCAGGCGGCGAGGCCGTCCGGGACCCAGGTCCATTCCGGGAGGCGCGCCGTCAGTTCGGCCTCGGTCAGGAAGGCGTGCCAGGCGACCTCGTCGGCCTGCGGGGAGACGTCGGCCGGGGTGCGGGTCTCGTAGACGGCGGACCACCAGGTGTGGTCCCGCGACTCGTAGAGGAAGCGGAAGAGCGGGGTGGGGGACAGGCCGGTGACGCCGAGTTCCTCCTCGGCCTCCCGCCCGGCGGCCTCGTCGTAGGACTCCCCGGCGCCCACCACCCCGCCGACGAACATGTCGTACAGGGACGGGAAGACCAGCTTCTCGGCGGTGCGGCGGTGGACGAAGATCCGGTCCTCCGGGTCCCGGGCGAGGACGAAGACGCAGCGGTGGCGCAGCCGCCGGGCGGTGGCCTCCCCGCGCAGGGCCTGGCCCACGACCCGGTCCTGGTCGTCGACGATGTCCAGCAGCTCGTCCGCGCTGCGTCCCTGCTGCATCAGGTGTCCCCCGGCCTGGAAGCGCCGAAGGCGCCGAAAGCGTCGGATGCGTCCGGACGGCGGCGGCCGGTGCCGAGGACGGCGACGGCGGGAAGGTCGACCAGGCCCGTCCCGGGGACGGCGTACCGAGCGACCGCGTCGTCGTAGTGGCGCTTGACCGCGGCAGCCGTGGCCGCGGACTGCCGGGCGATGAGCGAGCCGGTGATGGGGGTGCCCCCGACGACGGAACCCCACCACACGTCCGGGTCCACCCGGTGCAGCCACTCGACGCGGCGGGCCTCGGTGTCCGCGAGGCCCGCCGCGGCGAGCAGAGCGGCGAAGGCGACGGCGCGGTCCTCGGCGCCCGCGAGGAACGGGCCGGTACTGGGCAGGTCGGACGGGTGAGGGATGCCGGCCTCGGCGACGGACTCGCCGAACACGGCCGTCGCTCGCATCAGGGTGCGCTCCCAGCAGGTGAGTGCCAGGCGTCCGCCGGGGCGCAGCACGCGCCGCAGCTCGGCCAGCCCGGCGGCGGGGTCGCCGAGGTGGTTGATCACGAAGTTGCCCACGACGGCGTCGAACGACGCATCGGCGAACGGTAGTTCGGGCAGGGCTGCGGTGTGCACCTCGGCGCCGGGGCAGGCCGTGGCCGCTCGGGCGGCCATCTCCGGAGAGGCGTCGACGGCGCTCACCCGCGCACCGCGCGCCAGCGCGGCCGCGGCCACCACACCGGGCCCCGTGCCCACGTCCAGCACGGAGGTTCCGGCGCTGACGCCGGCCGCGTCGAGCAGCGGCGCCACGGTGTGCGCCGTCATCCGGGCGAAGCCGTTCTCGTACGCCTCGGTGCGGCCGACCCAGCCGCGTCGCTCGAACGCGTCGAAGGCGGTGGCGTCCCAGGTTGTCGTCATGCCCCGCATCATCGCAGGGCGGTGGCCCGCTCCCGAAGCTGGGCGTGCAGGCCGGAGTGCGGCGAGGCGCTCGGCAGCCAGCTCTTGCGGACCTTGGCGACGGCCGTGTAGTTGGTGTCGCAGACGTTGGCGAGCGGGGACTCGACCGCCTGCGAGAGGTACTGGTAGGCGTCCATGGCGGAGAAGCCGTAGTCGCGCACCAGCCACTGCACCAGGTCGTGTTGGGCGATCCGGAAGGCGTCCTCCAGCGGGCGGGCGGAGCCGGTGGAGATGATGTGGGTGTCGGACTCCAGGCGCGGCCACGGGGTGGCGACGCCCTTCAGCAGCTCGACGATGACGACGGTGTTCATGGCGCACTCCACGGCGACCCCGCAGGTCTCGCCCTCCCCCTGGCGGGCATGGCCGTCGCCGAGGCTGAACAGCGCGCCTTCGACGTTGACGCCCAGGTAGCAGGTGACGCCCGCGCGCATCTCCGGTGTGTCGAGGTTGCCGCCGTGGGCGTCGGGGACGAGCGCGGAGCGGACCTCGAGATTGGCGGGCGCGACGCCGACGGTCCCGTGCATCGGGTCCATCGGCAGTTCCAATTGGATCCCGTTGTCGCGGGCCGAGAACAGGCAGGTGCGGCGCTCGCGGTCCAGTTGCCAGATCCAGACGGTCTCCGGGAGCGGCGGTTGCAGGGTGGCGGTGGTGTGCGTGGAGGTGAGCGCGCCGAACAGCGGGACGGTGGTGGACGCGGCCCAGTCGCGGGCGGGTTCGACCGAGACGAAGTGGACCGCGAGGGTGTCGCCGACCTCGGCGCCCTCGACGAAGAACGGGCCCGTCTGCGGGTTCAGGAACGGGAACTCGCAGACCTCGGAGACCAGGGTCTTCTCGGAGGTCACCCGCCCGGCGAAGCAGTCCTCGGTGAACACGTCGAGCACCGTGCCCGGCGTGATCCGGGCGATCGGGGCCGCCCCGCCGAAGGTCCAGGCGTAGCTGTCCGGGGTGGGTCGTACGGTGAGGACGCGGGGATCGGTCACGCGCCCAGGCTAGGGGGCTTGCTCCGGCCGGTGGAAGAGGCCGTCCGCTTTCCGCGCGTCCCCACGGTCACGTCGGGCGGTCCGGTTTGGACGGCGCGGCTTGCGGTGGTTGGCTGAGGCGCAAGCACGTGAGCGCACAGTGAGCAGGAGGAGTACGACCATGGGCCAGGTTTACGCGGTCACCGAGCGGGTGCTGGACGCCTCGCCGGAGCAGGTCTTCGACGCGCTGGCCGACTACGAGAAGACCAGGCAGGGGCTGCTGCCCGCGCAGTACAGCGAGTACCAGGTCCGCGAGGGCGGCAAGGGCGCGGGGACGGTCGTCCACTGGAAGCTCCAGGCCACCGAGAAGCGGGTGCGCGACTGCCTGTTCACCGTCACCGAGCCGTCCCCCGGTCGGCTGGTGGAGACCGACGCCAACTCCAGCATGGTCATCACCTGGACGGTGACCCCGGCCGGCGAGGGCAAGGCCAAGGTCGTCGTCGAGACCACCTGGACCGGCGCGAGCGGCATCGGCGGCTTCTTCGAGCGGACCTTCGCTCCCAAGGGCCTCAACCGGATCCACAACGAGGTGCTGGGACGACTGGCCTCGGCCGTCGGCTGACCGGTCCCGAACTGCGTCAGCGGCCCTGCTCCGGAAGCCTTCCGGAGCAGGGCCGCTGACGTCGCCTTTGCGGAGGCGGGGTCAGAGCAGCAGGCTCAACGGCATGATCAGGGCGATCGCGACGACGGAGATGACCGTCTCCATCACCGACCAGGACTTCAGCGTTTGGCCCACGCTCATTCCGAAGTACTCCTTCACCAGCCAGAATCCGGCGTCGTTGACGTGGGAGAAGAACAGCGATCCGGCACCGATCGCCAGCACCAGCAGCGCGGTGTGGGTCGAGCTCATCCCCACCGCCAGCGGGGCGACGATCCCGGCGGCGGTGATGGTGGCGACCGTCGCCGAGCCGGTGGCCAGCCGGATCAGCACGGCGATCAGCCAGCCCAGCAGCAGGGCCGAGATGTGCAGATGGGTGGCCCAGCTGCTGACCGCGCCGCCGACGCCCGAGTCCACCAGGGTCTGCTTGAACCCGCCGCCCGCACCGACGATGAAGACGATCCCGGCGACGGGACCGAGCGACGCGGCGGTGGTCGCGGAGATCTTCCCCCGGCTGAAGCCCGCAGCCCGGCCGAGGGTGACCATGGCGACCAGGACGGCCAGCAGCAGGGCGATCAGGGGGGAGCCGACGAAGTCGAGGATCCGCTGCGGGGTGGCCTTGGGGTTGTCGACGACGATGTCCACCAGGGCCTTGCCGAGCATCAGCACGACCGGGAGCAGGATGGTGGCCAGGGTCGCGCCGAAGCTCGGGGCGCGGCGCGGCTCGCCGTCCGCCGCGGGGTCGGCGGCCGCGGGGTCGGCGACTGCGCGGTCGGTGGCTGCGGGGTCGGTGGCCGCGGAGTTGACGGCGGCCGGCAGCTCCAGCGGGCCGACCCAGCGCTCGGCGACACGGGAGAACAGGGGTCCCGCGACGACCAGGGTGGGCACGGCGACGAGCAGGCCGAGGGCCAGCGTGACGCCCAGGTTCGCGTGCAGCGCGGAGACGGCGACCAGCGGGCCGGGGTGCGGCGGCACCAGCCCGTGCAGCACGGAGAGGCCGGCCAGGGCCGGGATGCCCACCCGCATCAGCGGCAGGTTGCCGCGCCGGGCGACCAGCACCACGATCGGGACCAGCAGCACCACGCCGATCTCGAAGAACAGCGGCAGTCCCACCAGCGCGGCGATGAGGGCCATCGCCCAGGGCAGGCTGCGCGGCCCGGACCGTGCCAGCACGGTGTCCGCGATGATGGCGGCGCCGCCCGAGTCGGCGAGCAGCTTGCCGAGCATCGCGCCGAGTCCGATCAGCAGCCCGACGCTGGTGACGGTGGCGCCAAAACCGGTGGAGAAGCTGGTCATCAGCTTGTCGAAGGGCACTCCGGCGACGGCCGCGAGGACTCCGGAGCCGAGCGTCAGCGCCAGGAAGGGATGCAGCTTCAGCCAGGTGATGAGGACGACGATCACAGCTATGCCGAGCAGCATGGCGGTGAGGAGTCTGGCATCGCTGTTGCTGTGGGGGAGGACCGCGTCCGCGGCCAGCAGAAGGGTGGTCACGCTTTGTCTCCGTCGACAAGGAAGGGCGAGGGCGAGAGGTGGGGGGAGGAGCACCCTCCTAGGAGGGTGCTGAAGATCTAGGCCGGGCTCGCGACGCCCTGCGACTCCGCTTGCCGCGTTGTCGTCGGTCGCCAACCAACCACGGTTGGCTCC